>CAZNPP010000111.1:10068-13940 GCA_964574785.1 uncultured Chloracidobacterium sp. | reverse complement strand
TTGGAGCCGGCTATCGGACTTGAACCGATGACCTTCTAATTACGAATCAGACGCTCTACCAACTGAGCTAAGCCGGCCTGTGAGACTTAAACCCCTCAAAGGGCGCTACGTCGAAATGAAGTTGCACTATACGAACGCGAAGTTTGTGGTGTCAAGCTGCGTATTTCTGCCGTTCTTTGGCCGGCTTTTATCCTGTATGGGCGCCCTCCTTTTTTTCGTTCTTGCCTAATCATCAAACTGGCGCTCCTTCCTCCGTATCCGTTATCAACACATCCTTTACACCTCGCGGTTGGGTTCTGGCCTGAGTTTATGCCGAGATAATGATTCAATCAGGGCACCCCTTCCTACGTGCTTGTTGGCTAATCATTAATCTGGGGCGCACACGGAGGTGCGCCCCTACAAATTGCAAAAGGTAAGCTACAATACCGACTTTATGAATGAAGTTGTTGTCATAGGTGGTGGACTTGCTGGAGTTGAAGCTGCATGGCAGGCGGCGCGACGTGGTGTCCGCGTGCGTCTCTATGAGATGCGCCCTCTTAGACAAACACCTGCTCATCGAACAGACAAGCTGGCCGAGATTGTTTGCTCCAATTCACTAAAATCCGACGAACCGGGTACCGCACCATATCTTCTCAAGGAGGAACTGCGGCGTGGCGGGTCTCTAGTTATGGAAGCGGCCGCCGCCACTCGTGTTCCAGCCGGAGCTGCTTTGGCAGTTGACCGCCATAAGTTTGCGGACTACATCACAGCAAAAATTGCATCCGAACCTCGAATCGAATTGCTGCGCGAAGAGATGACAAGTATTCCGCAGAATACGATCGTCATAATCGCCACGGGCCCGCTTTCTTCAGACGCGCTTACTAACGAAATTATGAAACTTACCGGCAGCGATCAGCTCTATTTCTATGACGCTATCGCTCCAATTGTTGCTGGCGATTCAGTTGACCAATCAATAGCATTTCGAGCAGCTCGTTATGGTAAAGGCGGCGATGATTACCTAAACTGCCCGTTAAATCAGGAGGAATATGCGAGGTTCTATCAAAGCCTAATCGAAGCTAAAAGTGTTCCTCTGCACCGTTTTGAAGAGACTCGCTGGTTCGAAGCCTGCTTGCCCATTGAAGAGTTGGCGCGGAGAGGCGTAGATACTCTTAGGTATGGACCCATGAAGCCCGTGGGGCTGTTCGATCCCCGTACTGGCCGTGAACCTTACGCCGCAGTTCAGTTGCGACAGGAAAATTTACTCGCCGACGCGTACAGCCTTGTTGGGTTTCAAAATCATCTACGCTACGGAGAACAGGCACGAGTGCTTAGGTTAATACCCGGGTTGGAACGGGCCGAGTTTCTTCAGTTCGGTCAGATTCACCGTAATACCTATATATGTTCGCCGCGAGTTCTGTCGCCGACAATGCAGATGCGCGATTATCCTGCGATCTTTTTTGCTGGTCAGATTACGGGTGTTGAGGGCTACGTTGAATCGGTGGCGATGGGTTGGCTGGCAGGCGTTAACGCAGCAAGATTAGCAGCTCGAAAAGTTGAGGTGTTGGCGCCATCAGGTACTGCTACTGGTGCTTTGGCTAATTACGTTGCCAATGTCGATCCGAAAAAGTTTCAGCCGGTGAATATTACCTTTGCGTTGTTACCTCCGCTTACTGAGCAAGACCGTCGTCGTGTTCGGCGCAAACGTGACCGGCACAGTCTTCAGGTAAATTTAGCACTAAAGCAATGGAACGTCTGGCTGCAAGAACTTTACAAGACAATAGAAGTGGGAGTTGTGGCGCCGTGACCAAAGTGCGTTGCCTCTTAAGACAAGCTTTCCTGATTCTGCTTACCATTGCGTTTGCCGTTAGTAGTGTTTCGATTGCTACAGCTCAGTCTGGCCGCCGCAAAGAGCAGTCTAAACCGCAACAAACTACACCTCCCGGTCCAATCGCTGAGCCCCAGAGTTCCAGACCTCCAAGCCAAACAAAACGTCCTGCACAAACCAACGATGATGGCACGGAAGTCGACTCGATGGACGTATTGCGAATCAGCGCCAACCTGGTTCCCATTCCGGCCTCAGTGATTGACACAAAGGGATATGCAGTTTCAGGTCTTGCACTCGAGGATTTTGAGCTCCGAGTTGATGGACATTTACGATCCATTAGTGACTTTAGTCGGTCTGAAACGCCTGTGCGGCTTGCGATGCTGTTTGATAACAGTGGCAGTCTTGATTTTGGGCGTGAATTCGAGAAGCAAGCAGCTAAACATTTCTTCCGAAGAGTAATGCGCCCTTCAGACCAGGCAGCGATCTATTCTGTCGAGAGCGAAAGTTATCTTGCACAGCCGTTAACAAGTGACATCGCCCGGTTGGAACAGACGATCGAGAATTTCGGAAGACCTCAAGGTTCTACTTCTTTGTTTGATGCAATAGTTGCTGCCGCTACTTACCTGCGCCCTTTTCCAGGTCGTAGAATTATCGTCATTGTGTCTGATGGTATCGAGACAAGCAGCCGAATCGATTTTGATACAACGCTTCAGCGGGTGCTTGCTGATGACTGCCAGATTTTTGTAGTGCAAACAGGTTGGTACGAAGGCGCTAACGTTCGGGCTCTTGCGGCCGAGCGGCGCATGGAACAGTTGGCTGCACAGACTGGAGGTGCCGTCTATGTTCCAAAGACTACTCCCGACTTGGAAGTTGCGTTCGCCCAAATAGCAGCTGATCTAGCCCAGCAGTACATACTTGGCTATTATGCATCCGACGAGCATCACGACGGGCGCTTCCATTCGATCGAACTGCGCGTCAAATCACGTCAGGACGTTCGCGTGAGAGCTCGAAGAGGTTACTACTCTCCGAAACCTGTCGCTGCGGCGAACGATTGGTGAGTTCCGAGTCTCTGACAATGGAGCAACTGGTAACTCAGTTCCTCGAACACTTGCGTTTCGAACGCAACGTCAGCGAGCACACCCTTCGCAATTACAAAAGTGATTTAGAGCAATTTCTTGCCCACTTGGCCAAGTCCAGTTCGGACAAGTCATATCCAGAAATTCAGCAAATCGACCATCTTACGATTCGTGAATGGCTCGGGTCTCTTCATTCAGGACAGAAAAAGAAGAGTTCAATCGCACGTAAGCTGGCGGCATTACGTACTTTTTTTCAGTTCTTGGTGCGGGAAGAGATTGTTGACTTAAACCCTGCCAAGCTCGTTGCGACTCCGCGACTGGAGAAGAAGCTGCCAAGGCATCTCTCAATCGAGGACGCGGTCAAATTCATAGAAACACCTGATGTTGAAAGCGATTTCGGAAAGCGGGATCGTGCGATACTTGAACTCTTGTATGCAACTGGAGTCCGCGTCTCAGAACTGATCAAACTGAACGTCGGTGATGTTGATTTTAAGAATCAATTAATAAAGGTCACGGGAAAGCGTCGCAAAGAACGTATTGTTCCTTTTGGCGAGCCGGCACGGGAGGCACTGAGAGAATACCTATCGGTCCGCGAAGGTTTCCTGGACCGTGCGCCTATTTCGAAAAGGGATCCTGAGGTAATGTTTTTGAATTATCAGGGGACGCGAATCTCTACTCGCTCAGTTGGCAGGATGGTTGAAAAGTATATTCGGCTTTGCGCGGGCATGCACGACATTAGTCCCCACGCCCTAAGGCATTCTTTCGCTACTCACTTGCTTGATAGCGGTGCGGATCTACGAGACATTCAGGAGTTGCTTGGACATGCCCGCCTTTCATCCACTCAAATCTACACCCATGTATCGATGGAAAAACTAATTGAAGTCTATGACAAGGCACACCCAAAGGCGTGAGAGGGTGAATGGTAAATCGTGAATCGTAATGAAGCCTAGTTCCCGCAGTAGTATTCACCATTAACAATTCACGATTCACGA
>CAZNPP010000111.1:2874-9968 GCA_964574785.1 uncultured Chloracidobacterium sp. | reverse complement strand
TCACGATTCACGATTCACTAAAGAGTTGAATGGTTCTGAAAACCGTCAGCTTCTTCGATTGCCATCTGACAAGCAGCGTCATACCTTGCAGTCGGCACAGCTTCGAGGCGCCTTTCGTCAATCGGTTGACCGCAGCGAGCACACTCCCCATAAGAACCTTCTTTGATTCTCAACAGCGCTTGATCAATGTCCGCAACCATCTTAGAGGCTCTTTCCCCAAGCCTGAGCGCCAGTTCCTTGTTTACATCCATTAAAGAAAGGTCAACGCTGTCCTTGACCCCGTCATCGGAAAGCTCGAGAGCTGCTGATTGATCCTCACGTATGTACTCTGTATGGCGACGAAGTTCCACAACGAGAAGACGGCGGAAATGATCGAGTCTATCTGGATCCATGGGTTGCGCTTATCTGCTGGAATTGTGATGCGTCCTCTGGGTTATGATGAACCGATTTTCACCCGCGGTAGCTTCATCACACCAACCTCTTAATTTATTTGGCGGATTATAGCGCACGAATAACCTAGATGCGTAATCTGTTGGAAACTGGCTGATAAGCTATAGATCGGGCGAGGCAAAGCTGTTGACCCGGCCAAAGAACACACTGACAAACATCCACCAATTCCCTCGAAACGAACGAAAGAGTTTTGGAGACTCAAGAGAAGTTTGTGTGAGTTCGTGGAAGAAGCGTGGTTAGAGTATTCAAACCCCTCGATGAACTTAACGGGACGTTAGAACCGGAACTTGAATCCGGCATGAACGGCCCGTGGTGGTCCAGGTAAGATGCCGCGACTGCGATCTCCGATATAGAGGCGATCGAATAGATTTTTTGCGGTGATGTAGAACGTTGTTCGGAGACTCTCAATATTATAGTTTGCCGTGACGTTCCAAAAAGTATAACTGGGAATAAGACCAGTTTGACCGTTTGCGGTAATGCTCTGGAGGCGATTCAGATCTTCGGCAAATTGAGCTCCTACATACACACCTTCAAGAAACATGTCGATACCACTAGCGTGAGCGACACCGATACTTGAGTTGAGTAGGTGTTTGGGTGCGTACGGAAGACGATTGCCAGTGACGCTTGTGGAGGAAAATCCAGGCACATTACTGAAGCGTACTCCCTGAAATTCAGCAGTTGAAAGGTAAGTATACGCGGTGCGGATATACGCATTGTAGCGGCGCTTTAGGATTGAAGCGGTGTCGAGAGCTGCAGCTAGCTCTATGCCCTGGTGGAGCGTTGCGCCGCCATTCGTGAAAGTAGAACCCACTCCCCCGGCTAGACTTGCCGGAACAATCTGATTCTCATAGTCCATCCGGAAAAAAGTCGCTTCCATCTTAAGCGCCCGATGTGGCCTGCCTCTCATTCCAATCTCGTAATTCCAGCTTAACTCGGGGTCCAGATCGACGCTTCCGCCTGTCGTATTGTTAATGATGTCCTCGGTGCGCGGCGGCGCAAAGCCACGGTGCACGCCTGCGAAGAGAGTTACTAATTGGATGGGAGTATAGGAGAGGCCGAGCCCTGGGACGATTTGGGTCAAGCTTGTCTTACCAGTGACGTTCAGTAGCCGGTTTGTTCGCGTGTAGTTGATGTGCTCGAGACGAAGTCCCGGTGTGATTGTTAGGTCACCAAAAATGAAACGGTTTTGCACAAAACCTGAGTAAGCGCGATTGAGGCGATGGTTATTCTCTACTACCAGACCGTCTCGCGATGTTGGAAGATCGCCATTTTTCTGCTGTCGGTCTTGGTCTTCAAAATGAACGCGAAATCCCAAATCCATTTCATTTCTGATTCCAAACCAGCTCTTGGTAACACTCAACCTTGGTTCAGCGCCAGCGAAGTAATAGCGCCGCAGGCGTCCCTGATTACCGCAAGTTGTATTCAGATTTGCCATACCAGCGCACAAAGGATCAGTGGCATCGTTTGGTCGCTCGTTCGAGTTAGAGGACTGGCGCCACCAGTGACGGCGAAAATAAGAGCCGTAAATATTGGTGGTCAGGACTACGTCGGAACTGATGACGAAGGCATGGGTAAGGGAAGCACCAAAACGATTTCCATAGAAAAAGTCATTACGAAAAGGGTTCTGACGAGGGTTTTCACGAAATTCGTCCTCGCGAAGGCCGGAATAACCTACGTTTGAATTCTCCCCATAATAATTGAACTTTATTGTTATGGCCTGTTGGGAACTCACAGCGGTGATTGATTTAAAGTTGAAGTCATTGAGTCCAGACCGAACGTTTTCGCGTGAACCGCGACCCTGTTTTCTATTGAAACCCAAAAGAAAGCCAGTGTTCCCAAACGTGTCCCCATATCTCAGGTGAGCGTTAAGGTAATCGCGAGTGCCTCCCGTCAGAGAGATAGAACCCCCTCGGTTTGCAGGCGGCGCAGGTGTTATGTAGTTGACGACACCACCGATGGTTTGCGGGCCGTACAGGATTTGCCCAGAACCCTTCAAGACTTCAATGGTCTCAAAGCGATCGACCGGTGGATGGTAGTAAGAAGCATTATCGCCATACGGAGCGTAAGTAAGTGGGATGCCATCTTCAAGCAGCAATACCTTGGTTGAACGCGTAGGATTGAGGCCTCGAATTCCGATGTTGGGACGCAAACCGAACCCTTCCTCATCACGGATGTTCACACCGCTTACTTTTCTGAGGATCTCGCTGGTATTAAAAGCGCGACTTTGCTCGATCACTTGATCATCAATGGTAGAGATAGAACCTGGAATCTTTTCCAGCGCTTCTGGTGTGGTGAGATAGCTACTTGTGATAACAACTGACTCAGCGATCGGTCCAGGTTGTAAGACAACATTGATGTTTTCCACTCCATTACTGCCAATAGTGAGTGGTTTAGAAAATGGGGCAAATCCTTGTTCAGTCACTATCAGGCGGTACTCTGCCTGGGGAACGCTTGCGAAGTGAAACTCGCCGAGTTGATTAGTGGTTGTAATGCGAGCGTAGGTGGTTCGCGTCTGTCTTAAGGTGACAGTTACGCCAGCAATAGCTCCTGAGTTTTGGTCGCGCACAACACCGGTTAATGAAGTGTTGCTCACTTGCGCTGTGACTGCGAAAACAGGAAAGAAAAGAAACGCGATCGCGGCAAAGAGTGTTCGGCTCACGGCACGAGGATCAATAACCTGCATGAAGCCCCCTGAAGATTAGGGATTGAAAATAAAAGAAATTGAAAGTGATTTTCAATTTCAGATGAGCGTAAAATTACGCACAGGGAGGCGAATTGTCAAGCTTTTTTACGCAGAAGGTGTTCGGCAGATGAGCTCGGCGGCCAGCAGGGGTATCGTGAGTTCGTGGTGACCGGTGATTGAGTATCCCTTACCACCTCCATCCGCGGTTGGTCGCCGAACTACATTAGTTAAAGGACGATAGGATTGAATGAAGTCGAGGTTGGCGGTGGTGATGTCTTGAAGAGGATGGCCAAGGTTTCGTACAAGTGTTAGGAGCTTTAAGAAGACTTCCGGTAGCACAACTGCCGAGCCAACATTGAGATATACTCCGCCACCGTTCATCCTGCGAACCAGTTCTCCCAAAAGTCGAAAGTCCGTGTGTGTCGCTGCACCCAGCGCCGCACCGTCGGTGCCCGGATGGAAATGGGCAATATCACCGCCAATCGTAACATGCGCAGTAACTGGAACTTTTCTCTCGTGTGCTGAGTACAGGATTGAGTAATTGCCATTTGCTGGTTTTAGTTCGTGAAGCGCCGCACCTATAGCTTCACCCAGACCAATTTGTTGAGAAGCTGCATTCTGCGCAGCCTGGTTGAGAAGCCTTCCAGTTTCTTCGGCGGCACCAAATGCACCGGCACCTAGAGTTGCGTCAACGTCTTCTGAGGTTGAACCGATCATCGCGATCTCCACATCATGGACCAGGACAGAACCGTTTGCTGCAATGGCTGTGACGAATCCACGATCCATTAGGTCGATAATCACGGGCGCTAATCCGGTTTTGATGACATGTCCACCAATGCCCCAGATGATGGGCTTCTGGAGATCTCGTGCTCTCAATATCCGGCTTGCCAATTCTCGCAGACTTTGAACCGCCAGGATGTTTGGTAGGCTGTCAAGAAATTCCCTTAATGTGGTGTTCTCAGAGACTTGTTGTGCGAAATCGGCGAGGGCGACCTTGCTTTTCCGAGAAGCCAGTTTGTAAGTGCTGACCTTGTCGAGTGACAAGGGACGTAAGTCGTCATTGTAGCTTGACATTAAGAAATTATATCACGCTGTTTCCTTCGAATTCCCGAGTGGGCCCTTGCCATTGCGCCTAAAACGACCGTTGAGAAGTGGTTTTAATGCGTGGCCCGTATGCGATCGCCGTGACCTAACCACTTCTTCTGGAGTTCCCGAAGCAACAACGCGCCCACCGTGGTATCCCCCCTCCGGTCCAAGGTCAATGATGTAATCAGCAGACTTGATCACATCAAGGTTGTGCTCGATTACCAGGACTGTGTTGCCAAGCGAGACCAGCCGTTGAAGCACATCGAGCAGTTTATGGACATCGGCAAAGTGAAGGCCGGTCGTGGGCTCATCTAGGATGTAAACAGTTCTGCCGGTGGCACGTTTCGACAGCTCTTTTGCTAATTTGATCCGTTGTGCCTCCCCACCGGATAGTGTCGTGGCTGATTGACCTAACTTGATATATCCAAGGCCAACATCGAGAAGTGTCTGCAGTTTCTGTTTGACCTGAGGAATGTTCTCGAGCAGCGGCAGGGCTTCCTCGACCGTTGTATCCAGCAGATCGGCAATCGACTTTCCCTTGTATTTCACAGCTAGCGTCTCGCGGTTATACCGAGCCCCGCGACAGACATCGCAAAGCACATAAACATCGGGTAGGAAGTTCATTTCGATGCGCTTAAGCCCATCCCCTTCGCATGCTTCGCAACGGCCACCCTTGACGTTAAAAGAGAACCGCCCAGGTTTGTAACCACGCTCCCGAGATTCGGGTAGCATCGCATACAGTTCCCGCAAAGGGGTAAAAAGTCCTGTGTAGGTCGCAGGATTCGATCGTGGCGTTCGACCGATCGGTGATTGATCAATCTCGATCACTTTGTCAATGTGGTCCAAACCTTCGATTGCTGTGTATGCACCAGGATCAGTTGATGAACCATAAAGATGGCGAGCCAGCGCACGATATAAAATGTCTCCGACGAGTGTTGACTTACCTGAGCCTGATACTCCCGTTACGACTGAAAGCAAGCCCAAGGGAAACTCTACGTCTATCTCCTTCAGGTTGTTTGCCCGAGCCCCTTGAACTCTAAGGTATTTACCGTTGGGTAACCGTCTTTCCGTAGGAACGTCGATCTTCCGCAGTCCTTTCATATAGAGTCCCGTAATTGATTTCGGATTTTCCGCTACCTCGGCTGCCGTTCCGCAGGCGACGACTTCGCCGCCATGAGCACCTGCACCTGGTCCCAGATCGATAACGTAGTCAGATCTCTGTATTGTCTCTTCATCATGTTCAACCACGAGCACGGTGTTGCCTAGATCCCTCAAAGCACAAAGCGTGTCTAATAGTTGCTGATTATCACGTGGGTGCAGACCAATCGAGGGTTCATCCAGAACATAGAGAACTCCGCGGAGTTGTGAGCCAATCTGGGTAGCCAGGCGGATGCGTTGTCCTTCGCCTCCAGACAAGGTTGAAGAACTTCGATCGAGCGTAAGATATCCCAGGCCAACAGTTCTCAGAAAGCGTATGCGGTTCTTAATCTCTCTCAGTATTGTCCCGGCAATTAATTCCTCACGAGGCTCAAGTTTTATCTCCTCGAAAACCTCGACAGCTTCTTCAATCGGCAACGCTGTATAGTCAGCAATACCGCGACCTGCCAATCGAACCGACAGTGAGTCAGCTCGCAGACGACGGCCCTTACAATCTGGACAAATAGTAGGAGAAACAAGTTCCTCCACTGCGTAGCGTACCTTTTCTGATGGCGCTTCACTCAAGCGCTCTCGGAGCCAACGTAGTGCGCCTTTCCATGGCCCACGGTACGAATAGGCGCCTTGCGTGAAGGTTAACTGTCCGCTCAGACCATTGAAAAAAGCATCGAGTACGCTATTCGGTATATCGGTGACAGACGAAGCAGGATTACAGTTGTAGTGTTTGATTACTGCCAGTAGCGCACTTCGCAGATATGCTGAGCCCTGTCGATCATTGGGGCCAATTAGCGGAAGTTCAAGTGCCGAGATTGTTGGATTGGGAATCAACTTGTTTGGATCCACCTCGAGAACGGTACCGATTCCATGACATCTCTTGCAGGCTCCATAAGCTGAGTTGAAAGAGAAAGAGCGCGGTTCTAGTGGCGGCACGTTTATCCCGCAGTTCACACACGCCATGCGTTCGGAGTAAAGATGCTCTTCACCGTCAATTACTGAAACCAACACCGCGCCCCCAGTCAGTTTCAAAGCGGTTCGCAGTGATTCCGAGAGTCTTTCAGTGATTCCAGGTTTAATCAGCAGCCGGTCTACGACCGCTTCAATGGTATGGTTTCGGCGTTTGTCCAACCTGATCTCTTCGTCAAGTGAAAGCAGCTCGCCATCAACACGAGCCCTTAAGAAGCCGTCTTTTGCCAGCTTCTCGAGTTCTTTCTTAAACTCGCCTTTTCTTCCGCGTACTATGGGCGCAAGAATCATTACCCGCTCGCCTTCGGGAAGCGCCAGCACACTCTGAATGATCTGCTCGACACTCTGGCGAGTGATGGGAGACCCGCAGAGGTAACAGTGCGGCTGGCCAATAGATGAGAAGAGCAAACGGAGGTAGTCATAGATCTCCGTAACGGTACCTACGGTAGACCGGGGGCTACGAGCCACAGTTTTCTGCTCTATAGAGATAGCGGGAGAAAGGCCATCAACAGAATCAACGTCCGGCTTTTCTAGTTGGTCCAAGAACTGACGCGCATAAGCTGACAGTGATTCCACATATCGACGTTGCCCTTCCGCGTAAATCGTATCGAAGGCAAGAGATGACTTACCGGAGCCAGATAATCCGGTGATCACAGTCAGACGATCTCGAGGTATCTCGACATTTATATTTTTGAGGTTGTGTTGACGAGCGCCTCTGACGGTGATGCGGTCAATTGCCATGGGACGAAACCGAAGC
>CAZNPP010000111.1:0-2774 GCA_964574785.1 uncultured Chloracidobacterium sp. | reverse complement strand
TTTGACTGAGGCACAATGTGAACCTTCCAAACGCCCTGACGTTACTGCGCATCTTCATTGTCCCAATACTGGTGGTGGTTCTGCTGACACCGTTCTCAGAAAACTGGTTTGGAGTACCGAGACACATTCTTGGCGTGGTGATCTTCCTGGGCGCAGCATTCACAGACTATCTCGATGGCCACTTCGCTCGCAGTCGAGACCAGGTTACTCGTCTCGGTCAAATGCTTGATCCTATAGCCGACAAGCTTCTTATTTCTGCGGCGCTGATCTCCCTGGTCGAGAACCAACTAGCACCAGCCTGGGCTGTGGTGATTATTATCGGAAGAGAATTTGCCGTAACGGGACTGCGATCCATCGCTGCCGCTGACGGGGTAGTGATTTCTGCTTCGCGAATTGGAAAAGTAAAGATGCTCGCACAAGTCATCACGGTTTCTCTGTTGATTGCTTCGAGTGTCGGGGGCCAGCCTCCTGTGGCCAACTTTGGCAAGCCTTTTCCGGCGATTGAATTTTGGACAGTGCCAGAGCTACGTCTGGCGTTCGAACATCTCTTTGGTGCAGGACCGACTACTGGGAACGATTGGCAGGTGCTTCTTTACACGGCTGGCCGCGCAATGCTGTGGCTGGTCGTGATCTCAGCGTGTGTTTCAATGTACGGGTATTTCAGGGCATTTTATCGCTCGGTGCTAGCAACCAAGACAGAAAAGCACAAGGACAAAGCCCGAGCTGCGACTATCGCCGCAGCTCGGGACTAATTGAATGGACGCGGTTAACTTGTTCTTGGCAATCTAGCTTAAGACCGTGAAGACTCCCAACGATCTCACCTAACCTCGACAAAGTCTCCCGTATGAACTTCCTGAGCAACGCGTGTTATCAATGCCGTTGCGGTGCGCCGTTGGACGTTCAGTATCACCATCTCGCCCACGATTTTTCTAGGCATGGGTGGTCGCTTGTTTTGTATCTCTCTACTGGTTATGGGACGACCACGATATAGGCCCGCGCTAGTTTCTTTAGAGCGTTGTGCCTGAATCCCAAAGCCACCACCGCGGAACCGTTGACTTTGGAATCCCCAAGACCGCGTTCTCGCAAGCTCCGGGAAATCGATGCGAGTAATATTTCCAGTTCCTACTTCCCGGAAAATCGTGAGGTAGTTCCCGACCGCCAGATTGTCTTCGGCGCCTAGATCTATATAGACAATATCGTTTCTCGTCACCATCTCGCGACCGTCGCGCGCCATCATGACTCTACCTATTTGCTTGCCACTGGGATCAGCAAAGCGATCAACTGGTAGATCAGCCGGCGCCACCGGAGACACTCGTTCTGGGACCGGCGTCAGGAGATCACCCAGCAGTACTGTATCGCAGGAGTATGTGATTTGGGCTACCGAGGTGGTGTCGAGAGCTTTCAATACTTCTAGTTGCCCTACTTCCTCGACGTAGATTCCCAGAAAGCCACTTTTCTGGGTATGCACCTGTTTTGGTTCTCCCCGTGGTCTCAATATCATGAACTCGTGACCACTGCGGATGCCCTGTTGAGTTCCAGCATTCATGTAGACGATATCGCCAGCGGCAAACACACGTTTCTCTTGCTCCTCTTCAGTGCCGACGATTTCAGGCGAGGCCGAAAACCTTTCATATCGTATATGCCCCGCGCAATAGAGACGATTTCGATCTGCGGCCGGTGTCACAGGCTTATCCTGCATCTGTTGACCGGTGACCACGGAAGCGTAGAACACGCATGCTAAACCGGTGCTCAAAACCAACAACGGGCGGCTCTTCCACAACTTGGTGATAAAACGCATGGTTAGTCTCCTCGGGTGATTGATTCATAAAACAACAAGGATGGTCATTCGAATAGCCTTCGTTTGCCGATAGCATGAGGGGCAGTTACGTTGGAGTTTCAAATCTACGGACGACGTCAGTGTTTCGGCGTCGTTGGGGTAGTTCATGCTACTTTGCACCGTGTTAAAGCGTCAACACCTAGTTAAAAAACGGTGCCGATATTTCTATTAGAGGTAACGCTAACATTAACATTGACTGCGGCTTGCCTTTTGAACATGCTGTTGGTAGTATCCGCATTTTGTCGGAATGCGCTGTTACGCCCCGTAAAGGGCCGGCGTAGCTCAGTTGGTAGAGCATCTGATTTGTAATCAGAGGGTCGGGGGTTCAAGTCCCTTCGCCGGCTCCAGCAAGTCGATATTTGAAGGATGCAGGGGTGGTCGAGTGGTTAATGGCACCGGGCTGTAAACCCGGCGGGCTCACGCCCTACGCAGGTTCGAATCCTGCCCCCTGCACCAGGGAGCAGATGAAAGGATGAAGGAGGAAGGATGAAGGATCCTCTCCTCTACCATTTACCGTTAGTCATGCTTCATTGGTGTTCGCAAAGATTTGAAAATGAAAAATTTCAAATGATAAATGGTAAATGACCCATCCTTTCGCCTTCATCGTTCATCCCTTTTTGAGCGGGTGTAGCTCAGTTGGTAGAGCATCAGCCTTCCAAGCTGAGGGTCGCGAGTTCGAATCTCGTCGCCCGCTCCAAAGTTTTGAAAGGTTTACTCGTGCCCGCGTAGCTCAGGGGTAGAGCGCCTCCTTGGTAAGGAGGAGGTCATGAGTTCAAATCTCATCGCGGGCTCCAGCAGTTAGGTAAATCGCGTCATAAGCACTAAGATCCTTTATTAAATAAGCACTAAGATCCTTTATTAAAGAGGCAAGGAAGAATGTCGAAGGAAAAATTTGACCGTTCAAAGCCCCATGTGAACATCGGGACGATCGGACACG
>CAZNPP010000110.1:0-14108 GCA_964574785.1 uncultured Chloracidobacterium sp. | reverse complement strand
CGGAGACCCGCCCCTACAGGTATTTGGATTGAAACGAAGGAGGCGTGGATTGAAAACGAGGGGAGGGCACGGAGACCCGCCCCCACAGGTGGTAAAGGCAGCACCGACGGTATCAATGGCATCTAAAAAGTACTCATTGAAAGGATACAAACGATGAGATTACGAGCGCTATTCATAGCTTTTATAATGACATCATTAACCGTAGCTGCTGCTCCTGTTTCTGCAGCACAGTCTTCAAGGGGAGACTTGACTAACAAAATTCGAAGGGAATTGCTTACTCTGCCTTTCTACGGAGTATTCGACAATCTCGCTTTCAGGATTGATGGTAATACGGTAACACTCTTGGGTAATGTGGTGCGGCCAACGACTCGCTCTGATGCTGAACGCCGCGTCGCACGATTAGCCGGTGTTGATCGCGTAATAAACCGTATACAAGTATTGCCACTCTCGCCTTCTGATGATCGGATTCGGATCAACACCTATCGGGCTGTGTCTCGGCAGGGTTCGCTGTATCGATATTTCATGGGCGCAAATCCATCAATCCGAATCATTGTTAATCGGGGCCACATTACCCTCGAGGGTGTAGTGTCCAATCCGATGGATTCGCAACTTGCATACATGGCAGCGAGAGGTGTTCCTGGTGCATTTTCAGTAAGGAACAACTTGAGAGTTGATCGCGGAAGGCCTTACTAATTACGCGCTGGCACTAAGGTCGTAGCGTTCCAGCTTGAGGTAAAGTCCACGGCGAGTAAGTCCTAGCTCACGAGCAGCGCGCGAGATATTGCCTCCATGCTTGCGCAGTGCCTCGGCGATCATCTTGCGTTCCACCTCAGCCAACGCATCCGCCAATGTTAAATTCTCCAGTGGCACAGGGATGGACGACACTGCAGAAACGCTTGTTGGCGGAGTTATTGGCGACGAAGTGCGCTTGAGTTCGGGTGACAATTGGTCAGGTGTGATCGTTGTTGCGTCTTCAGCCCGAGCAACGACCCGTTGAATCTCATTGCAAAGCTGGCGCACATTACCGGGCCAATCACTTACCATTAGCAGGTCTACTGCTTGAGGGGTAATCTGAATGTCATTTCGCCTAAACTTTGCCGAGTAATGATTGATGTAGTAATTCACAATTGTGGGAATCTCTGACCGCCGTTCGCGCAGAGGAGGAACCCGTAGGCGAATAACATTTAGGCGATAATAGAGGTCCTCACGAAAGCGTCCGTCCGCAACCATCTCCTCAAGGTCGGTGTTTGTTGCCGCTATAATACGCACGTCGACTCTTATGGGACGCTGTTCACCTAATGGCTGTATTTCACCTTCCTGTAAGAACCTCAATAACTTAGGTTGCAGATCTAGCGGTAGATCTCCAATCTCATCGAGAAAGAGGGTTCCTCCAGCAGCCGTTCTGATTACCCCTTGTGAATCATTAATGGCTCCTGTGAAAGCCCCGCGACGATAGCCAAACAGATAGCCTTCAGAAAGTTCTTTAGGGACTGCCGTGCAGTTGAAAGGCACGAACACCTTTGAACGTCTGGAGGACAAGGCATGAATGGCTCGGGCCACCAGCTCCTTGCCAGTTCCTGACTCGCCAGTTACTAGTACGGTAACGTCTGATGAACGTATTTTGTGAACCTCTTCGACAAGGCGCGACATCGCTGGGCTCGAATGAATAAATCCAGGCATGAGGCTGCTGCTGGCGAGTTCATCTGCAGGTTGAGCACCCGTGCCTTTTTGCGCGCCTGCACGTAAGGCACAAACATCCAAACCAAGTCCAACTATTCGAAGCAGTGGTTCAAGCGAAATTCCTCCAGGCAGCATCGCACGCTTTCGAGGCGCCATGTAGAGTGTGGCCAGTGGAGCATTGGAGGATCGAAGGGGAATGATTACTGCATCTTTTTTCTTACTGAAATGCTCCCGCTCTTCATCACTGGTTAGTTTTTCGAGCTCCTCGGCTAGCTGCGAACTCTCCGTTGGTGTACAGCCATGTGAGATAACAACTCGAGCATGGTTATGTTCGTCGCGCTCGCTGATCATGACTCGAAGCGCACTAGTTTCCTGCCGCATAATAGCCGCGAGTTCCCGCAGCAACAGTTCTCGCGAAGCGACTGCTTCCGCCAACCTCAACGTCAACAACTGCGGTAAAGTTGATTCTTCGGGACGCGATTCGGGAGTTGTACGATCGACATTAGCGAGTGCTTCTTGAGCGCGCTGGAAGTCAATTTTGGCGCCTAATTCACGAAATGTATTAACGGCCCGCGACAGGTGTTCCGTGGCACGAGTTGGCAGTGTCGTCGCATAGGCGCGGCCAAGTTCATAATGTGCTCGAGCGGCGCGATAACGATCTCCTAGCATGTCGAATATTGAGACGCTACTGCCAAAGTGCTGGGCGGCTGAAACAGCATCACCCTCTGCCATTGCAAGCATCCCGGCAAGCCTTTGCGCTTCGCCCGTGAAGCCCAAATCGGTCGCCGACTCGGTAGTCTGGTCGTTAACCTTTTGCAGCTCCCCAGCGCAATCTTCCCTTTGATCTGTACGTAAATAAGCTTCAGCGAGAATTATTCGCGACTCACAAATTGCTTGCCGATCACCAATGCCTTCTGCGAGACCGAGTGCTTCCTTACCCTTCGCTAGTGCCTTAGCTGAATCTTGCATCGCCAGATAGCAGCGCCCCAGCGTACGCAGTGCCTGTCCCGCATACCATCTATTGCCGTTTTCTGTTGCTAATGCAACGGCGCGTTTCAAGTAATCTCTTGCCTCATCCAAATCTCCGCGCAACATATGGAGTTCGCCCAGAGAGTCGAGAATCATTGGTACCTTCGCCCCGCGTTCATCGACTTCTGATGCAAGCGACAATGCCTTGTGAAGCGCCTCCTGAGCCCGGTCCCACTGTCCGATTAAGATCAGGTTGATGCCAAGATTATTGTAACCATCGGCGGCGCTAGTCTTGTGGTCTGTGCGTTCATAATAGGTGATGGCCTTTTCAAGATAGCCAATGCCTTCTTGCGGGCGCTTCAAGAACCAACAAGCTCCAGCCATGTTGGCATAGATACGACCTAACAGATGACTCGCCGGACGATCGCCGATCAGCTTGAGAGCCTGAGCAAAGTTCTCGAGGGCTGATTCACAGTTTCCTTCCTGAGTATCGGCCATGGCAATACCAAAATATGCCTCTGCAAGTCCGCGCCACTCACCGGTTTGGCGAAAATGTTCTAAGGCACGCTGAGCATAGTCGCGCGCGATGGGAAATTCACTGATGCTTCGATAGACACGAGCCAGAGCAGCATAAACAGGTCCAAGTCCAGCGTCAGTGCCGGTATCAGAGAGATCTCGTAGTGCACCCTTCAGAATAGAAATCGCTTTCGGATGATCGCCGTTATAGTTATATGCAAGACCTATTTGCACTCGCAGATCTCGCACAACCTGTTCATCAAGATTGACTCTCGATTCAGGTGACTCGTACATGGCAACAGCAGCAAGCGACTCCCGATAATGTCCTTGCATTTCGAGGGCGGTAGAGAGTGTACAGCGGGCTAGGGCCAGGACTGAGTGGTTGGTGAGTGCTGAAGTTATTAGAGCAGTAAGTTGTGTACGTGCTTCTGTTGTCAGACCCTGGTCCAGGAGCGATTGAATCTCCCTCAATTGCTCGCGCAAGGATTCATCTGAAGAATATCGCGAGGCCGGGCGTAATCTCTCTCTCGCGTCTGCGAGATCAACTACTGCTTTTGGTTTTGAGGATTCTTCCTGGCCATGGCGATCTGAACGCTTTGCCATGTAACTGTACCTAGATGGTCAATTAGCCACGCTTTTCATACTGTGCTTCGGCTGTGGAAGCAGGGAAGGTCAGGCGTCACAAACAACTCCCCTGAAGGCGACGCGCTTGGTTGACACTAAACGCTGTTGAATTTAGCACAGGCACGCACAGCCGTCCATAACGAGACAAGAAAAGCTGGCTAATGTTGTGAACGTGAAAATATAAGAATTGCATCACTTACAGGCCTTTCGCCTGTCTGATCTGAAGGCTTATTAACAAGTTTTCCTTCTACAACCATAGTTGTTGAGCCGCCGCCAT
Source organism: uncultured Chloracidobacterium sp. (assembly GCA_964574785.1). Taxonomy (GTDB): domain Bacteria; phylum Acidobacteriota; class Blastocatellia; order Pyrinomonadales; family Pyrinomonadaceae; genus PSRF01. The sequence continues at coordinate 10,042 of CAZNPP010000110.1, read as the reverse complement.
CCAGGTTCAATGCCTCGACTGCGTTAAACTCGCGCAACAGATTCGCAAGCATCTCTAGAGACATACCCACACTAATGCCTGGTTGCCGGCCATCAACAGTTATCAGTAACACTTTTCCAGATTCGAGTTTTGCAATAGCTGTTCGGGGGTGTAGGTCGTTAACGAAGGCGGGAAGAATGTTCTCCTTTAGGTTCGTAATCGACACGGCCCCGGCGCGAATCAGTTGTGGACCACCACCAACTATGCTGTGGACACGGCGCCACCTATCCTGCTGTTGGCTATCCAGCGCTATCAACCTGACCCTGAAAGTTAAGCGAGCTCCGTTCTTCAAGTTCCCATTGACCCAATCTCGTGCTTTTCCTGTAGCCGAAATCACGTAGCCATCATCTGGAATTTGAGTGCTTCCCTGACGGTCTCGAATTGATGTAACCCTTTGTCGGCGAACTATGACTTCGACTCCTTCGGGCGTCGTGAGTGTCGTCCGATGAAATTCAGGCGTAAACACAATTAGTTCATCAGCGCGGCGAGGACGGTTCAGTCCATTAATAGGATGCTTGGCCGTTCTGGTGTTTAGTTCTCCCGAGAAGCCGAGATGGCCAAAAACGAGCTCAATGCGATCACTGTTAGCCGTTAAGAGACCCACTGCCGCACGATCAAAGTGAGTCTCACTAATTAGTTTACCTCTTAGCATGTAAACACCAACCGATTCGCCTCGGTATGGACCAGTGGTTCGAAAATACCCACCATTAACTGCAGCTACAGCATTGTGACGAGCAGCCATTGAGCTGGTAGTTTCAAGTCCTAACCCGGTATCAAGCGCACGCGCAAAAGTAATTCGAGCATGATTTAAATCTACTCTCAGCAAATTGATTAGCCAGGGACCCGTATTATCTTTTTCGGTATCAGCGTCGCGCGATATCTGGAGGTGCTCAATTCCTGGGGCAATCTGTCTAAATTGCTGAGAGATGGAATCCTGTGCCGTAACTTCTCTGGTCGTAGTGACTGTTGTGCCACCCCAGAACCAGAAGCTGATTAGTAATAGAAGGCTGGTGATTGGTCGAAGCAACGCTGGTTTCATTTTCATAGTTTTGCTGTTCCTGACAGCCGTGTCGCAGTGCGCCGAGAAGTAAAGACCTCCAACTACTTTTCTTGGCGGACTACACTAGTCGTGTCGTTACGTTCCTTGACACCCTTCGGACCCGCCGCTATGATTTCCGTTTCCGTCACAAGCGCGGAACTTCGCCTGTTATGTTTGAGTCTTTATCGGACAAGCTCAAGCGGACGCTAAAGAATCTGCGCGGCGAAGGCGTGCTCACGAAAGAGCATGTTGATGCCGCGCTACGCGAGATCCGTCTGGCGCTGCTTGAAGCTGACGTTAACTACAAGGTCGCTAAAGACTTTATAGCTGCTGTCAAGGAGAAAGCAGAAGGACAGCAAGTTTGGCAAGAGCTTAAGCCCTCTGAACAGGTTGTCAAGATTGTCTATGATGAGCTTGTCGAACTGCTCGGGGGACAGTCATCACGACTCGTATTTACAAAACAGATCCCTAATGTCGTGATGGTTGTAGGGCTTCAAGGCTCTGGCAAAACCACTTCGACAGGGAAGATCGCACGCTGGCTTTCTCTGAACCAAGATCGTAAGCCTCTCCTGCTTTCGGTGGACGTATATCGTCCGGCAGCGCGCGAGCAGTTGCGAGTCATCGCCAAGGCTACTGGTCAGCAGATCTTTGAAAAACCAGAAACTAACGATCCGCTTGAGTTGGTCCACGAAGCTCATAAGCATGCTCAGCAAATGGGTTTTGACACGCTACTGATCGACACAGCGGGACGTTTACACATCGATGATGAATTGATGGAGGAGTTGGTTCGTATCAAGAATGCGACTCACCCCGTGGAGATTCTGTTTGTTGCTGATGCCATGACGGGCCAGGATGCGGTCCGTTCTGCTGAAGAGTTTCATCGCCGAGTAGGAACTACCGGGGTAATTCTGACCAAGATGGATGGGGACGCCCGTGGCGGCGCTGCGCTATCGATCAAACAGGTGACAGGCCAGCCGGTGAAGTTTGTAGGAGTTGGTGAGAAATATGATGCTCTTGAGCCCTTCTATCCCGATCGTATCGCTCAACGAATCCTGGGGATGGGGGATGTCCTGTCGCTCATCGAGGAAGTTCAGTCAAAAGTAGACCAGTCCGAAGCGGAAGAACAGCTAAGGAAGCTTCAGAAGAACGAATTCACCCTTGATGATTTTCGTTCGCAGTTACGCCAGGTTAAGCGGCTTGGTTCTTTCTCAAAAATCATGAAGCTGCTACCGGATCAATTGCTGGGGGGAGTTGGCATGCCGCAATTGACTGACGAGCAGACAAAGGTAATGGAGAAAGAGCTGAAGCGGACTGAGGCGATTATAGATTCGATGACTAGGGAAGAGCGTTCTGATCATCGAATCCTGAATGCGAATCGCCGCCGCCGTATCGCTCGGGGTTCAGGAACATCGGTGGCTGAAGTCAACCAACTCATTAAACAGTACACCGAAATGCGGCAGATGATGAGACAGCTTTCGACATCAGGTTTGTTCGGTGGTGGACTGAAGGGCAAAGTGATGAAACGTATGGCTGGAATGGCGGGAATGTCGGATTTTGAAGGTTTGATGGATAACGGCAGTGAATTACCATCCTTGCCGGCTGCTCCCAGCCGCAAGAAAATCAAAAAGAAACGCAAAAAGAGACGAAGGTAAGCAGAAGTTTAATAGTCATTGTTGAGTAGTTTTGCGATTACGGAGGAGAACAGTTTGCTAGCAATTAGACTGATGCGCACAGGCGCAAAGAAGAGACCTTCATACCGCATTGTGGTTAAGGAAAAGCTGTCAAAGCGTGACGGCGCGTATCTGGAAAACCTTGGCACCTACAACCCAACACGCGAGCCTGCTGAGATTAACCTTAATATGGAACGTGTGAATTATTGGATTGAAAAAGGCGCCCAACCGACCGATACGGTTAGCCGCTTGATTCGGACCAGCATTAAGCAACAGGAGACCGCACAAGCAGTTGAGGCTTAAGATCGTGAGGCCTGGGGCTATACGAATCCCCCTGTCATGACGGACATAGTCGCAATGATCGTCAGAGCGTTAGTTGATAATCCGGATGCTGTTGAAGTTCGTCCACTGGAACGCAACGGAGCAACTATGATCGAGGTACGTGTTGCTCCTGAAGACATGGGAAAGATCATAGGTAAGCAAGGCCGCACCGTACGTGCGTTGAGAGCGTTAATCCAGGCAGCGAGTGCTAAACAGAAGCATCGCTACGTACTGGAAATAATCGAATGAATGCTGCCGGGAAAGAAGGCGAGGCGTCGCTAATCGTAGTTGCTCATGCCGTGAAGACCAAAGGCCTCAAGGGGGAGATAGTGGCGGACCTTTTGACTGATTTCCCGGAAAGATTTGAAGGACTTTCGCAGTTGTACGCAATTTCGCCTGATGGACTTAAGAGGGTTGAGCTTGAGTCATACTCGATTCAGCGGGGAAGGTTGGTCTTGAAATTAGCTGGCTACGATACCGTTGAAATGGCGCAAACCTTGGTCGGTTGTGACTTTGCTGTAACGGAGGCTGAGCGCTTCCCGCTTCCGGAGGACCAATTCTATGACTGGGAACTTCAAGGCTGTGTCGTGGAAACCATTGCCGGCAGAAGGTTGGGAAAGGTTGGGTCAGTAATGCGTACAGGCGGTGTTCCGCTCCTTAGGGTTGAGCGTGACCACGGTGAATCTTTAATCCCGCTTGCAGAGTCAATCGTTCGAAAGATTGACCGCGAGCACAAACGGATTCTGATAGACCCTCCGGATGGCCTGCTTGAACTTTAGATCTGGTAGAAGAGCGCGGTTCTCTTAGCTCTGAAGAAATGCTTCTCTTTGACATCGTCACCATTTTCCCAGACTTCTTCCGAAATACTTTTGAGTACGGAATAGTACGTCGAGCAAGGGCGGCTGGACTGGTCGACATCAAGGCACATGACCTACGACACTGGACCAGTGACAAACACCGTACTGTCGATGATCGACCCTTCGGTGGTGGAGACGGTATGGTTCTTAAACCTGAACCGGTGTTTGCCGCGGTCGAGGATCTAACAGGCAGCAGCGGAAGTAGTTATAGTCCAGGCACGCGCGTAGTTCTGCTTTCAGCCCAAGGGCGAGTGCTTAGCCAGAAAGTAGCAGAGGATTTTTCTAAGAGTGCGCAGATAGTGCTTATCTGTGGCCGTTATGAGGGTGTTGACGAACGCGTAGCGGAGGCGTTGGTTACTGATGAAATATCAATTGGTGATTACGTGCTTTCTGGGGGTGAGCCAGCGGCGGTGGTGGTAGTAGATACGGTGGTACGTCTGCTGCCAGGGGCGTTAGGAAGTGAAACGTCCATAGTTCACGAATCGTTTTCTCAGGGAATGCTTGACCATCCACAGTATACCCGCCCACCGGAGTTCCGTGGCTTACGCGTTCCCGAGGTCTTGCTAACCGGAAATCATGCTGAGATAGAACATTGGCGGCGGGAAGCTGCCTTAAGAAAAACGCAACAAAATAGACCGGACCTGCTAAAGTGATTGAGCCAGCTTAAATGGAGTATTGAGATGAATCGACTAGACGGAGTAGAAAAGACCCAATTGCGGGATAATATACCCAATTTTCAACCTGGTGATACGGTGCGGGTTCATGTTCGCATTAAGGAATCAGAGACGAAAGAACGACTGCAGGTTTTTGAAGGTGTTGTGATTGCACGAAAACACGGAGGCATTCGTGAAACCATCACCGTGCGAAAAACAAGTTTCGGCGTTGGCGTCGAGAGGATCTTCCCACTTCACGCTACAATCATCGATCATATCGATGTCGTAAAAAGGGGACGTGTGAGGCGTGCGAAGCTTTATTACCTTCGTCAGTTGCGAGGTAAAGCCGCGAGGATTCGTGAGCGGGACACACGTGGTCAGCAGGCCCGCGATGCTCAGGCATCGGCAGCAGGCAAGAACAAGTAACAGCAAAAGATCCCGAGACTTGGAAAACCTGTACATTCCTGGTCCAAAAGAGTTACCTTCCTCCTGCTTTTTGATTTAGACTTTTTCGCGCATTTGGGTCTCGAAGATCTTTTTAGAGGGGACTGGGCGAATTGCGCATCGCTATTGATGCTCACTCCGTTGGCGCCAATCTTGGCGGTAACGAGAGTTATGCAACGAATCTCATTGAAGCACTGGCTAAAATCGATTCTGTTAACACTTACACGCTATTCGTAACGAAGCATGAAGCGGTTGAACGGTTTAAGAATCGGTGGCCAAACTTTACGGTACGTTTGACGCTGCCGCATACTCCGCTAGTCCGCATTCCCCTTTCAATCAGCGCCGAATTACGAAGACATCCCGTTGATGTTCTTCACGTACAGTTTACCGCCCCGCCATTTGCTCCGTGCCCTGTAGTCGTAAGCATTCACGATCTCTCCTTTGAACATCTGCCTCATACATTTAAGCGACGCAGTCGGACACAATTGCGCCTAACCGTGCGGCATTCAGCACGACGCGCCGCACGCATAGTTGCACTTTCACAGCATACTCGCACAGACATAATGAGGACGTACGGGGTTCCCCAGGATGTGATAAGCGTCATACCATTAGCGCCGCCGGACCATTTTGGCCCAGTCACTGATGAAAAAGAACTTCAACGTGTGCGACACACTTATGGCATACAAGGAGACTACATCCTCTCGGTCGGCGCGATTCAGCCGCGGAAGAATTTGGTGCGACTGATCGCCGCATTCGAATGCCTGCGTAGCCTCCGGCCAGAAGCGCAGGCGCCTAAACTGGTCCTTGTAGGCAAGTGCGCATGGCTTTATCGCGAAACGCTTGAAGCAGTCAAGAGGACCGGACTTGATGGATCGATCATTCTGACTGGACATGTTCCTCAATCTGATCTGCCTGCACTTTATTCCGGGGCAGTTTGTTTCGTCTATCCGTCATTATTTGAGGGCTTTGGTCTGCCGCCGCTTGAGGCAATGAAATGCGGTGCGCCGGTGATTGCGGGTGATAGGACCAGCCTGCCTGAAGTGGTTGGCGAAGCAGGCTTACTGGTCGATCCTTTTGACATCCAGGCTATAACAAAGGCAATCATACGCGTCATTGACGATAAAGATTTAAGATCAAAGCTCATTGTTGATGGGTTGGCCCATGCTCAGAAGTTTGGTTGGCGTGAGACCGCCCAACGAACTTTGGAGGTCTACAAACAGGCAGCAGGTATCGATGCTCGCTCCCGCGCAGCAGTTTAGTCGCGCAGCGACTTACTAAGACCAGCCGCCTGCATTAGCTCTCGACGATATGCGCATAGCGATTCTCGGAACGCGAGGGGTGCCAGCTAGCTACGGCGGTTTTGAAACATTTGCCGAACACCTTGCGACTCGCCTGGTAGCTAGAGGACACGATGTAACGGTCTATTGCCGGGCTCACTATGTCTCACCCCGCCAAATCGAGTATCACGGCGTACGTTTGAAAGTCCTACCAACTATTCGTCATAAGTACCTCGACACGGTGGTACACACTTTCTTTTCGTCATTCCATGCAATAGGCGGCCGTTTTGATGCCGCCTTAATCTGCAACGCCGCCAATGCCCCGTTTGCACCTCTGCTGAGATTAACTGGAACTCCGGTCGCAATAAACGTTGATGGACTCGAGCACAAGAGGAAGAAGTGGAATTGGCTTGGCCGACACTATTACCTGCTTGCAGAAAGGCTCGCGACTCTTCTGCCAAATGTGACTGTGACCGATGCTCGAGTCATTCAGGAATACTATCAGGCACGTTACAGTGCGAAGTCTACGATGATTGCATATGGTTCGGAAGTCGAGCGACGGCCAGACCGTGAAGCCGTCAGGAGGTGGCGAGTTGAACCAAACCGGTATGTACTGTATGTCTCTCGTTTGGAACCAGAGAATAATGCTCGACTTGTGATTGACGCGTTCAAGCGGGTACGAACGGCCTACAAGTTATTAATTGTCGGTGATGCCCCATATGCTCGTGAATACATTAGTGACCTGAAGGCACGTGCCAAGGGTGATAAGCGAATAATCTTCACGGGGTTCGTATTCGGACAGGACTATCGAGCCCTCCAACAGAATGCGTATTGTTACATTCACGCCACCGAAGTGGGAGGAACTCACCCAGCGCTGCTTGAGGCGATGGGATATGGCAACTGCGTGTTGACGCTCGCAGCACCTGAGAATATCGAGGCAGTAGGGGATGCCGCTATCGCGTACAGCGACGAGCTGGATTTAGTGCGAAAACTTCAGCGTGTGCTAAGGGATGGTTCGTTGGTGCACTCTTATCGCCACCGTGCTCAAGTTCGTGTTCAGCAGTATTACGATTGGGATAGGGTCGTTGACGAGTATGAGCGGCTCTTTTCCGAGATGGCAGGATTAAGAGTGAACAATGTCGCGTCTAAGGGGACTAAGCCGATCGTAATATCGGCCGTGGTTCGAAAATAAAAACCTAGTCTAAGACAAAAAAGAGGGATGCCCCGCAGATCAAACGATCTACGGGGCAAAACTTCGGGCAGGGTCGGGTCCTAATCCGGATGGTTGTGGCGATGAACTGAGAATCGTTTCATGAGCGATCCCGTGAACCAGGCAGTGCGACTGACGGCGAGATAAGGCCCTCGCAGTTCTTATAAATATCAGACCGCGACCTAACCAGAACCCGCACTAAGCTGGCGTTCAAACACCCAGGTAAAACATTTTAAAAAGAATGCCAAGCTGGCTATTTCAATGCTTCTTTGCTTGGTCTGTGCGAAATTATACAGCTGTTCTGTGACGTGTCAAGAATAATGTTAACTATTTTGCAATATTTCTGTAACAGGCTAAGGATGACTCGGGAGGGCGGGCAACTTTTGCAAGGTTTCTTCCTTCAGGCGCGTTGTTTGGCAATCAATCTATACACTGTGAGAATGATCACCGCTCCTATGACTGCGAATACCAGTTGAAGTAAAAAGCTGCGATCCCCAACCTCATTAGAGGGATCAACGATGCCTAACACTTGGGCCAGAATACCCCCAACCACTGCGCCGAGAATACCAAGTGCTACTGTAATTACGCAGCCTCCCGGGTCTCTCCCAGGCATCAAGAGCTTCGCAATCACTCCTACAACCAAACCAAAGACTACCCAGCCAATAACATCTCTCATGATGAACCTCCACGCAGCTTGGAAGGGCTGGATTTTCGGCTAATCCGATTCAAGTGTCAAAGCCTCCACTGTCTGGAACTATTCGCCGGAACGAGTCTGGGAGAGTCGCAACGCTTGGCGGCGGACAGCCTCAGAGACGTTCCGATTTTGCGAGAGGTGCTGAAGATCTTTACTGCGAATCCGGGGAAGAATTCCGACCACAGTTGGAATCGGCGTTCTCGGATTGCGCACAAGATTATGGATGATTGGATACTGACGCGCCCAACCACGATTTAGAGCTATAAGGCGCAATACCTCATCTGAGACAGTGCGCATGGCTGCAATATTTTCAACTTCCTGATCCGTAACACGCGGGTTATTTATCACTGCCGTTGCCACGATTCGATTCGAATCGCGAATCAGAATGCTTCGTGCTTCACGATCGCCTTTCATTCCCAGCTTCATTCGATCGCGTGCATTCATCAGCATAATTCGTCTGATTAGCGACACTCGTTCGCCAGGGACTTCACCACCTTCGATTTGTTCATTTTGAATTACTCGTTGAATGTTCGCTATCCTCTCGGCAGAACTCTCTTCAAGCAATTCCTCATAACGTTCGGAGGGTAGCCAGGAATCATCGATATCAGCATCACAGACCTCGATGTGTTCCGCAAGAAACCAGGCATCCTCCAGTTCAAAGTTAGTTAGTGTGGTTAAATCGACCGTGGCAAAAAACTCTGCCGCGGCGATCTTTCCGCGCGCCCGGAGTTCATCGGCAATTTGGCGAGCGCCTCGTTCTTTTTCAAAGAACTCGCGCCGAGTTTCAACGGCTCGGCGTTCGGCCTCAGGCGTACGAGCGGGATTTTCTAGAATCGCCTCGATTATTGCCGGCGTACGGACCAAGCGCTGCTGATTGATGGCTATCAATTCAAGCAGGGAACCATCCTGGAGTGTAACCGCCAGACTCTCGATTGCATGATCCGGTGTGCTAGCGTTGAGTATTACTGATTCTCGAACCTCAAGGTCGAGGTCCGATCGTTCAATCAGATACGAGAGAACCGCGGGGGCTGTTTCTTGACTCTTTGCAGCCTGCGAAAGGTCGCCAATATCCTGCGCCAGGAGAGTCGACTCGGCAGATTCTGCTATTTCACGATCCTCAGCGCGTCTTAAGGCGACCAGCACTTCAAGTAGGTCGTTCTGAGGAAGAGGCAACAGTCCACGTGCAGCAGCAAGACGCGCCGGCTGAGGCGCCTTACCAGTAATTATCGCCTGAACTACAGGATTCTCAGATGTGATGTTCTGACTCAAGCAAGAAAGTTGGGCACGTGCCGCAAGATTGAGTTCTAAAAACAATGAAGGACGAACAAAAAGATCAAAGGTCTCAACCTCAAAGTAGCTGATCAGATCTCGGGTGTCCACCGCAAGTTTTTGAATACTGCTTTATTGAGTTGAGGCCGAGTTAGTCTCAATCAAAAAACGCTGAAGTTATATTCAAGTTGGACGTACATCGATACTGGCCGGCCATCGATTTCTGCTGGCGCAAACTTAATTTTCTGAGCTGCTTTAATAGCCGCCTCAGTCAAACCAAAGGGTAAACCGTTGATTACTAGAATGTGCCTGACAGTACCATCAGAGGCGAAGATTGCCCTTAGAACAACTGTCCCAGTTACCTCGTTGCGGCGAGCGGATTCTGGGAAGGAAGGTTGTGGTTTCTTCAAGACACGGGCCCTTTTTGTCACTTCTCTGCCCGTATATATGCGTTTGAGCGTCCTTTTTAGTCCCATAGAAACGGAGGGTCTTAAGCTGCTCTTCAAGACTCTTAGTTTCCTCACTAGTTGGAGTTAGCTGAAGAAACTTTTCCATTGCGTCGGCTGCCA
>CAZNPP010000109.1:0-14185 GCA_964574785.1 uncultured Chloracidobacterium sp. | reverse complement strand
GCGACGGGTTTAGTTGCCGGACTCGGGATCGGCTCGGTTATTACCGCGCAAATTCAACATGGCCTCAAGCTAAAGGAAGCTGCCCACCAAAGTCAGCACGAGGCATTAGAGGCACGCTATCAAGGTCGAACCAATGTCAGCGCTTATGACTATCCTTCATAACGGTTCAGATAGAGCTTGCCTTCATAGTCCACTAAGCCAAGCACTATGCGATCCAGCCAACCGAAACGACCGAGCACATTGCGCGTAACTTCTGGATCCAATGGAAAGAACACGACCGTATCGAACTCAAAGTCGACCACACTCAACGTTACATCGCGACCATAGGCAACAAATGATCCGGTAGCCGTTCCGAACATGTGGCGCAATCCCGTTTCAATGTCAAAGCCGAGTTCTTCACCGAACCGACGCTCGAAGATACAGCAGCTCACGCCTGTATCAACCTTGACGGATGTGTCGAGACTCTTTTCCTTTAGTTTTAGATTGGCTGGAAGACTGATGCTGGTTGGCCAACGTCGTAACTAAACAGCCTTTCAAACTCCAACTGATACGCCATCGGCTACCATCCAGCCAAAAGGACTTCGCTTTCTGAGGTCAATCGCACAAGGAATGGATTTTCAACGCCCTTCTCGTTAGCTTGCTCGTGGGCCTCCCGAATTGTCCGACCATGACCCACCAGCACGTCTCCGGCCAACGCCACGTACTGGCCGGCGTATTCTTCGCGGTGAGCCTTCAGCCATTCAAGACGCCGTTCGCGTATCGCATCGTCGTCGCCGTTATTGCTTTGGGTCGGTTGGGCATGATCGTGAGGTTTTTGCATCTCCAAGTCAGCGTCGAGAGCCTGCCGCAGTTTTCGCTTTTCGGCATTCGAAAGCAACCGTGCCTCATCAATAATCTGTTCCAGTTTTGACATTACTTTATCCTACCTCGGACGTCTGACCCTTCCGCGCTGTTCCATCTAACCATTTACCAGATAGTGATGCGCACGCGCTTTTGCAAGGCGCATCAAGTGCTCAATCTGTAAACAGTGATCAAGGCCGGATTTCTCGTCCTCCGATAAGCCGTCTGTCTTTTCCCGGTAGATTAACTCAGCCACGCGAGCCTTGGCTTCCTCAGACTGGCGGAAAGTGATCACATTTTGCGTGGAGGACGCAATGGACTCGATTACTTCGTCGTAGACTTTCCTGGCTCGCATAGCGCTTACTCCGAGTACGAAATTTAGCACTGCTTAGCAGTCGGTGCACCCGGTTCAGTGGCACGCAGCTTCGGTGGTGTTGGATGCAGATCGCCGGATCACTTCAACGTAATCTTTGTTTGGTTACATCATCTTTGTTTCCGAACTCGTTCTGAGTTGAATATCATTGCTTCTCGTTCTGTGGCCACTCTGAAATTAACGATCTACCTCTTGCTGCTTCCAGTAGCCCGGGTCGCGACTGCAGTGCATCACGGCTAGGCTCCATTGTGTAGATGATCGCGTAAGGGAAAACGCGAGTGAGCTCTCACCTTTAAAGCTTAAGTTCGAGTATCTAAGACTGGTACCTGATTAACGATCTCACATCATAGCCCTCCAGCTTCTTGCGGCCGGGGAGGAATTCAAGTTCAACCACGAAGACAAGCCCAACAACCTTTCCCTTCAGCCCCTCAACTAGATCAACTACCGCTCTCGCGGTACCACCAGTCGCAAGCAGATCGTCAGCGATGATCACGCGATGACCATCGCCAATAGCGTCGCGGTGAATCTCCAATGTGTCCTGACCGTACTCGAGATCGTAGGAAATGGAAGCGCACTCAGCGGGGAGCTTGCGCGGCTTGCGGACTGGAACAAAGCCCGCCCCAAGATGGTAAGCAAGTGCGGGAGCAAAAATAAACCCGCGCGCTTCGATACCTACCACCGCATCTATTTTTGTCCCTTCAAACTCAGCCGCTAGAGCGTCCACGGTTTGGCGTAATCCATCTGGATGTTTAAGCAAGGTTGTAATGTCATAAAAATTGATGCCAGGCTTGGGAAAGTCCGGCACCTCACGAATCAGTTGGCGAAGGTTATCCATAATGTTGTCAGTTGTCCGTGGTCAGTTGTCAGTAGTCAGTTACCCGTAGTCAGTAGTCATTAGTCAGTGCTCAGTGCTCAGTGGTCAGTAGTCAGTAGTCAGTGAAATAAAGGAAATCGTTTTGAACGGAAAAAACTGTGACTAAGTTAAAAGGACAACTGACTACAGACAACTGACAACTGACTACCTTTCAATTCTAAATGTGACATAACTCTCTGGGGATTCGAGATCGATCTCCTCGACATGTTCGACGAGCGCGAATTGTGGCCCAGTGGCAAGATCGTCCTTGAAAGCCTCAACGTTGTCACGCGGACCTACCGCGACCGACTCAACTGTTCCGTCGGCCAGATTTCGTACGTAGCCAACGACCTGATGACGAGCGGCAGCTCGCTGGGCAAAGAATCGGTACCCTACACCTTGCACATCACCACGAATCAGAAACTTCCTCGCCACCTTCACCCGATCTGCCCCCCCGAAGTTCGTGCATTGTAACCAAAAGTCCGACAAACTTCAGTTTGTCGAGGCATTGCGTTTGCCCGTTGTGGCGCATCCTGTCAGGTTGCGTTCGGGGAGTAACGAAGCTCTTGAACCGTTTGGGCTGCAAATCAGCATCTGAACCGATCCCGCGGGTGCGACTTGAGAGATCTTCCATTCCCCAGACGCAAGCTAACAGCATGCGCCACTTTCACTTCCTCGAAAAACTCCACTCGTACGTTATCCCAAACATCACGCCAATCGGATCTTTCCCAGTACCTTCCATTCTTTTGCCATCCGCAGAAAGTTTCCCGGTGTTCTCACCTAAGTTCCATTGCTCCCCGCTTAGAACCTTGGTGTCTTTAAACGTTACGTCCAAAGACTTCGGATTAAATGTTCCTACGAAAGCTACCCTAATCTTATCCTGCTCCAATACCCCTTCAAAACGGTTCTCTTTATGTTGTCGAATAATCAACTTAGTAGCCTGTTTAAATGGCCCAAGTGTTCCCGTCCACGTACCGCGAAGATCATGGGCCGATGTGGATTTGATTTCTTCTTTAGTTATTTCTGTGTTCGCGTCAGAAACATTTGAATTGCTCTTGCTTGCATTGACGTTTAAATTCGGTTGTGGAATCTGCGACCGGTAAAAATAGAAGCCAAAGGCGCCAGCAACCAGAAGAAGAACCGACAACGTTCCCACACCTACAACGGTCCACTTTATCCAGCTAACCGATTTCTTCTTTTCGTCAGAAACCTTAGGCTTTTCATTTAGTGGCGCGAAGGCCCGTTGCAACTCTTTTCTCAATGCCAGAGCATCCGCCTGCCGATCATCTCGATTCTTCGCCAGCGCCCGATAGCAAATCGCCGCAAGTGCTGGAGGAATCTTTAATTCAGGTGGAAGAGCTGGCGGCGGATCGTAGAGATGCCTGGTTATTAGTCCAGTGAGGTTGTTTGCTTGAAACGGAGGCGTCCCAGACAACATCTCGTAAAGCATCGCGCCAAGACTGTAAACATCGCTGCGCGGATCGAGCTTCTCACCGCGACACTGTTCTGGCGACATGTAATAGATGGTGCCTACCACGGCCCCAGTTTGAGTTAACCCGGATTCCGCAGCTCGGTCGCGTAGCTTGGCAATACCAAAATCCACCACCTTCGCTGTTTCAAGATCGCCATCATGACTTGCTGGAGCCACGATTACGTTGTCAGGCTTGAGGTCTCGATGGACCAAACCCTGGCGATGGGCCACACCAACGCCCGCACAAACATCTCGCATAAGCGCTACCGCACGTTCAGGTGCAAGCCGGCCCTCACTCTTCAGAAGTTCCCTAAGAGAAACTCCTCTCACGAGTTCCATGACTATATAAGCGGGCGTCCCCTCTACTCGTCCGTCATTGAAGTCATGAATACTGACAACATTAGGGTGGTTGATCATTGCCGCAGATCTAGCTTCGCGGCGAAAGCGTTCGACAGCCTCTTTGTCAACAACGAGATCGCTATGAAGCACCTTCACAGCCACCTCGTCACCAATATGCAAACGGCGGGCACGATACACGACTCCCATACCTCCTTCACCCAGTCGCTTGAGGAGTTCGTATTTTGAATCCAATATACGACCACTGAATGTATCGGGTGGAACGGTATACTTAAGGGTTTCCTGTTGGTGACTGTTCCCGGTGCTTGTAGGAATTGGGGCTGTGGACAGTCCACAATGACTGCAGAAGCGGGCATCTTCGTGCAAGATGTGGCGGCAACTCGGACAATTCATTTTTGGAGCAGTGCGGCGACCTGTCGCCGATTTGTTTGCTGAGCCTGCTAACCCTAAGCCTCTTTATATCCCATCATCTCTCATTTTGGCAGCGTAAGTAAGCCCAACTAATCCACCTTCACGATCTTAGTTCGCTCTGAAATTCCATTCTCATTAAATGCTTCCACAGCAAAATAGTAGGTTTGATCTACGGTTAGACTCTTTAGTTCGAGTTGGTTTTTATCGTAAACCAACCAGGAGCTGTATAGCTTGTCCGGCGCAATTCCCCAAAGCACGTTATAACCTTGGCAATGCTCCTGCTGGTCCCATGAAATAATCGCATCTCTGCGATCTGTATAACGCTTTACTCTCAGGTTGGTAACTGATGATGGAGCTTTCCCCTGGCCACGTCCAAAAACTCGCAGGCCCGATACAGCGAGATTGGGTGTGGGGACGTGAATATTCCTATAACGGATATATCTTACAGATTGAGGGGAGGCGAGTTCGACGTAATCATTCGGCACATCCCTAAAACTGTTCTTCCTATTTACCAATATTCTCCAATTCTTCCCATCTACAGAACCTTCGACTAAGTAGCGATGGTACAAACCGGGGACTTTTCCATAGATGTCAGACTTGTAGTCGTGGTAATTAACTTGAATAGCGTAAACGTGACCTGCATTTACAAGATCAATCTCCAGCCACTGTTTATCGTCGTTCTGTGCCGCGAGCCAGAAGGTCTTGATGTTCTCGTCAACAGTGTTTTCAGCCACAAATTGATCCAGCTGCGACGAGGCCTTGACTGGTTTCTTATATGAAAGCAGCATCCAGCCAGCAAGCTGGCCTCTCTTCCCCGGAACTGCCGGTGCAAAACGAGGATAGTCGCCAAAAGACGTATCGCAATACATCAAACCATCCTTATCGAAATAAGTGGGAAACATTCCAATGCGTCTTTCATATTGGTAGTTTACGGAGATTGCAATTGTGCCGAAGTGCCAATACTGACCCTCAGGACCAATTACCGTACTACCGTGTCCAGCCCCGTTCGCGAATCCCCCGGGCTTGTAGGAAATGGGATTGTTAGGCGCATAACGGTATGGACCAAGAGGCGAGTCGCCGATGTAAACCCCATCACCATAGACATTGAACTGTGTTCCTGGCGCTGCGTATTGCAAATAGTATTTGTTGTTGTGCTTAGTTAACCAGGGCCCTTCAATATAGCCGCGTAACGTTGTATCAGAATGATTCTCTCCAAAGCGCTCCCAGCCATGCCTATCACCATCAAGGTTGAACAGTTCGTATGTCTCTTCAGAGGGACGAAAGCGATGGTCCTTCTCCAGTTTTTTAGCTCTGATTGGAAATCGATTCGACGAACCCCAAAACACATAAGCTGAATCGTCATCATCTATGAAGAGTGCGGGATCTTGGAGATTATTCAGAATTGATGGTACAGCTTTCCAATCTCCTTTCTTTGGGTTATCCGTGTAGAGAATGCTCATGGAACCTGAAGGGTTTCCGGTTACGTAAAGAACGATATCTTTGTAGTTGTGTGCAGCGGGAGCGTTAGAGCCCTCGAAGTACCATTTCTCGGGAGTAATAAAGCTCCAGTTCGTAAGGTCAGTTGAATGCCAGTATCCCATTGAGCGCGTGACGAACATGTAGTAATCATCTCGGAATCTTACGACCGCAGGATCGGCGCCGGAACGGTAAGAAATATCCTTGTGAGCATTGAATATCATGTATGTGTAATCAATGTTGATGGGATTACAATAAGTGGACATCTGAGTTTCCTGCGCCTGTAAGCTGGGAAAGCTGCAGATTGCCAGTAACCATAGTGCCACCTTGCGACTAATTCGTTTACTCATTAGATTCATTTGTGGTCTTGGTAGTGCTCGAGTTTATCTACAGATTACACTGATTGCGCAGAATTCAAGAAGTGTGAGAAGACAGGAGGAAGCAGGGCAGAAGGCAGGAGCCAGAAGACAGGAGTCAGGAGACAGGAGTCTGGAGACAGAAGTGCCGAACGCTCGGTTCAGATACCCTATGCTTCAGCCGTGGGGTGTCGATGGGAGCAGGGAGAATGAGAAAAGGGTGTCATTGGGTTAGGTCCAAATTGAGGCTCCCCAGGCTGAACAGCCTAGGGATCCTCAGTTTCCATCCTAATACCACTCCCACAATCTTATTTTTCTCGTTTCCACACGCGCCCCAATCTTGAAGCCCTTCGCTTCTGTGGGAGCAAGAGTAGGCCGAACTGAAACTCTACTAAACTGAGTTATAGCGTATCCTTAGACGAGCTACTGACCAGCTATCTTCCGAGCAATGACCACTAACTACCGACCACTGACCCCAATGATCACTAACGACTGACTACTGATTTACGGACCACTGGCTATTTTCCGCTCGAGCGAAAGGTTGCGAATAGCCGTGTCAAGCTCTTTCTGGATATCTGTTCGCTCCGACACCAATGCGCGCCGCTCCTTCTCGATATCCTCGAGACGACTCTCCTGCTGATTCGCTTTGGCAAAGTAGCGAGTGACAAGCTGCCTCGCCTCTGCACTTACTTTTGAGGAAAGTTTACCTTCATTCATAGCCTTGATATTCTCTCGAAGGCGTTGCTGATCTTGGGCGATCTCGGTCGACTCTTTGTTCAACTCCTGAATGCGAAGGTCAGTTGCCGCTATCCGATCTTTCAGGTTGATAAGTCGCTCCAAAACACCTCGTGTTGTTTCATCGATGTATTTGCGAGCAATAAAGAGTTCAAGCTGGGTGCGCGTAAAGTTCGTCAAAGCATAGCTTTCCATTGCATCTTCCAGTTCGGTAACTGGAAATTCGAGCGACTGATTAGCACCAAGCTCCACCCGAAAACGATAGTTCTGAGCTGTCTTCTCTTCCGGCTTCTTAGTGTCGTCGCTGAGCCTCCAATCCTCTTCGTCACCAACAGGATGTTCGAAAATGACAACACGAGGTCGATCCGTCTGGTTAGTAAATGAATAGATAGTACGCCGTGTGTTGTAGTAGTGGGCTTGTATTACACCTTTGACAGCCTTTACGAGGAACGTCGGACCACTATCTTCCTCCTCACGTACCTTGACCAGCGTGCCAAGATCAACCGCGAAGGATACCAGGCGTTCTTCCGAAGGCTTCAAACGCTCCATCAGCGCTTCTCCCGCATATGCATCACCTTCAACTACCGTTAACGATCCAGATTCCAGCGTCAAGGCAGACGTATTTCTCAAAATCAGGCCACTCAGCGGACGACTTGATGGACCATTCTTGCTGAAGATCGAAACGCGCTCACCTTCCATTCGGGTTTGAACGATGGGGATTAGAGCCGAGCGATCGCGTGGAACAGTTAGCGGCTGGTCAATCCGGTATTCGAATAGATCACCAATATCCCCAGTCGTAGTTTCAGCACGGATTCCAACTTTCCCCTCGGCAATGTAGTTACTTAACGTCACTCGCTGATCACTCTCGCTTATAACGCCAGCGGTAAGACTTTGAAGCTCCGAATAGCTTCTCCCTGCCGATGGAAGTTCCAAGACTTGCCGACTCGTAATAGCTGAACTATCAATATTTACCGTCGACGTCACTGAACCAACATCCAGATTCACGCTAACGTTCGACCGCATGCCTCCACTAACGGAAACATTGTTTACTACCGCATCAGAAAACCCTGGTGATGTAACCCTGATTGTGTACCGGCCAGCCGGTAAGTTCTGCACCAAATAGTTACCAGCACTATCTGTAAGAACTTCAAAGTTCTGATGTGTCACAGCATTTGTGAGTAAGACTGAGGCTCCTGGTATGACTGATCCGGCTGGATCCTTAACAGTTCCATTGAGTGAGCCCATTCCGCCGCGCTCCAAAACAGGCTCGTAGACTTGTGGCCTTAGGTTCAGATCCTCCGAAACAGGGACGACGGGACGGTGACGGTAAACCGGATTCTGAATTGGCTGAATAAACGAGATTGGTGTGCCCGAAACAAGTGAGAGTTGAATGCTATTCCAATCCTCTTCACCCACGTTATCCACAATGGCCCAACCTTGGAAAAAAGGTTGTCCCGTACGGTCAAGCACAACTCGATAGGTAGTTTTCCAAATTGGCGCTGCGATGGTGTAACTAACGACGAGTTCGCGCTCGCCAGTACCGCTTGAGGAGATCACAATGGTCTTCGCATCGCGTCTCCTTGCCGAAGCGGCGGCGTGGGCAAACTCGGTCAGATCGCGGCGGGTGCCTTCATCAGCAAGCCTTATTGAACGCACATCGGCTAAATCAATTCCGCTTAGTTCTCCATTATCGGTCGCGATCACTAGACGATGACTGATAAAGGACGGTTTACCAGGTTCACTTAAGGAATGACGTGCTTCCACTGTAAGAATGGAGCCAGTGACGATGCGGTTATACAAAGCCACAGTAACTCTGGCACCCTGTAGCTGGCTCAAAACCCCGGCCAACCCACCACCGTTGTTGCCACTTGTGGAAGCTGAGATCGCAAAAGGAATCTCAGACATGCGAGTGGCCATGGGAGTGGAGGAGTTGTAGCTAACAGCACCTATACGACCCTTCCCGAGGTCCAGTACAACTATAGACTTAAGTACATCATCAACTTGAGACTGTTTGAAGGACAGGCTAATTTCGGCATTGCCTCTGATTTTGCCACGGCGCTCGATAAATGCCACACCGTTGCTGTAGAGAATCACACGCCTGATCGGGAGTATGGTGGTTTCGGATATCACGGTTGCATTTTGATTTGCGGATGCTCTTCTTTGAGCGTAACTTTCACAGACGAGTAGACAGAGGAGAATACAAAGCAGCGCAGTTTTCATGGTTGCCTCCTGAAGCGAGAAGAGAGTTATAGGGAGACGCTTCTTAGGGGGAGACTCATTGAAAACCCTGCCGAAGAAAGATGCATTGTTGTTTCGGCTGGCTAATTGATGCAGAGGGTAGTAAGCAGGTTTCCTAACAAAATTTCCAATTTAGTGGAGAGGTAATGGATAGAAGGCATCGGTACGGTAGATATGTTGTCACTGTGTGCTTGGCTGCTGTGTTTGTGCTAGCTGGCTTTCAGCAAAATGATGGTAGTCATGCAATCTCCCGCGCTCGAGCTTCGTTAAAACTCAAGCCTTGTACCGTTCAAGGCTTTGACGGCAAAGCGCAGTGCGGGACTTACGAGGTTTACGAAGATCGAGCAAACCGTAAAGGCCGGAAAATCAATTTACGTGTGTTATTACTTCCAGCGACTGGCCCAGAGAGAGATCCAGAACCGTTAGTTTACATTCCTGGGGGTCCAGGAACCTCGGCGGTAGACGACGCACCTGGTATTGCGCGCCTCTTTGCCAAGGTACATGAACGGCGGGATCTTCTATTCGTGGACCAGCGCGGAACAGGAGAATCGCATCCACTCAACTGCGATTTCTACAACCCCTCAGATCCACAGAGTTTCCTCGGCCACTTCTTTCCACTCGAGGATGTGCGCAAGTGTCGCGAGGAACTGGAACGCAAGGCGAAACTCACTCTTTATACAACTCCCATTGCCATGGATGATCTAGATGAAGTACGAGCCGCTCTGGGTTATGAACAACTAAACTTATTCGGGGGGTCTTACGGCACTCGAGCCACACTGGTGTACATGAAACAACATCCCAAGCGTGTCCGCACTGCAACATTACTCGGCGTTGCTCCTACTGATCAGTATATTCCTCTAGCGTTTGCTCAACACAATCAACGTGCTCTTGAAGGTGTTCTCGCCGAGTGTGCGGCGGATAAGGAATGCAATGCCGCCTTTCCCAAACTGCGCGAAGAGACTGAAGCGGTGCTTAAACGATTACTCGAAAGTCCTGTTGAAGTAGAGGTACGTAGTCCCACCGCTGGCAAAGTCAAACTCTCTCGCGATCTTGCCGCAGAAGCAATCCGGTACATGCTTTACAGTCCTAACTCAGCAAGCCAGGTCCCGTTATTTTTACATTGGGCTGCTCAAGGAAACTTCCACCCTCTTGCTGAGGCAGCGTTGAACTATCGCCGTAATCTTGTGGGGACCGGCAGTAATGGAATGTATCTTTCAATCACTTGCGCCGAAGATCTTCCCTGGATAAGACCGGGTGAGGGAGAAAGGTTGGCCGCAAATACTTTTCTCGGTGACTATCGTCTCCGCCACCAACGAGAAGCATGTGCGCTTTGGCCCAGACCAACAATTCCTGCTGATTACAGTGAGCCAACCCGGTCCGACGTGCCTGTCTTGATTCTCACCGGACAATGGGATCCTGTCACACCACCGTCTAATGGCGACGCTGTTGCCAAGTATCTTCCAAACAGTTTGCACGTAGTCGTCCCACACGGGGCACATGGATTTGGCGGGCTGGATGGTGTCGAATGCATTGAAGCCCTTAATCGGACCTTCATTGAAAGGGGAACTGTGAAAGGGCTGGATACATCGTGTGTGCAGGATGTCAGGCGAAAGGGCTTTCGTTTGAACTGAAATCTCAAGTGGTTCACTCAGCCAAGAATTACTGTCCACTAAATGACACGAACATGACGAACAAATCAAATGGAGATTACTCCCTCCTATATATTCGATATCTCTAACCCGCTCTTCAAAGCCTTCGCCTCGCGGAGGCGCACGCTCTTACTTCGGCTCTTGTCGCTAGCGTTCGATCACGGTGACGTGCACCAGTTTCGGGCTCGGCGACTCGCACCGCTCTGGACATGCTCAATGCCGAAGGGATGGTGCCCCCCTAGCCTGTCGAAATGGTAAACTGACAGCAACTGACGGGAGATGAGGAGAAGAGGCCTTGATTGTGAAAGCAGGAGAGCGTCAAGCTAAGATGGTAAACTGATGTCGATCGGAAGGAATGTTTATGGCCACCACCGTAGAGCAATTAGTTGAACAAGCGATGACACTGCCGGGCGAATCGAGGGCGCGACTCGCGGATCTTCTCATTCAGAGCCTTGAGGGAGCAGATCTCGGTCGAATTGAGAAAATGTGGGTTACCGAGGCGAAACGCCGACGAGATGAAGTTCGAGACGGAAAAGTCGAGACTATTCCCGGCGAAGAAGGTCTCGGCCAAGTGCGTGACTCCATCCGGCGATGAGATATGAGTTTCATCCCGAAGCGCTTGAAGAATATCGTCAGGCAGCGCTTTGGTATGCGGAACGTGAGCCAAAGCTTGGGCTGCAGTTTATTGAATCAGTCGAAGACGCGATAGAACGAGTGATTGATGCACCTTCCCGTTGGCGAGTAATCGAAGAGGACGTCCGCCGCTGCCTCACCCGTATGTTTCCATACGCAGTCCTCTACACAATCGAGTCCGATTTCTGACTCATTGTGGCGGTCATGCATTGTAGTCGCGAGCCGGGCTACTGGAGGTTGCGGCTCAAACCTTAATAAAATTCCGGCTAATTTAGAAATAGGGGATCAGATGAACGAGTTGAATGCCCTTCAATGAAACCGGCTCCAATGGAATGTATCTCTCGATTACTTGCGCCAAGGATCTTCCTTGGATCAATCCTTGTTATATGCCGCTCTCTCCACCATCTAAAGGCTCTGCCCTAAAGCTCCTGATATGCTGACCTTCCGCTTTCTAAGCGGTTCTCCTCACTCGTTAGAACAGGGCCTGGGTTCTTACTTACTCTACTAGTTTGTCCGCGAGAAATCTTCGCTTCAGCGACTATGTGAGAACAAGTTTCGGGTGAAGAGTAGTGTAAGTTCGTGTTGATTTGTTCGTGTAATTTCGTGATTTTGTGGATAGTTCTTATTCCCTTAACGCGCACCGCCCTGCTACTCAAATCTTGACAATTGACGACAACATCGGTAGAAAATCTGTGCCCGAACAAGGAATGTGCTTCGCCAGCTGAGGGTTGGTACCTTCCTGGAACAACTAAACCGTTCCACATCTCTGACTTTTCTCACCTGAGCGGAGACTCAGGTTGTCCTTCTAGCAAAATGTCTTGTTGGTCCAATTGTTCGTTTTATATGAGCATTAGCCAAATCGATACAACAGGAGTCCCTCATGAGTCTAAAGCAACCGAACCGAAGAAAATTTCTAACTACTGCCGGTGCGGCTGGCGCTGCGTCACTAACAATCGGCCTCTCACCTTTTCTCAAGCATGAAGCGTCAATCGCACAAGCGACTGCGGTGGGAGAGGGTTCCAACCAGCGAGCTAATATATGTGCAAAGCTTCGCCGCGATGTCGCTGAAGAGAATCGACGGCTGACACCTCAGAATTTGCAACACCCGACGAATTCTGACGATGATATCTATTCCAACAAGATCGCCAGCTACTCAAAAGGACTCCCGCACAACGATGATGGCACCGTTGTCTTGAGCGCTTATGCCGCCCTGATGCATGCGCTAAACAGCGGACGCCCGCAGGACTTCGATGCGATACCTATGGGCGGCGACCGCAAGCTCACCAATCCGCAGGCCGGACTCGCCTTCGATATGCAGGGCGCAGACGCACAATGCCTAGTGCAGGCTCCTCCTCCAGCCTTCGCCAGTCGTGAGGAAGGCGCCGAGATCGCCGAGAACTATTGGATGGCACTACTGCGCGATGTGCCGTTTTCGCAATACCAATTCAATCCCATAGCTAATGCGGCGGCGGCAGACCTCACACTCTTTGGCGCCGACTTCAAAGGTCCTAAGCAAAATGGCTCAGTGACACCGGCAACCTTGTTTCGCGGGCTCACCCCAGGAGATAAGGTAGGTCCGTATCTTTCTCAGTTCTTCTATCAGTCTTGTAATTTCGGCGCTAACCGGGTCGAACAGAAGATGACAACAACGGTGCCTGGCATTGACTACATGACTGACTTCAACACATGGTTGGCGGTGCAACGTGGCTTCAGCCAGCCTGTGGAAGCACTCGATCCGGTACCACGCTACATGCGCAACGGACGCGACATCGGTCAATGGGTTCACATTGATGTGTTATTTCAAGCTTACTTCCACGCCTTTCTCGTGCTGGCCGGAGCCGGAGCGCCATTTGATGATGGCAATCCTTATCAGAACAACCCCAGTCAGGAAGGCTTTGGAACGTTTGGTGGTCCGCACATCGCTACACTGCTGTGTGAAGTTTCGACTCGCGCTTTGAAGTCTGTTTGGTATCAGAAGTGGCTTGTGCACCGGCGCTTAAGGCCAGAAGTTTTTGCAGCACGGGTCGATCGCACTTTGCATCACACCGCTGAATATCCCATCGAACCAACGATCCTCAACTCACTCTCCTCGGGAACACGGCTGGGAGGTTACATGCCTGCGGGCAATGCGCATTTGCCGATGGCGTTTCCGGAAGGCTCACCGACCCATCCAGCATATGGCGCGGGTCATGGGACTGTAGCTGGCGCGTGCGTAACGATTCTGAAAGCGTGGTTCAAAGAAAGTACTAGACTGGTGAATCTTGGTCTCACTCCAGTCGAGCCCACAGATGACGGTTTGAATCTGGTACCTTACACAGGAGCGGATGCTGGTGATCTGACTGTAGGGGAAGAGTTGAACAAGATCGCGTCGAATGTTGCCATCGGTAGGAACATTGCCGGAGTGCATTGGCGTTCGGATGCGACGGAATCGCTAAAGCTCGGTGAAGAGGTGGCAATTAGGGTGCTGCGAGACCAGAAGGCAACCTATAACGAAGTGTTCAATGGCTTCAGCCTAACTAAATTCGACGGCAGTGTTGTGACGGTGTAAAGGATGAAGGCGAAAGGACCATTTACCATTTAACATTTGTCATTATTTTTCATTTGTGATTTTTCATTTTTGATTTTTCACTGTCTATATCTTTCTTCGAATGCCCACTGATAGGCCCACTCGCGAGAAGTCAAAAATGAAAAATCACAAATGACAAATGGTAAATGGTAAATGGTCCTTCATCCTTCATCCTTCATCCTTTTACTTCGAAGCTTGCTTCAACTACGTCCTCCGAACTGGAACCG
>CAZNPP010000108.1:0-14324 GCA_964574785.1 uncultured Chloracidobacterium sp. | reverse complement strand
AAAAATGACGAGTTACAAATGAAAAATGGGCCTTAAGGAGTTTCTGGAGAGAAGTTCTTAAGTCTTCTGACTCCTGACTTTTGTCTCCTGACTTCTGACTTCGTTACTCACTTGCAGCAGTGGTCATGCTGAATATTATCTTCCTGCCTATTAACATCGAGTGGTATGAATACCACTCAAAGACGGGCGGCGGCTAACGACCAGAAGGTTCCGAAGTTCCAGCACATCCAGAACGTTCGGAAAATTCAGGCGGGGCGGAACCGGGAGCAGGATCAGGATGCTCAGAAAGCCCAGAAGCTGAAAAGCTATCGCTTCAAACAGTGCTGGGTTAACGTCAACTTCGAAGATGACTATACGGAGACGGTCTTTGACGATGGCGCAAGAGTACAAGCTCGACCTGAAGATACCAGCGAGTATTGCTTCACAGTCGAACAGTTAGGCTACGGCGATCGTGCTGCAGATTGCTCCCGCGAGCACGAGATCCTTCACACATGGATAGCTGAGAAGTTTGGTCTTGAATACTCACCTACGCTTTGGAGTCTGGTTCACGAGGGTAGTGAAGGTGCGATACCCGAGTGGGCGCGGCTTCAAGAAGAACAACTTGTCTGTGACTTTCAGCGGTATTTGAATACGGGACAAGTATCTCTCTCCTTTAACGCCTTGACTTCTACAGGTTATAGAATAGAGGACTTGAAGGCTGAGGCTCTGACGCTGCTCAGATGATGAGTGGTTTTACTAGACAACCGTGGCGGGAGAGATTACAACCAAAATTTAATCAGGCAAGATCATGATCCATCATTTAGCATCGCTACTGCTTCTGGTCTTGATATCGATTCCGGCGTGTAACTCGAACCACGCCTCGCCACCTGGCTCAGCCGACGACAAGTTTAAAAAGCAAAGGGAGATGATGGTTGCGGAGATCCGCGACCAGGGCGTTAGAAGTAAAGATGTTCTCGATGCGATGCTGAAGGTGCCGAGGCATCGTTTCGTTGCTCCTTCGTATCAACATCGCGCTTACGAAAATCGTCCACTGCCGATTGGTCACAATCAAACAATTTCTCAACCTTTCATCGTTGCATACATGACCGAGGCTGCGGAGATTGCTCCTGGCGAGAAGGTGCTTGAGATTGGTACCGGTTCAGGTTATCAGGCTGCCGTATTGGCTGAGCTTGCAAAAGAGGTATATACGATAGAGATCATCCCTGAGTTAGCTGAGAACTCGCGACAGCTATTGGCAGCACTGGGCTACAAGAATGTGCACGTCAGGCATGGCAACGGTTATCTTGGATGGCCTGAGGAAGCGCCGTTTGATGCAATTGTTGTTACGGCCGCGCCTGACAAAGTGCCTCAGGCCTTGGTGGACCAGTTAGCAGTCAACGGTAAAATGGTGGTACCTGTTGGGACTTCTTATCAGGAGATGGTGATTATCAGCCGGACATCAACGGGGGTAATCGAAAGGAGGACCATTCCCGTCATGTTTGTTCCAATGACTGGAAAACCCAAACAGTGATGAGTCATGAGTGACGAGTCATGAGTGATGAGTTTACTCATTACTATCACTCATGACTCATCACTCATGAAGCGGGCGCGGGTCTCAGGTGGCGGCAGCATACAGCTTTCGTACTTGCCAAACATCCTATACCGATAGCGTGCAAAAAGGTCATAGAAGAAATCCCGAACTTTCCTTGGGAGAAGGGAAGTCACTCGCAACAAATGCCAAGGTCCACCAAGATAGGCAGCCACTCGCAAAGCCGCCGCAGAGCGAACAAACACTTGTTCAGAATTTTTTGAGCGATCTACAAAAACAAGCGAATCGATTCCCTGAAGTTGTGGCTGCCGCTGAATCACTGCCTGCCCGAACTCGCTCTGCAGTGCAGCGAACTTCATCGTTCCTCGCCGATCTCGCTTAATGATCATCTGCACAGTGTGGTTACAGAAACCGCAGACTCCGTCATAAAGAAGGATTGGAGCATTCTCGGCGCTTTCCCTTAAATCGTCACTCATCACAACCCAGCCGTCTGCCACTTCCTTATTCCGTCGAGTGGATAGACCAACATAATGATATTCAGGATTAGACTATCTCTGATCCAGAGCAGTAGAAAGACCTCTATTGCTATGAAGAGTATGAACGTGCGCTTAAGCCCGAGATGCCAGGCAATTAGAAAACCAACCCCGCAGGCGAGTATGTCGCCCAGTGAGTTCACAACAGTATCTCCTTGATAACCGAGCGCTGCCGTCGCTTCGCGATAACGTTGGATTACGAAGTTGGTGTTTTCAATTACTTCCCACAATGCTTCAGTCGCGACTGCAAGGCCAAAGCGAAGGGAGACTGCTAGTTTAGGTAACCCCCAGGCCAATAGACCGCAAAAAGCGAAACCATGAAGTACGTGAGAGAAGGTGTAAGGGTCTATCAGGTGTTGAGAATTATCGGAACTCCAGGCATCGCCCGACCAGAAAAGGAAATAGCCGCATGTACAAAGCCACGAACGCCCCTGATTTCTCAGTTGATACGCTGTTGCTGCGAGTATTACAGCGATGGCGACAACAAGCCACGGCCAGACATTTCGCAAATCGAAGCGCGGTACTTTAGAGTTTGTCGCTGGAAAGTTCACTGTAAAGAAAGCGCGGAACGTCCTCTATTTTTACCTCATGGACACTTTAAGCAAAGCCGCATCAAAGGCGTCAATGTGCATTTTTGCGTTAACCACCTCCGAGAATTCGGTGAGAATTCCATATATTCGTATTGACACGTCAAGACGAGAAACGTAATATCCCGCACATCCAAAGTAACTCGGTGGCGGCTGAACGCCTGCACTTCTTCAAACCAGTTTCATTGGTAACTTTTAGCCTTTCGGCATTCCGGAGCGCTCCTCTTCAGTAAGGAGAACTTGAAAATGTTCTCTAAGCAGAAACCTACATGTGCCCTTATCTTGATCGTCGGTCTTCAACTTGCGGCGCATGCCCAGGAAACCGCTAAATCAGGCGAAGCAGTTGAGAAAGAAGCGTTGGCCATATTCCTTCAGGGCGTAAAGCAGTACGAGGCCGGAAAGTATCACGAAGCCATCGCCTCCTTCAATCAAGCAACAAATCTGAAGCCTGATTTTCTTCACGCTTACAACAATCTGGGCATGGCCTGCATAGATGCTCACATGTACTCAACAGCGAGTGAAGCGCTCGAGACTGCAGTTCGCTTGAACCCGAAGTTGACACAGGCACATCGCAGTCTTGGCATAGCTTATTACCACCTTGATCGTAAACAAGAAGCCGTTTCGTCGCTCCAACGAGCGCTGTCTCTCGATCCTGATTATGCGACGGCGTATACCGACCTTAGCGCTATATACATAGATTTGGGAAAGTACACAGAAGCCATCGCCCTGCTAACTCGAGCAAATTCTCTCAATCCGAACATTGTTGACAGTTACAACAACTTGGGTTGCGCGTACTTTGGTCTTGGCCGGTATAAAGAGGCTGCTAAGGCGCATGAAAAAGCTCTGACACTCAATGGCGGGTACGCCACGACGCACTTCAATCTGGGACTCACCTATCTAAGACTAAAAAGGAAGGACGCAGCTCTGGAGCAGTACAGGAAGCTTCAGCAGTTGAATCCTGAGTTAGCCGAACGACTGTACGAGAGTATTTATAGTGATAGAGTAGTCAGCGTCTCTCGATAGGTCGTTAATTCCTAACTGAAATGATGCCACCGATTGTCGGTTGTCAATCTTGACTCCATAACTCACCTTCGAGTATTAACGAGCTGCAATAGGTTCTCACAAATTCATAACTGACAATACAAACTTTGCCTGTCAGGAGACTCTCGATGATCCACAAAGTCAAGTCAGGCGATACTCTCTTGAAGATCGCCAGGCGTAATGGAACTACCGTCGCAAAGTTGCTGAAGGCTAATCCGATATTCAAATCCAATCCCAACCTGATTCGCGTCGGCGATGTAATAAACATCCCGAGTGACAAACCTGCTCGAGTCATCGCACGACCTCCAACTCGGCCGCAAGGGCAATGCACTGACGCCTGGGTTTTAGGAAAGTTATCCGAGCAGTTTGAGACAGGTGGACGAGGCCCGGGCACAGTTTCCACCGGTAAAGGAGATCGAGGTGGAGTCTCATATGGCTCTTATCAGATGACAAGCAAACCTGCTGGCGGAACAGTTAAGCGATTCGTCTCCCAATCGACATTTCCATTTAGGAAAAGGTTTGCAGGCCTCACGCCCGGAACCGGTCAGTTTACGAAAGTTTGGAGAGAGATCGCCTCATCCCATCCTGAAAAGTTTCAGAGAAGCCAACATGAGTTCATCAAGCAAACTCATTTTGACCCGCTTGTTGAAAAAATTCTTAGAGATGATGGGCTAGACGTGCTCACTCGATCGCACGCGCTGCAAGACGTTATCTGGTCAACCGCGGTGCAACATGGTCCCGGCAGTAGCATCCCGCATCGTGCCCTTAGTACGTTGAACTTGCGCTCTGAGGATTCGCAGTTTGATGAGAAGCTGATCGCTGCGATTTATGCAGAGCGTGGACGGAAAATGGGGGAAGGTGCGCTTGCTCATTTTTCCAGGAACTCTCCGGACGTCCAAAAGGGTGTGGCTCTTAGATTCAAACGGGAGCTTCGAGACGCTCTCACTTTGCTCGCGCAAGAAGCCTGACCTTAGACAAAGAATTACCAAAACTTCACAGTTTTGTAACATTTGTTTGGTGAAAGTGCTGATAGAATCTCCGCGCCTTTCCCCGACTATTGACTGCTCTGAGGTTCTGGAGTAACTGCCCTAATCCTCAAAGTCCAATAACGATTCGAGGCTTTCCCCGAAAAGTTTCGGTGTACCCAATGAAGCGGTTCTTTTTTCTGATCCCCTTGGGCGGATTTCTCTCGCTCATACTCTTCGCTCCGAAAGTTTTTGAAGAACGGGTAAGAGCCGAACCTAAATCCAATCGATCTCAACAAAAGGTTTCAAAAGATATCCTGCAAAAGGTCGATAGTGGCAGAGGCGCCGACTTGATCCGCGTCATAATCCAACCCGCAGGTGTGTGGGATTCCATCCTCGACTCCTCAGTCGAAAACTCCGGCGCCAGGAATATTCGACGTTTTCAAAACTTCGAAGTACGAATAGCCACACTACCGGCCAATGCAGCAGTTGCTTTAGCCGCACGGAACGAAGTGGCGTACATCTCCCTTGACCGCGAAGTTCGGTCGCTGGGCCATGTGTCTGCTACGACTGGAGCCGACCAGGTCCGAACCAATAGCGGAACAAACACTGTCGGACTTGATGGTACAGGATTTGGAATTGCCGTTGTCGATTCAGGCATCGACACTACACATAAAGCCTTCTTGGATAGATCTAACAATCTCAGGGTCATTTACAGCGAGGACTTCACCGGCGAAGGTAAGACCGGTGATCCTTATGGACATGGTACCCATGTCGCAGCGTTGGCAGCAGGAAATGGTCGTATCTCCAACGCTCAATATGTCGGCATTGCACCCAATGCGAACCTTCTCAATTTACGTGTTCTGAATTCTCAAGGAGTTGGCACCACTGCCAACGTGCTAAGCGCACTGGATTGGATTTCAGCTAATCGCCATATTTACAACATCCGCGTGGTTAACATGAGCCTCGGAATGCCGGCGATAGATTCATACCGCAATGATCCGGTTTGTCGCGCCGTGCGTCGGCTTGTTGATTCTGGAGTGGTGGTCTTCGCCGCAGCCGGTAACAACGGTACTGATGGAAACGGAAATAAGGTGTACGGTCACATTCATTCGCCTGGCAATGAACCTGCAGCCATCACTGTAGGCGCGTCGAATACTTTTGGCACCGATGCACGCGGTGATGACACAGTTGCATCCTTCAGTTCGCGCGGGCCCACTCGAAGTTTCACAACAGACGAACACGGTGTTAGAACTTATGACAATTTGATTAAGCCAGACATCGTGGCGCCCGGCAATCGCCTGGTCCAGGCACAAGCAGTCAATAATCTTCTGGTGACGCAAAATCCTGTACTGGACGCAGGTGTCAGCCCCGTCGACAATCGCAATATGATGTTTTTGAGTGGATCGTCGATGGCGACGCCCGTTGCAGCTGGTGCTGCGGTACTGATGCTACAAGCCAATCCAAACCTTACCCCTAATCTTATTAAGGCCTTGTTAATGTATACGGCCCAACCCTTGCCCGGCTTCAATACGTTGGAGCAGGGAGCCGGACAACTGAATATTCTCGGCGCCGTTCAATTGGCTCGGCTGGTTCGAGCTGACCTTACTTTAACAACGGCATTGGGCGAGCCGCTACTAACAGTTTCCGATCCTCCGCAACCGCAGACGGTCATTGCTGGTCACAGCTTTACTTGGTCTCGAGGCTTGATTCTCAGCTATACCTACGTGACAGGTTTTGAGCTGATCACGAAATATCAGATTGTCTATGGTGCGGGGAGATTGTTAAGCGAGGGTGTAATCACCGGAGATGGCCTCGCGATCGATCTACTATTGATATCGGACGGAGTTATCACGGGAGATCAAATCCTGACTAGCTATGGAGTAATTACTGGCGACGGCGCTCCGTTCCTCTCAGTAAACTCACTATTGGATGGGCTGCTGCCCGAAGGTAGCTTCCTAAGTGACGGAGTCATTACCGGAGACGGTGTGATCACTGGTGACGGCGTGATTACGGGCGATCTGGTGGCAACTGCTCAGTCTGCAACGATCAGTGGTGAAGAGAGTTCCACAATGTTGGTGGACCACGACGACGGTAATGATTGCCTTGACTATTGACGCTGGCGTCTTGTTGAGCAACGACTGTCCACTTACATCTCTTCACAGAGACTTATTTCAAAAGTAGACTACAACGGCGGAAACTGTGAAAAGGAATAGAATCTATTCCTGTCTGGTTCGTGTAGTCTCGTGGATCTGAGGTTTCAATCCACGAACACAAAAGTTTTCCGCAGCTGGCGGTGTTTTTGTATAGCTTTCTATTTTTATTCATATTGTTTGCGAAATCATCTGTGGCTATCTAAGGAAGATCTCGTGATGAGTTCAGCAATAGCCCGAAACCTGAATCGACACCACATGGTACAAGCGTATATGTGGTGCCTGGTGATATTTGGTTCAGCGATAATTCTTTACTCTATCTATGAGTTTCCCTTCCACCAATTCGACGCTCGCTTCATACTAATCTCCTCAATGGTCGTCGCCAGCTCATTGGTCGCCGTTCGCATTCCTCGAGTTAGCGGCCGTATCACTGTGGCTGATACTTTCATCTTCCTAACGCTGCTGCTGTATGGAGGTGCGGCGGCGGTTCTAATGTCAGCGCTTGAAGGCGTCTGCACGACTTTAGTTATTAGTAAACGGCTACGGACAATTCTGTTCAACTCAGCCATCCTGGCGACGTCTACCTTCGTAACTGCTTCCGTTCTAACTTGGGCAGTTGGACCTCCTACCGATGTTGTCGCAGCAGGCTTTACGGCGAACCTTTTCCTTGCGATCTGCGTGATGGCTCTAGTGCAATACACTGCAAATACCGGCCTAGTCGCAATCGAGAAGGCGTACAAGATTGGTGAATCAATCTGGCATACGTGGAAAACCTATTACCTCTGGACCTCGGTTACTTATTTCGCGGGCGCATCAGTGGCCGCAATTGTTGCCAGTCTGATCAATGTTTACGGATTTTACGCCGTAGTAGCAACATTCCCGATTGTTCTAATTATCTATTTCACTTATCAGACCTACTTAAAAAGCATCGAGGCCTCGGCTGCTCAAACTGAAGTGGCGCGACGTCACGTCGAGGAACTCTCAAAATATATTGCCGAACTCAAAGACTCTGAGGAAGCTCGCAGCGAGCTGTTATTACACGCCGAGCGAGCGCTCGCCGAAGCCGAAGCTGCTAACCGCATTAAAGATGAATTCTTGGCGACGTTATCTCATGAACTGAGAACTCCTCTTACTTCGCTACTAGGTTGGGCCTCAGTACTCCGAACCTCTCAACATGATGAACAGTTATTGAAGCAGGGGTTGGAAGCTATCGATCGTAATGCGCAGGTTCAGGCCCAGTTAATTGACGATCTATTGGATGTTTCGCGTATCGTGTCTGGAAAGCTCCACCTGGATGTGAAACCGCTTGATATTTCCCTGGTGATCCAGGCGGCGATCAACGTCGTACGACCGGCAGCTGGCGCAAAAGGCATAGCGTTAGATTATTATGCTCAGCCGGGTTTGGGGGCGATATCAGGAGATCCTGCCCGTTTGCAACAGATAATCTGGAATCTTTTGTCGAACGCCGTGAAATTTACTCCAGCAGGTGGGGCAATCCGAGTTAGGCTCGAGCAGGATGGATCTCACGCTAGGGTGACCGTCGAGGATACGGGTCTGGGAATCGATCCCGAATTCCTGCCAAACGTCTTCGATCGATTTCGGCAGGCTGATAGTTCTACCACACGCCACTTCGGAGGCTTGGGATTAGGTTTGGCGATTGTTCGACATCTGGTTGAACTTCATGGAGGTACGGTTTCGGCATATAGCCAGGGGGTCGGCATGGGCTCGACCTTTTCCGCAAAGTTTCCGCTAGTGCCCGAGCGGACAGAGGTGCTGACAGTAGGTCACAGCGGAGAGATCAGTCGCCGCCACTTCCGGTCTCTCAATGGTTTGCGGGTTCTGCTCGTTGATGATGAGCCAGAATCCCTGCAAATGATCAGTACCGTGATCACCCGCACCGGTGCGGAAGTAAAGTCGTGTGTATCGGCCGCTGAGGCATTTGAGACTTTGGTCCAGTGGAGACCAGACGTTTTGATGAGTGACATTGCGATGCCGGGCGAAGATGGGTATAGCCTGATAGGAAAGGTGCGGTCACTTCCTCGAGACAGAGGTGGAGCAACTCCCGCAGCAGCACTCTCAGCCTACGCACGTGATGAAGATCGCAGGCGCGCTCTTGACGCAGGATACCAGATGCATATCGCAAAGCCGGTGAGCTCAGGAGAACTCATAACACTGATCGCCCGCTTGTCCGGTCGCGTGTAAGTGTTCTGGTCTTAGGTCTTCGGTCTTCGGTTTTATTAAGCTTCTTGTTAACTGAGAGAGGTGTGGGGCCGAGGAGACCCAAGGCCGAAAAGCAAAAGATCAAAGCCCCAATAGACTAAGACCCAAGACCTAAGAGGTTAAATTCTCTATTGACTCTTCTTCACCTACTAAAGCTTCCTTCAACGCCTCGTCCAGGTCCTTCTCTTGTTTCCTCAACTCGCAATACAAAGCTGTGCGGATCTCATCGGCCTCCTCAAAATGCGCTCGCGCACCTTTCACTATACGCGCAGCTTCCACAGGCCTGCGCAGGCGGCGGACCTCGGCTACGAGACGTAGAATTTCATCTCGAGCACGCAAGAGGAATTCTTCATCGTGAGCAGTGGTTGCCATTTGCTCAAGCTCGTCAAGCTCTTTGTCTGTCATAATTACTTCCAATTCTTTCTGAGGGATAAGGACCAAAAATAGAGGCGAATTCTATCAGGCTGCCCTGGGATTTAGTAGCCGATTAGGAAATCCAATGGACACTAAGCAAGAGATTCGAGAGAGGATCTGGGAGTTATTAGAATCTCAAAAGGTTGCGCGTTTTCCGGGACCTCATGGAAGAATACCTAACTTCACTGGTGCAGAAAAGTGCGCCGAACTGTTACGCGATCTTCCGGAATGGAGGAGTGCTCGGGTAATCAAGTCCAATCCTGATTCGCCGCAACGCCACATCCGCTGGGCTGCATTGAAGGAAGGAAAGATTGTCTACATGGCTGTGCCGCGTTTAGCTGAACCTAAGCCTTTTCTGAAACTTGACCCGAAAGGGCTTGGAAACAAACTCTATGAAGCTTCCAGCATAAAAGGAGCGTTCCGACATGGTCATCCCGTAGCCTTGGAGAAGATGAAAACGATCGATCTGGTAGTTTGTGGATCAGTCGCTGTCAACCATGAAGGAGTCCGCATAGGTAAAGGGGAAGGGTACTCTGAATTGGAGTTCGCGTTGCTTGTCTCTGCCGGGAGGCTTAGGCGAAATGTTCCTGTTCTTACGTCTGTACATCCACTTCAAGTTGTGGACCAGTCGCTGGAGCGAAGGCAACACGACTTTCAGGTCGATATTATTCTGAATCCTGAGAAAGTTATACGCTGCCCGAAGGACAATAAGCGTCCTAAGGGGATTTACTGGGGCGAGCTTTCGGAAGAGAAACGAAAAGCAATTCCAGTCTTGCAGAAGTTGTTCTCGAAGCGGTAAAGGAGTGTTACCCTACATCGATTCAAGAAGCTATCCTGGCGTTGTGAACAAAGAGAGGAACCTTATGGCCCTCCTATCCAACCTCTTCAAGGGTGATGTGGCCCTTGAGAAATGTCTGGTGTCTGATCCCGCGCATGTGAAGTTAGGCGCATCTGGCAATCACGTCGGTAAGATCCAAAAAGCGCTGATTCTCCTCGATGACGCACATATTGCTGCCGAGGACTTGCTAGCAAAAAAGTACGGTCAATCCACAGCAAATTCTGTCCTGGGTTATAAAAGTAAGCGACGGATCATCAATTTCTCGTATCAGAAGGCAGCCGATAACGTCGTAGGCAAGATGACCATTGCTGCTTTGGACCGTGAGATGGTTGCTTTGGAAAGTAGGAGCGTCACGCGTCCAGGATGTGATGGCAGTGTTGGGGCCGGAGGACTGGGAATTCCCGTTGCCCGTTTGGGGTTTGCGCTTAGAACCTCCACAGATTCCCGGGCTGTCTCCTCTATTGAAGATCAGATTATTCCTAAATCGCTCAGCATAATATGGCTGACTACGGCCGGCGCCGCAGCACAAAACTCTACACTCTTCAAAACGCTGCTTCCGAAGGCCGGCGATTTTGTGTCGCAATTCGGAATGCTTATCAGTCACAATGGAGAGGGCGCACCAACAATTCCGTCCAACGATTCAATTGGCGTGGATCACGTCGATGCGCTGTTTCTTCGAAAGCAAGCGGAGAAAGTAGCGTCTGGTGCAGCGAACGCGCTAAGAGTGATCGTTTGCCCGATCCGCAGTGAGAAGGCTTTTGCGTTTACCTCAGGGAAGGGGTTTGACCCCTCCCAGCCTTTTCAAAACTACGTCTTAATTAACGCAAATAAGTTTCGCCCGGATAAGTGTACGCTCATACACGAGATGGTCCACGCGGCTACAAATCTACCGGAAGCGTTTCACGATTCGAATCTTCAAAGCGTGTTTTCGATCGGACCTGATCGAACCAAGCTTAGACCAGAGCACGCTTTCGCATTGAACAACTCGTTTTTCGCCGGATAGGTCGGCCAAGGGATGATGGCGAAAAGATAAAATAAATGGCAAATGAAAAATCACAAATAATTAATGAAAAATCACTCTTCCGCCTTCATCCTTCCGCCTTTCACCCTTTTAGAACCCTTGCTCAATGTACGGTAGGATAATGACACTCCAAGTTGTTTCGAGTGTCATTGCATTCTTGCGGGTCACAACGTTGTTGATGCCCGACTTAAGCTCTCTGTCATATTCCCGGAGATGTTTTACCGCGCTGCTGAAGTCGCCACGGGCATCAGCAATCTCAGCCTGCCTCACTTTATTGCATAGCCATCGTGCTGATTGCGTATCAGTCACGAAGAGCTCCGTAAGGCGACACAACTCTCCAAAAAGATTGAAGCCACCACCTGGGCCGGTTGCGACGATGATATCTGGAACTCCGTCACCACTTATATCCCCTAGTTTCATTTCCTTCTCAACGGTGCGAAAGAATTCCTCGAGCGGCCGTTGCAGTTCCGGATCGAACTCTTCACTCGGCAGGTCTCGAATCTTCCCTACTACTTCCCGCGCACTAACTTGCATATCACGATCTTCATCAAAGAAGTCGATTACTCGCCTCTGACCCTCGGTGTTTAAGAACCCACGCACGCTGGGTACTGCTGAGGGAGACAGCCTAAGTAGTGCCGCTATCTGCGTAAATCCAGCACCAGCAATTGTTGTGAACATCTTTTTGCTTTCCTCTGCTGCGCCAGGAGTTTCGGTTTCGGTGATCTGCGCTTCGCGGCGAAGTCCGAGGTTGAGAAAGAACGTGTGCGACGCGCTAATTCCGGGGAACCGGGGCTCGGCCTCGACTAATCCGGAATTCGCGTCGGATTGGACTAGGAGGTAACAATACGCCTCGTCCTGTCCGGACCGAAGAATTTCCAGATCCAACCCCGGGCAGAGTGACGGATCTTGACCGCAGGCACCGACGAGCACGTCAAAGCCACCGGGAAAGTGCCCCATTGCGTCGTGAAAATTATGCATAGCCAAGCCTATTTGTTTGAGGTTGTTCTGACTCTCACTTCTGGCAGCGGCCTCCCGAACCTTTTGGATGGCCGGGAGAAGTAGTCCGATAAGGATGGCGATTATCGCGATGACTACAAGGAGTTCAATAAGGGTGAAGCCTCCGCTTTTGACATAACCCTTCTCTGCGTTCTGACTTGATTTCTTCCAGGTATAATGAACCTTGTGTTTCGTTCCTCCAATTGAAATCGAATACATCACTTTCCTCCTTTTGGCATTAGCTGATCTGGAACAGCTGACTCTTTCAGCTGCGGATTTTTCAGTTCAAGCGGGGGAATTTTTTGGGAATGGCGGGCCAAATCGAACGGTGGTGCGGATCGATTTCCCTGACCCAAGACTAAAATGCTCTGGTGGTTCCGAGGGTTATTGCCCGACTATGTTACGGAAGTGAGAAGCTGTTTACAGTATGTCCGTGCGAGCCTTCCACTCGGTTAACCCGCGGCACTTCCAGAGAAGTTACTGTTGTTGGGCGGAGAGTATTGCACAGTTAACGCGGGGTGAAAAGGAATTTCGGATTTCGCAATTCGCAATCCGCAATTCGAAATTCTTCATTTCCGGTCAATGTCCACCGCTATCATGCGCCACTTACCTTGCTTGAAGCGAATCATACTTAGTGCACATCTCGTGACATGGCCCACAAGGATAGCAATCCAAATGTCTATGGGATCCAGAGTGCTTGTTTGCTGAATAACAAAGCAGATGCCAAGCGGTACAATAATTTGCGAGATAATCGAGATATAAAGTGGGCTTTTGGTGTCTCCAGTTCCTTGCAGTCCTCCAGTGTATGTGAGTGCCACAGCGATAAAGAGACCAGAAACGCTCAACACCCGCAGAAGTTGGACGCCAATTTCGACAACCGCAGGCTCATCCATACCGAAGACTGCGAGTAGTTGACGTGGGAAAAACAGGAAGAAAAAACCAATGAAAGCCGCACCAGCGAGTCCGAAACGTGCGGCTACGTGAACGGCCTCGTCGGCGCGTTCAGGATGGCCGGCGCCAAGATTTTGCCCAGCGACGGCTGCGGCCGCACCCATCAAACCCACAGCCGTCCAAGTAACCAAGGAGAAGAGTTGGGAATATGAGACGGCAAAGGCTGCTTGGGCAGCCGCACTCTGGGCCAACGACCCAATAAAGGCAAGTATGAAAACCCCACCAATGTTCATCGCAATTCCCTGAATACCGGTGGGCAGGCCAAATCGGAAAAGCGACTTGATAATGTTCCAATCCGGTCCGAAGCTATGATCCCGAGTTCCATGGGGGATAGATACCACCCAGCCGCCACGCCAGAGCTTTACCATCGCGTACGACGCGATCAGGCCAGAGGCGATCATCGTTCCCATCGCTGCTCCAGCCGTACCGAAGGAGGGGATTGGTCCGAGCCCCCGAATTAATACTATGTTAAGAAGGAGATTCAGCACGGTCATGATGATTCCCAAGACCATCGGCGTGCGCGCATCTCCAGCGGAACGGAGGGCACCCCCTAACATAAAGAAAACAAGCATGCCAATGCTGAACAGAAAGGTGATGCGAAGATACGGTAGCGCTTCTAACTTTACTTCAGGCGCCGCGTTGACAAGGTCGAGGAGTGCTGGCGAGAAGATATATCCCAGTGGCGCCATTATGAAGAGCGAAATGCCCACCGCAGTGAGAAACGCTTGATAGACCACACGATCAACCTTCTCTTCATCGCCGGCGCCAGCAAACCTAGCCACAAGCACGCTCATTCCGGTAAAGAGTGAGGTGATAAAGACGATGACCACGATGAAGATCTGCCACGCCACGCCGATAGCCGCATTGGCTTTGTAACCGACAATATGGCCCACCAAGGCATGATCGACGATTCCCTGCAAGCCACCAAAGATGTTCGTGAGCATCGTGGGCCAGGCGATTTTCCAAACTGCACGGCGTAGTGGTCCTTCAACGATCGATCTATCGTAGCGTCCCTTATCCGGCAGAGGAGGCGTTGGGGAAGATTTAGCTGTAGCAGGCGCGCCGAGTGCGGCCGAT
>CAZNPP010000107.1:0-14415 GCA_964574785.1 uncultured Chloracidobacterium sp. | reverse complement strand
AAAAGGATTCAACTCCTCCTGCAAAGCCTGTCTCGTTGCCATGCAATTCTCCTGATGTGAACAGTGTGAGATCGATGCAATCCTAAATGGTCTAAAGTACAAAGTCCAATTTCACGCTGACCATGCAGCATCTCCGGGAACAAGTCAGATGCACTCGGAGTCTAATCCGTCAGACTAAGCTCCCCAGACCCGAATGGCACCGGCAAGGGAGAAACAGATGCTCAACAACTTGATCGAATCAACCTCGCATGTTGCCGAGTTCAAACGTCGCGGCTTCTTCTTTCTATTCACAGTGGCAAGTTACGTAGTGCTCTTCGTAGTAGCAGGACTGGTAAGCATACTCGCCTACGAGGCACATCTTAAAGATCCAAAGTCTGAGTTGGTTGTCACTATGCTGCCGCTACCACCATCTGATGTGGTGTCTTCAGAGCCAGGCCCCTCGCGCCCCCAGCCTGGCGGATCGGGAGGTAACGGGAACAGAGTTGATCCGGTTCGCGGAGTCGATCACGGAACCCTCTTTGATAACAACGCAATACCAGACCATATCTCCTCCGAGCCTAACCCATCTCTACCGTTTCGAAAACACTTTGATGCAACAAGTAACTTCAGGTCAGGAGAAGGATTTGGCCCAGGTGGACCAAGTGGTGATCGGTCTGGGCCAGCCCGTGGAATTCAAGTAGATATTGAGACGCCACCTCCCCTGCGGAAGGCTGAGCAACCACCTCAAATTCTGCGTAAGAAAGTGATCAACAGTGAGGCTCTCTCATTGCCTAAACCGCCTTATCCGCCATTAGCACTACAACATGGCGTCCGGGGAACGGTTACTGTTCAGGTACTAATTGATGAAGGCGGAACAGTGATTTCAGCCAAGGCTGTTTCAGGGAGCCCCCTCCTAGCTCCCGCAGCTGTTACAGCCGCGTATAAAGCAAAATTCTCCCCCACGATCCTAGGAGACCAACCTGTAAAAGTATCCGGGATGATTACTTACAACTTTGTAATCCAGTAGTTCGGTCCAACGATAGCCCTGCCCCCCTTAGGAGGTACGCGATCGGCAGTAGCCCCGCGCGTACCTCTCCCTCCTTGGCGATCAACAACATTCAGATTGCCCGTGCTGATTCCGTTTTTACACTCGCTAACGTTCTCAAAAGGTTGCGCGCTTCCTCGGTTCCTTCGACTCGGTAGCGTGCTCGAGATTGCATTCTCCCAACGTGGATGGTCCAGGCAGTCTCCGGCAGGCGAGCAAAGAGATCTTCGTCAGTCACATCATCACCCATCGCGAGCAGAAAGTCTGGTTCACCCTGCCGGTTCGTGATGCGCTCAATTACTTCTCCTTTGTTCGCCCAAATCACCTTTACTTCTACAGTCTTCTGCCCTTTCACTGCGACAACGTGAGTGTCTGCCAACATCTGGTGCAGATTGGAAACTAGCTCGTTAGCCAGCCAGTCACCGAATACCGGATCCGACATTCGATAGTGCCACACAAGCGAGAACTCCTTCTCTTCAATAAAGCTTCCCGGAGTCCGCTGGACGAAGTGGTCAAGAACAGGATAGACGCGCGTTTTCCACTCGGTGAAGTCGCCCGAATATTGATGTTCCCACTCGGTCGAGTCGGGGAATCGAAGAATAGCACCATGCTCGGCTGCCAACCACAACCGTGGCAGAGTTCCAAACCAGCCTTCAAGATCACTACGCGATCTTCCGGATACAACGGCCACTGCGATTCCTTCCAACTGTGTTAGTTCTCCCAGGAGTTTCGTCACCTCTGAATCCGGGGCAGCATCCTGCGGGCGTTTTGCATAAGGCTGGAGTGTTCCATCGTAATCTAGCAACAGTATTCGATTGCGAGCCGTTCGAAAAGCCAGTGCCAAGCTCTTTAAGGGCAACGGCTCTGGTTCTTGCGATAGCCGCTCCGCGCGATTTGAAACGGCCTGTTGAAGGTTAGCAATAAATCGATCTCCCCAGGCAAAGACCGTGTTCTGAGTGACTCGTTTGTAAAGCGCCCGCATGCGGTCGCGTCGCTCATCATCTGGAAGGCTTAAGACGTGTAAAAGCGTCTCCGCTGTACGCTCCTCATTGTAAGGATTAATCAAAAAAGCTTCGCCCATCTCTGCGGCAGCGCCCGCGAATTCACTCAGAATCAGCACTCCATCCCCATCTGCTTTACAGGCGGTATACTCCTTTGCCACAAGATTCAAGCCATCTCGCAGAGGCGTTACTAGGGCTATATCGGCCGCAGCATAAAGCGCTGTTAGTTCTGAGCGGGGGATACTGCGCCGAATATAAACGACGGGTGTCCACTCTGGCGTGCTCCATTGGCCGTTGATCTGGCCCACGAGCTCGTCTACTTCCTTGCTCAGCGTCTTATATCTGCCTACCCGTTCCCGTGATGGAACCGCAACTTGTATCAATACTACACGCCCTTTCCATTCGGGTGCTTGGTTTAGGAGTCGCCGAAAGGCGCGAAGTCTTTCAGGTATACCTTTCGTGTAATCAAGTCTGTCAACACCCAGAAGAAGTTTACACTCCGCAAAGCTCTCCCGCAGATTAGCAAGGCGCCTCCTGGTGAGTTCGTCAGTGGCCAGCAGATCTGTAAATTGTTCGGGCGCGATGCCAATTGGTAATGCCTCTAATCCAACAGTTCTGCTGCCAACCTGTACGCGGTCCATTTGGCTATCAACTCCGAGGATGCGTAGCAATGCCGAGCGAAAGTGCTGGAGATAGCTGTAGGTTTGAAACGAAATATAGTCGGCGCCGAGCATACCGCGCAGTATCTCTTCTCGTTGAGGGAGTATGCGGAAGACTGGAGAGGAAGGAAAAGGAATATGAAGGAAAAAACCAATCCGGGCGTGCGGCACAGCCGCTCTCAACATCTCCGGCAACAACAACAGGTGATAGTCGTGGATCCAAACAAGATCGTTGGGAAGCAGATGTTTGACTATGGCGTCACAAAAGATCTGATTCGCCTTTACGTATGATCTCCACTCATCAGGATTGAAACGTACAATGAACGGAAAGTGGTGAAACAATGGCCAGATCGAATCGTTGGAATAGCCATCGTAGAACCCCCGTACAATCTCTGTAGGAAGATCGACGGCAAGATAGCGTTGACGTTCTGCCCACCGTTCGACAATCTTTTTCCGCTTCTCATCTTGAATACCCGAGGCGTCACCAGACCAACCGATCCAGATTCCCTTCGTGCTTTCAAGAATGGGATTCATTGCAGTGGCAAGACCACCAGCTCCCTTTTCAACTCGCCATCCATCACCAGTTCGTTTAAGGGCAACTGGCAGGCGGTTGGAAACGACTACCACTCTGGAACCCGTATTTTCCGTAATGCTCGTCATAACTCGAGGCTCTACGAGTGGCGCAACGGATTGCCTGCGCAACCTATGCTATTGGCATTGAGTAATTGCTGAGCTTTCCGGTTGTACGAGCGTCTGCTATAGAAGCCTCACGCTGTTTACAGGGACGATGCGCGACATCCGCTGCCGATCTCGAAGTTGAGAATACATATACTAACACAATAAGGATCTAACCCTTACTTCGAAACAGTCTTATTGCTGTCTTATACACAATGAAAAACAGAATCTTGCAGCTGATGGGATAGAATTGTAACAACCTTACCAGGATCGGATACGAGGAGAGTTGCGTCACCAGAGACCCAGTCGATATCTTGTATGGGCCACGATAGGAGAATAGCCGGATGACCTCTTTTAGAAGAATTACCGATCAACCCTTATGGTTTAAGGATGCAATCTTCTACGAAATTTACGTTCGCGGTTTCTTTGACTCAACCGGAGACGGGATTGGCGACTTTCGGGGCCTTACCCAAAAGATTGATTATCTTGAGTGGCTGGGTATCAATTGCATCTGGTTGTTGCCAATGTATGACTCACCTTTAAGAGATGGTGGTTACGACATTTCTGACTACAAGACCATTTTACCTGAATACGGTAAGCTCGAGGACTTCCAAGAGTTTCTAGATGCGGCTCATCGGCGCGGTATCAGAGTCATTGCCGATCTCGTCATAAACCATACATCGGATCAACATGCGTGGTTTCAAGAATCTCGCGTGCCGGGTTCACCAAAAAGGGATTGGTATGTATGGAGTGATACCGATCAAAAGTATCTTGATGCGCGGATCATCTTCAATGACACGGAACGTTCAAACTGGTCGTGGGACGAGGAGGCCGGTGCTTTCTATTGGCACCGTTTTTTCAGCCACCAACCAGACCTCAACTACGAGAATGAAGAAGTGCAAAAGGCAATGCTCGATGTTGTCTCTTTCTGGCTCGAGTTAGGAATTGATGGCTTTCGAGTTGATGCCGTGCCGTATCTCTTCGAACGGGAAGGAACA
This sequence comes from uncultured Chloracidobacterium sp., assembly GCA_964574785.1. Taxonomy (GTDB): domain Bacteria; phylum Acidobacteriota; class Blastocatellia; order Pyrinomonadales; family Pyrinomonadaceae; genus PSRF01. The sequence goes on along the minus strand of CAZNPP010000107.1, from coordinate 10,058 downwards.
AACTGCGAGAACCTACCAGCGACTCACGCATTTCTTAAGCGACTTCGCGCCCATGTTGACAAGCACTACCCAAACTCACTACTGCTGGCAGAAGCGAATCAATGGCCCGAAGACGTTGTCGAATACTTTGGAGATGGCGACGAATTTCATATGGGTTATAACTTCCCCATCATGCCTCGACTCTTCATGGCACTGCGGCAGGAGGACCGCCGCCCCATAGTAGAAATCATGGAGCGCACGCCCAATATTCCGGACAATTGCCAGTGGGGAATCTTCTTACGTAATCACGACGAGCTCACGTTGGAGATGGTAACCGATGAAGAGCGCGACTATCTCTACAACGAATATGCCAAGGACCGAAGGATGCGGCTTAATCAGGGTATTCGCCGCCGGCTTGCACCATTGATGGACAATGGTAGAAGACGAATTGAACTACTCCACGGACTACTTTTTAGTCTACCCGGCAGCCCATTTCTCTATTATGGGGATGAGATTGGAATGGGCGATAACATTTACCTGGGCGACCGCGATGGCGTTAGGACACCAATGCAATGGTCCGCAGATCGAAATGCTGGCTTCTCCCGAGCTGATTTCGCTCGGCTCTATTTTCCAGTAATCATGGATCCCGTATACGGCTACCAGGGAGTTAATGTCGAGGCGCAGCAGCGTTACGAGACGTCATTGCTCAATTGGGTTCGCTACATGATCCATCTGCGTCAGGGACATCCAGTTTTTGGTCGTGGCTCAATGCAAATTATTAGGGCTGAAAACCGGACAATCTTTGCCTTTACTCGCAGCTACGAGCAAGAAACCGTACTCTGCATTTTTAACCTCTCTCAATTTGCTCAGCCTGTCGAGATGCCACTCTCGGACTACTTAGGCAAGACTCCCGTGGAGATGGCCGGGGGTAATCCTTTTCCGACAATCAAAAAACGCCCGTACCAGCTTGCATTAAACCCACTGGGGTTTTACTGGTTTCTGCTCAAAGACAAATCTGCCGCTGACTCAGATTCCCCAAGCTAAGGGTGGTTCCGAGATGGTTCTGCCTTCAGCTTCGGCAATGTGGAGTGCAGCCCTTATCAAGCCAAGGTGTGTAAATCCCTGAGGAAAGTTTCCCAGTAACTCGCCGGTATATGGATTTATCTCTTCAGCCAGAAGTCCAACATCGTTCGCATAGCTGACTACTCGTTCAAAAAGCTCTTTGGCTTCGTCTACTCGTCCCTGGAGAGCAAGATTGTCAACCAACCAGAAGCTGCACAGAGCAAAGGTTCCCTCCTTTCCCGGGAGTCCGTCCTCACCGAGATAACGGTAGACCAGCCCGTGCGAAGTCAGCGAATTCTGAATCCTATCTACGGTCGAGCGCATGCGCTCGTCAGTGGCTGGGAGGAACCCACACAATGGCATCACAAGCAAGCTCGCATCTAGTTCTGCTTCTCCAAATGCCTGCGTGAAAGCTCCAATCTCGCTGTTGTAGCCTTCACTAATAATTGCTTTTCGAATTTCTGCTCTTGTCGCCTTCCAGCTCTCTGAGGTCGCCGGTGAACCACAATCAACAGCAAGTCGAATTGCTCGGTCAAGTGCCACCCAGCAAAGAAGCTTTGAGTACACAAAATGCTTTGGGGCGCTGCGAAATTCCCAAATACCGTTGTCGGGCTCATGCCAGTTCTTTGCAGTTTCGCTGGCCATGAAGCAGATGCTGCCCCACCAGTCCCCGGGAAGAGGTTCCCCTAATCGCTGGCTATAAAGGAGTGCGGCATCGAGAACACTTCCGTAGACATCGAGTTGCTTTTGAGCGAATGCGGCATTGCCAATTCGGACGGGGCGTGAGTTGCAGTAACCAGAGAGGTGGTCCAGCGTATACTCCTCGAGATCCGAGCTTCCATCAACTCTGTACATGATATTGGGTTCACCGCGATCGGCAATATTCAGCCTATCGAGCCAATTAAAGAAATCAGTCGCCTCTTCGCGATATCCAAGTAACTGCAACGCATAGATTATCAACGCCGAGTCACGCAGCCATGCGAAGCGATAATCCCAGTTACGCACACCGCCTATGATTTCCGGGAGTGAAGTAGTAGGCGCCGCGATTAGTGCGCCTGTAGGCTCGAAGGTAAGTAGTTTCAATACCAGCGCGCTTCTCTGTACGAGATCTGCATAGGGACCTTCGTAACGACAATTCCCCCACCAATCGTGCCAGTACTTTGAAGTTGTTTGCAGCGCCTCGTCAGGATTGATCGAGGGAAGATCGATATTTTGAGCATCGTCATGATACGAAAGCGTAACCCAACGACGATCCCCATCTCTTAAAATGAACCGGCTGCTGATTTTGTCTGAAGTCAATGCTTCTATTTGACTGGAACAAGACAGCGCAACTGCTTCATTCCCTGACCGGGCCACTATTCCACCAAAGCACTTTTCGACGGATGCTTCTGCACGGGCATAATCAAATGTCGGCTTCAGCGTAAGTTCAATCTCGACCTCGCCAGAAAGTCCTTCCAGCAAGCGTATTATTTGGTATCGCGACGCGATGTCTTCACCCTTATGACTGTTGGTTAGAGGCTCAACTGGCATCAGGTCAGTGAGTCTGAATTTCCCATTATCTGCGCTGAAGGTTGTTGTAAGAATATTTGTATGAGGAAGATAAGAACGGTAGACGGCGGCGCCACCAAGTGGCCCAACCTGAAAGAATCCTCCTTTGTTGTGATCGAGGAGACGACATAAGACAGCGGGGCTGTCGAAATAGGGCCAGCAACACCAATCTATCGAGCCAGTGCTTGAGACAAGAGCAGCAGTGTGAGCGTCTCCTATGAGCGCATAATCAGCAATGGGACGATATTCGTGTTCGAAATCTTGTGTCATGAAAAATAGTCACACCTCTTAGTAATCAATCGCGTGTAATTTGGTGGGGTTGTCTTTGAACCACCACGAAATCATACAGGTCAAACGACAGTCCCTCATTGATCAGTTTCGTAAAGTACTCTTACATTTCTTGATGCGCCGGACAGCAGTTATGTTGTGGCGATCAAGTATTAGATGGTCTAGAATGCAGCACGTTATCACATTTTTCTCAAATTGATCCTCAGGTCAACGCATGGATGAATTGACCGCTGAAGCTCTCTATTCTAATAAACAATTTGATTACTGGAGATTATCTTGATACTTACCCGAGCATCTGGTTTCAGCCTTATTCTGGTTTTCACATTAAGCCTGACTTGCTTCTCTCAGAAGGCAGTTTTCGCGCAACAGAGTGGTCCACCAAATCTTACCTATCCAGAGCTGGTCAAGTTGTACGAGGCGCCAAATCCACCAGAAGCTCTGGAAGCAAAGCTAAATACCCTATTGACTTCCGCCTTTGTTAACAATTCTGCTACCGCAAGAGGTGTGCAACCTCTTACGCTCCACTCACCCACTCTTGGGCCTTTTATTCGCATTGCATTTTGGAATATTGAGCGAGGGCTCGAATACGAGCAGATCGAAAAAGCTTTCAGCGGCTCGGCTGCGTTTTCCACGGTAATGAGCCGAACTTCCTATCCTCAAGAAAGCAGGAAGCGTTATGAAGTTTTGAATGAGGCCACGCTTTTAAGAGAAGCCGATGTCATTATCTTGAACGAGGTAGACTGGGGCATGAAGCGAACAGGCTATCGCAACGTTGCTGCTGATTTAGCCAAAGCACTGAACATGAATTATGCATACGGAGTTGAGTTTGTAGAGATAGATCCGATCGCACTGGGACTTCAGCAATACCTTGAAATTCCGGAAGAGGATCGTGAAGAAATAATCCAAGAGATAACTGTCAACCCAAACTTATACAAGGGCCTTCACGGTACAGCAATTCTCAGTCGCTACCCATTGCAGAATGTTCGAGTCGTTCCTTTTAAGTTACAGGGATATGACTGGTACGGCTCAGAAAAGAAGGAAGTAGCACTTCCCGAAAAGGGTAAGCGAAAATTGGCCCATACAATATTTCTCGAGCAGTTGTACCGTCAGGTGCGGCGCGGCGGGCGTATGATGTTGATTGCTGACGTGGCCGATCCAAGGCTGCCGACGGGCCAATTTACGATAGTGGCTACACACCTTGAAGACAGGACTACACCTAAGAAACGCCAACAGCAGATTGAGGAACTGCTGGAACATATCAAGGATATAGCCAACCCGGTTGTATTGGCGGGAGATATGAACACAACTGGTGAAGATTCAACGCCGACGTCATTTCAACGTGAGATAAAGAAGCGGCTGGGGAGCAAAACATTCTGGCTGCATCGTGGCATCAGCTATGTAACTGGAGTAGGTTTGGTTAAAGACGTGGTGATCGGAGGGATCAGATTTGCCCGCACCCACTCCGATCCCACGGTTCGTCATGTACCAATTGTAGCTCCGAATCCTGCTGCGGGATTCTTTGAATCAATCAAGGAATTTAGATTCAGCGATGGTGGGGCGTTTGATTTTCGTGGAGAACCACCGCGATCGTTTGGACGAAGAACCGCTCCGCTGGCGAACTCGAATGAGCGAGCGGAAAAGGGATTTGCCACAACTTATGAAGTCAAGCGCCGCATCGCGTTTGTTGGAAAGTTCAAGCTTGACTGGATTTTTGTGAAACCCGGGTCACTGACGGATCCATACGATGAGGGGCAGAGCCATCGTTTTGCGCCGCATTTTGGTCGTACTCTCAGTAGTTTGAACTACAGTGTCGAAGATCGCATTTCAGATCACAATCCTATGATCGTTGATCTGCCATTTGCTGAGCCGGCGATTGGAGGCCCAAAGGATGAGCCTGCGGGAAACTAGCGGTTGCGCACTACCCCATTGGCGCTTCCGGTCATGACTTCTTTGCCATTCTGATTGCGGCACACAAACCTCGACACTACGCGAGTGTACTGGGCAGTGGCCTCATCTTGCTCTAGTGAGACCAACGTTACATCGCAGACGACGGTGTCGCCAGCAAAGACAGGTCGTTGAAACTCGAATGTTAGATTCTGCGCGATAAAGTTCATGTCTCCACCTATCTTAGTTGGCAGAGTCGCCGTCAACAGTCCATGAGCCATCAAACGCCCCTTCTCATCTGGGATGAAATGATGCTCACCCTCATCGCCTGACAATTTTGCGAACAGCCGAATGTCTTCTTCGGTGAAAGTCCGCGACCAGGAGATGGTGTCACCACTTTGCATGTGCCTGACTTTCCTAATTGAGATCTACATTAGACGTATTTCTCTGCCTTATACCTGGCAAAACCAGCTTTCGTAAGCTTCGCAAGCTCTTTGAACAGTCTTGCATCAGGGGCGCTGAAATTGAAGCACGATTTGCCCTGCATCCGCTTCTTCAATTCAGGAGAAACAGCATCCAACAGCTCAGGGTAGGCATAGATCGGCATCAAGTGAAAACTCACGTAACTCTTCCCGGTGCGCACTGACCCAAAGAAAAGGGGCTTTCGGTTTCTCATGATGTGGCGCGTGTCGAGGTAGTAATTGTTTGCAGTATCGCTGACAACCTTGAGACTTGTTGAGTAAGGCTTCAAGATATCTCTGAGTTGTTGAAACGTAAGGTCAAAATTCTGTTTTTGGCTCATCAATCAACTCCGGTCAAATTGGTTTGAGCAGTCATCTAATGTTAGGGTCGGCAAACTCCCACCAGACGTGCTGTTCGATTAAGAACTCTTTCAGGGTCGCAATTTCAACTCCGAGGGGGACATTTATGCATACCATATGCGGCAATAAGTTCTCATAACTACATCCCAGCTCAACAACTTTTTCGAGAATGGCAACTATCTCAGGCGATGAAATAGAAAATCTCGTAAGTAGCACTCGTATAGTTTGGTTTCCCGATTTCTCAACGAGTTCTCCAAATAATAGATCACCACGTTCATTCTCTATTCCTTTGAAGATGTCTCCCAAGGAAATGCTATAGGCATAGGATGGGATATGCCGCATGCGGTAGAGCCCACTACCGAGAGACTCTGCGGGCAAACTCTCGGTTCGACCCTCATCGTCACTGAACTGAATCTCGATTACAGGTTGTATTTCACTCATGAGTTTCATAAGTTTATTACTCTCGCTCTTTAGATCCTAGCTTTTCTTGTGAGGACAACCGTGACGGAAACAGCAGAAGTTGTAATCATCGGCAGCGGCATCATCGGTTCTAGTGTTGCTTATCATTTAACAGAAGCCGGTTGTACCGACATTCTCGTTATTGAACGTGAAGCGCATCAGGGGAAAGGCTCGACCGGCAAGAGCATGGGTGGCGTGCGAGCACAATTCTCAACGTCGGTTAACATCCAGATGTCGCTCTACTCAATCGATTTCTTTAGTAAGTTCGATGAACTAATGGGCCACCCTGCGGACTATAGACCACATGGTTATCTCTTCTGCGCGACCAATGAACGTCATATGGGTTACCTCAAAGAGAATCGGAATCGGCAACTGGCTCTTGGAGTAAATAAGGTCGAACTAGTAACACCGCAGGATATTGTCAAATTTGTGCCACGACTGCGGGTGGATGACATTATCGGCGGTACTTTTTGTCCTACTGATGGCTTTGTCGATCCACACAGCGTGATGATGGGATTCATGCTAAAGGCTCGGGAGAGAGGCGCCAGGCTGTGGCTGGACACTAGAGTGAGTGGCATCGAGGTTGAAACAGGATCAAGAGGCCGACGCCTTGCCGGAGTTCTTACTACTCGTGGTCCTATTGCGACTCGTATTGTTGTAAATGCTGCTGGCGCCTGGGCTGCTGAAGTCGCAGGGTTCGCAGGCACGGAATTACCCGTAGCACCCCTGCGGCGCCAACTTGTTCCCACTGAACCTTTCGCTCAATTGCCGCAACGTTTTCCGATGGTGATCGATATGTCGACTGGATTTCATTTTCGGCGGGAGGGTGCGGGGATCCTGTTGGCTTGGAATGATCCGGAAGAAACTCCGGGGTTCAAAATGGATTTCGAACCCTCCTTTATTGAGAAGATCCTGATTCGGGCGGCGGAGCGTGTACCTTGCCTCGCTGAAGCAGAAGTGAATCCGCGTCGAGCTTGGGCCGGTCTTTACGAGATGACACCTGATCATCATGCGATCATTGGACCAGCTCCTGACGTAGAAGGACTATATTTCGTCAACGGGTTTAGTGGTCACGGTGTAATGCATTCACCAGCGTCTGGTCGAATCACAGCAGATCTGATAATTAAGGGTCACTCAGACCTGCTTGATGCTTCACAACTTAGTGTCGAACGCTTTAAAAAGGGCAACCTCCTCGAAGAAACCGCAATTTTGTAGGGGTGGACGTGGCCACCTCTCCCTCATGAATGACCTCAACCGGCAACCGCATCAACCATCTCAGGAAGCATTACCGCCCGAAACTTTACTACCGACGTTGTACCGTCTGCGGATTTAATAGACAGCGCTACATTAGCTCCTTGGTCTGTCTGCTCCAAACCAACTTCGGTTGGATGATTGATGGAATGTGTGATGTGATGTGTCCGCTCTGCACCGGTCATAATTGCAATGACGTAGCCTTCGCCTTCATTCCACTCAGCAGTAATTCCTTCAAGCGCCAGTTCCCGTTCTTCATATTGTGCACCAATATCGGCGCCGAATACTTCTAAGTCGATAATCCAACCCTGGTGTTGACGACTAAATCTATTAAAGAAATCCAGCCACTCTGTTTGGGGAATCTTTCGTGTTTTCATAATGACCTCCTATTAAAGCCCCGATGGAAATGTTTCCGGAACCTCGCCCCGCTCCCATTGCGCCGTACGCTCAAGCGGTTCTACTGCCCGCGTCTCGTCGAAATGCATTACCACGTCAAACTGTTCGGCGAGCCGTGCATCAAAATAGTGACTCAGCCTTTCTGTCTCTGGTCGATAAATAACGCCGATGGCTCGTTCGAGCATTGGCTCCTTCAAAGCCGATTTCACATGAGCATCGTCACGTAGCTTGAGCAAGAAACGCGGACTCTCCACCTCATGGAAAAGGGACTCATAACTGAGAGGAAGTGCAGGACGCACATGCTTGCGTTCTCCCGGTCCATCCCAGTTAGAAGCAGCCGTCACGGTTCCACTATAGGTAGTTAAACCGATGAGAACGGCATCGCGACCGTGACGCTCACGAACCAATTGCCCAACGTTCCACTCGCCCTGCTGGCCCATCTGGGTGGCTCGTGCATCACCGAGATGTGAGTTATGCGCCCACACAACAATTTTTGACTGGCTGTTCTGACTGCCAAGATGTCCCATGAGAGCTTCCAATGTCTCTGCCATATGCCTGTCGCGCAAATTCCACGACGACACTCGACCCCTAAACATCGAGCGGTAGTACCTCTCAGCGTTCATGATTAACCGCGCATTCTGCTCCGCATAAAAATAGTCATCGGCGGCAATGCGTCCATCGCGCCTGGCATAATCAGCAGCGCTCCGATGCAACTCAACTAGTTGGCTGACAACCTCTTCCTCACAAGGATCAGCGAAGCCCATACCCGTGGCGTAACCATAGGCCTGTTCGTCTTTGCCAAAGTGGTCGAAACACGCATACCGCTGCCGCGCACGGCGAGCCGCAACCGGATCTATCTTGTCGAGATATGTCAGTACTGCCTCTATTGATGTGTGCAGACTGTAAAGATCCAAACCGTAGAACCCTACTCGGGCCGATTGTGCTGGAAGATCTTCGTTAAAGGAACGCAGCCAACCAATAAAGTCGAGCACATCTGCGTTGCGCCACATCCAGGCCGGGAACCGCCTAAAACCACCAAGAGCGTCAATCGCCTCTTCATCATTGCTCGTACCACGAACGTAACGGTTCACTCGATAGGCATCGGGCCAATCGGCTTCAACCGCCACAGCGTTGAAGTTTTTCTCCTTTATCAAACGCTTGGTGATCTGAGCGCGTTCGCGATAAAACTCGTGGGTGCCATGCGAAGCCTCGCCGATCAGCACTAGTGGTGAATCACCAATCAGATCCAGCAAAGGATCATAATCATTGACTGAGCCCACGAGCGGATGCACAGCTTCTCGTAAAACATCTCGAATCAGAATCGTGGTTTCGTTCAACATACCCTTTACTCGACGCCTGCCAACTCGTGTGACAGAGCAGCATGTAGACTCTTTGCGCGCTCAAGCAAATCGCGAACTTCCCCATCCGTTGCTTGTGAGAAGTCTCTGTACCACCGTCCAACTCCATCAAAAGGGCTCTGGGGTGATAACGCACACACACACGCCGGGCAGACCGTCGTTTGTGGGAGTCGCGAATGTTTGTGCCGTTTATCGGCGGCTGAAGTTGCTGCAGCCCAGCGTCGCTTGGCATACAGTGCGCCACCACAGTCCTCACAGACTGACGGCTCGCCCATAGCTCGTAAGGTACGATGGCGACCGGCCTCGTGATCCACTCGTTTTGTGAAAGTCGCGTTTGTATATTTCTTCTTGCTACGCATAGCTCACTTACTCATTTCGATGATCCTCAACGACAGGAAAGCAATGCATGTGCCCTGCAATTGAAAGATGAAGGCTTCGAAAACAGCGCGGAAACTTTGTCCCAGTCATTGAATGGCGTGGGCTTTCACACAATATTTGTGTAAGTTTTCGCAACCGGCACCGTAGGTGTCACCGCGAATTAGTTGAATTAATGCGCAAAACCTTGCTTTGGCATTTTTAAGGGCTAATCCGGCAGTGGCAGCTTGAGCGAAGTTGTTGCTCGCAATATAAGGATAACCAAAGTTCCGAAACGGTTAGGATGATCGCTTCTGCATCGCGCGGCAAACCAGCACGACTGAGATCATCGAGCGCCGCATTGGCAAACTTAGAGCCGTCATAGCCGATCAGGAGCCTCATTTTTTCCCGCATGATGTTCCTCCACATTTGTTAGCGAATAACTCTTGCTTGATCGCTTTAGAACAAGAGCTCGAGCAATTCCCTTTTATGCTCACTAACATCAGTCAGTATCGGTTGAATCCGTTCGCGCACTTCTCACGATTTCCACCGAACACTTCGCATGATGAACCACAGTATTCGACACCGAGCCCAACAGAAGGCGATTGAACGTACCAAGCCCACGGGATCCCATGACAATGAGATCGGCGCCCCATTT
>CAZNPP010000106.1:0-14565 GCA_964574785.1 uncultured Chloracidobacterium sp. | reverse complement strand
GCCTGGTCGCTCCGAAGCTGGAAAAATTGCGCCCGTGATTCAAACGTTTTCTGGTCCAATTCAAAGTTGTTGAACCCCAATTTTTCCAGCTTCTCCGCTCCCAGTTCTGTAATCTCCAATTGTGTAACGGACGCTGCTAGTTTCTCGCTTTGTAATGAATAATCCGAACCTTCTCGATAGTAACGAGCCCATCATTGATCATCTTGTCGAGTTCCGGCAGAAACTGCTCGATCTTTTCCAGGCTGTCCACGATCTCTATCACCATCGGTAGGTCTTCAGAGAGTCTAAGAATTTTTACCGTATGGAGGATACTGTTCTCGCCAAATCCCATAACTCCCCGAAGCACTGTAGCCCCAGCGAGGCCCTTCTCACGAGCCTTAAGTACAATTGATTCATAAAGCGGATGATGACCATGTCGATCACTTTCACCGACGAAGATTCGCAAAAGGTAGCCTTCCTCTGGTATTCTCATGAATCTTAAATTCTCAAACCAGCTTTGCGAGCATGTACCCCGCCCAGATCATAAGCAAGCAAAGTACATTCGAGATAACAACGTTAACTGTGGCAAGTCCAATCTGCCCATCTCTAAGTAGAGTAAAAGTCTGCAGCGAGAAAGACGAAAAAGTCGTAAACCCACCTAACAACCCGATAAGCACAACCGTGCGTAAAGTGTGGTTAACGAGAAAACGTTCTTGCATCAAGTAGAAGGCGAAGCCAGCAAGAAAGCAGCCGGTGACATTAACAACCAAGGTCCCGACGGGAAATGTTTCTCCGAAGCGGCGAGCAACAAAACCCGACAATGCATAGCGGCCAAGCGTACCAACAAGACCAGCCAAGCCTATAAGGAGGATTCTCTGCACCGATTACTTGGACCGTTCTGCGTATAGCGAATCAACCAGATCGCCAAACTTTTCGTCAATGACACGCCTTTTAACCTTGAGCGTTGGGGTCAACTCACCCTTCTCGATCGTGAACTCGTCAGGTAGTAATGCTATCCGTCGCACACGCTGATAATCGGCGAGTTCATTTGTTAATGCGACAACCTCACGCTGAACAATCTTGATCGCTGCCGGATGAAGGCTTAGCTCGCCGCGATTCTGCGGGAACTCTTCGCCAGCAGCCGTCAAGGCCTGTTTTAGAGTTTCCCAATCCGGAACAATCAAGGCGGCAGGCTGTTTCTGCCCCGCTCCAACAACAACTACCTGGCTAACAAACTCGCACTGCTTTAACAGACTTTCAATGAGTTGAGGAGCAATGTACTTGCCATTCGATAGCTTGAATAGATCTTTCTTGCGATCGGTGATGTAGAGACGACCGCCGTCATCCAGGTGGCCGACATCTCCCGTAGCAAACCAGCCGTCTTTTATCACTGCTGCCGTAGCGTCGGGTCGTCCGTAATAGCCGCGCATCACATTTGGTCCACGGATAAGGATTTCGCCATCGGCCGCAATCTTTACTTCTATTCCAGCGAAAGGTGAACCTACCGAGCCAACATGGTTGTTATCGGGACGATTTGCTGAAACGATGCACGTTTCCGTGGCTCCATACCCTTGGAGAATGGGAATCCCAGCCGCGAAAAAGGAATGGGAGAGGGTAGGTGACAACGGTGCGCCTCCCGAAACAAAATACCTGAGGCGTCCTCCCACGCCTTCACGCCATTTTGAGAACACCAAGCGGCTGGCGACCTTTTGCCGCAACTTTAAACCAAAAGGAATACGCTGCCGTTTGTCCTGCAACTCGGCATACTGCTGGCCCACCTGAAGCGCTTGCACGAAGACACGTTTCTTCCATCCTTCTTGAGACATCCCTTTTTTGATAATGCGGTGGTAAACCTTCTCGAACAACCGCGGTACTGCAGTCATTACGGTAGGCCGAACCTCTCGCAGATTCTCGCCGACCTGGTCGAAGGAGGCGACGTAATAAACTGACACGCCGTTGTAGCAGAAGATATAAAAGCCTGTACGCTCAAAGATATGGGATAAGGGAAGAACTGAAAGTGCCACATCACTGGACGAGATAGGTAGGCCGGCACTGATCGATTTTACATTGGACATGAAGTTGTTGTGAGTCAACATCACTCCCTTGGGCTCGCCCGTTGTGCCGGATGTGTAAATGATCGTGGCGAGGTCTTCGACACGCACATTCCGAAGCAATTCATTGAAGGCATCAGGGTCTTCTTTTAAGCGTTCCGCACCGATCTGCTCGAGCGCTTCAAGACTCATCGAGTTTGGTACGCCTTGTGTTGCTTCAGCCTCAAAAAAGATCAGCTTTTCGAGATGGTCCCAATCAGCCAACGCCCGCGCTGCGTACTTGAACAGCCTGCGAGACGACACGAACAATGCCCGGGCGCCAGAATCAGCAAGGATGAACCGTATCTGATCTATTGCTTGAGTGGTGTAGATAGGAACGTTTACCGCACCCAGACTCAAAATAGCGAAATCAGCAATGGACCATTCTGGGCGGTTCTCTGATAACAACGACACTCGATCTCCAGGCCTAATACCTAGCGCCGAGAGACCAAGAGCAGCATGACGTACGCGCTCGACCACGGTTTTGGCTGAAAGATGCACCCATTCACTACCACTTTTGTGGTTCACTGCATCTTCTTTGCCGTGTTTTAGTGCTGCAGAAAGGCACAAGCCGGGAACGGAAGTGAGAATCTCGGGTAAAGGCTGATCAGTAATCACATCTCTAGTTGCGGCAGTCGCCGAGGCCACTTCTTTAAGGTCTCCTTTTACTTGCTAATTGGAAGATTACCAGAAACCACATCACGCAGGCATGGACACTGAGCCAAAAAGGATGAAGGATGAAGGATGTAAGGATAAAACCATTTTCCATTTCTCATTTTTCATTAATTTTTCATTTCTCATTTGTCGCTTCGTTTTCATCTTCATTTTCATATTAGGGTCATATTGAACTTAGATTATGGCGGACCACGCACAATGGAAAATGAGAAATGAGCAATGAGAAATGAGAAATTGATGAGAAATGAGAAATTATGAGAAAATCGAAAATGGTTTTATTCATCCTTCATCCTTCCGCCTTAATCCTTTCCGGTTCCATGTCTCCGTGCCTGGCCGCTCCGTGTCTTTGAGCTTCCGCGGTGATACTTTCACGACTGCGGCTACGTCGCTTTCGACGACGAGTCCGCGGACGTTCAATTCGCCCGTTTACAGTAGCTAGAGCTGCAAGCGTCAAAAACAGGAGAGCATTTGCTGTCGTGTGTAATGTGAAATCAAAAAAGCTGTGAACCAGTACGGCAAAGCACCCGGCAAGCGCGCCGATTGCAACGCCCCGTCTGAATTGATCATGAGACTCGCGCCGCAGGAAACCGACGCGAAATAACACCACCACAAAGAACAGCGCGAGACCAGCACCTATAATTCCGCCATCACTCAGCACCTGAAGATAGTCATTGTGGGCTTGCTCTAATCGGTAAAGTCCGTTGCGTGAATCATAACGAGTGTAAACAACCCCAAAGGAGCCTAACCCTGTACCGATAAGAGGGTTCTCTTTAATTATGTCGAGCGTTACACTCCAAAAGTGGCTGCGACCGGTTGTCGGATCATCTGTGTTAACGGTTCCAACAAACCGACTGAGCGCTGATTCCCCTCCCATCAAGACCACTCCCGCAAATAAGCCGGTCACCAGCACGAGCGCTAAGCCAGTTCGCACCGCAGCAGCCCTCATGCGGCGTGTTCCCTGATCCGCCACCCGACTCCGATGTCGCTTTCTGACGCCTGCGATAGCTGCGAGAAACAGGACCTCAGCGATAAGACTAATGATGCCGCCGCGCGAGTTGGTCATGATCAATGCAATACCCATCAGCAGAGCAGCGAAGAGGTAAATAAATCTTTTCTCCTTCTCAAGCGAACCGGCGAAAAGCAACCCCAATGGGAGTGCGATAGCCAGTTCCATATATCCAGCAAAGTGGTGACGATTGATGAAAGGGCCGAATGGCGTACTCTGTGCAAGTTCGCGGAGCCAGTAAACGCGCGTTGGACTTGTGAACGACTGCGTTAGCCCAAAGATAGCTAAAAAGAAACCAAAGATGATGATCGTTCTTACGAGCAGACGCAGGCGATGAGGGCTGTCAAGAAAAACCAGAGTTGCAGCAAAGTAGACAAACAATGCGAATAGTTGGACCAGAACTAACCTGGTTGAGTACGGATCAAGTGAGAGGCTTCTGACGGCCTCCACAGAGAGTACGGCAGCGTCACCTGTGCTTCGCAACGGGAGTAGTTGCACAATTCCAAGCAACAACATACCTAATAAAGGTAGTTGCAGAAGGTTCTTGCTGATGCGCAACGTGCCGAGACGCCAACCATCCCAAACCCAAAAGGCAAGTATTGCAAAAGCACCAAGGCTAAACAGCCCTAAAGACCAGTAGTGAACCGTACCGAAAGCAAGTGCCGACAGAACTATGGCAAAGCAGAGGATTAAAAAGATGAATCGACTAGCGAGCGTGTGTGGCGTTCGCTCGAGCGGACGTTCGGTAGCCGTTACTGTGGCTGGATGGCTATGAGCCAGCGTACTAATTTCTGCGTTTGAGATTGAAGTCGTCATACCAAACAGTACCAAAGATTGGGCAAACCGAATTGTCCTCACACGGTTCCCGGGTGATCCTCATTTGAACGGCCTCACTTTGGGCCTTGAAACCTACAGAGAAAGGTTTCCATTCATTTGTTCCGTTTGGAACTGACGCTGAGACACCTAACACTGATCCGCTGACGGCGTCCACAATTTCAGTTCGCGGCGTCCCAGCGCTTTGGAGCTTGTCTGTGCGGACATAGAACTCCAAGTCGTAGTGCTTATCAGGTACTACCGGGATTAGCTGCGACACGTGAACTGAGTCCAGCCGGGTTCGGACTTGGAATAATAGGCGTAAACTCCGGGCACTGTTGCGGCCGCGGCCGGTATCAATTCCTATCTGCAATGGTTGAATGGATCGTACCTGCCATCCAAACACCGCTCCAGCCCCGTGGGCCACGTCATTTTCAAAGCTGCCGTTAAGGATCTGGCCCACAGCCGCACGGTAACCTCCGGCAGCAACAACGTCATTCGACACTTCTATAGCGGCGTGAAACTGGTTGGCTTCAATCAGATTTTTGACGATTGTCTCACCTGTGCTGCGGTGATTTCTCTTTTCGCTGCCAGTAAGGCTGTTCCACAAACGAATGCCATCATCGATTCTGCCTCGTGTTACTAGATAGGACGCAAACTCAGCTCGAGTCTCGGCGGCGCTGCCGACTGAATTGGTGAGTGATTCTATATCCTTGTTATACACCTCCCAGGCGAGGTTAAAGACCTGTGGGCGCAGCTCCGGATCCGCTTCACCGGCCTGTCTTAATTCAATGAATGACTGTTCGCTCAACCCACTTCGCAGGAGGAGGTTCCCGAGAAACCAGCGAGGCGCAGCATACGAAGGCGCAAGTTCTACGGCCCGCCGCAAGGCCGCTTCACCTCTCTCCACCTCCCCGACTTGTTCGAGCGCGATACCATACGATACCCAGAGCCTGTAATCATTAGGTGAGCGGCTAACCGCTCGTTCATACGCACTGACCGCCAAAGGCAGCCGATCAGGTGGAAGTCTTTTCTGCGTGAATTCTCCCAGTCGCCAATGCGTAATAGGATCGTCGGGGGCCAGCGAAACAGCCCGAGTTACTAGCTGGATATCGTCTTCTTCCACGTTGAGATACTCGGCCATCAGGTTACCGAGATACCAGCGCACGAGAAACCAGGACCAAACCACTGCCAGCAGCAGCAGAAGCACCATAAGGACCCTAAGAAATAATCCCTTGGCGTCAAGTTGAATCAGTTCAGACATCTGTATTTAGCTGTTATTGAGATCCTCGATTGTGATCCGCATTCTTTTTACGATTATCTGGTTGTCGTCGCAACAACGCAAAACTGCCTCAAGACGCTGGTTCGACATCTTTGCGCTGGAAATCAAGACTTCTTGTACATCCTGCTGTTTGCAAATCGTGCTGACATCACCGTTTGGCGCATACACCCGAAGTCCATGTATGACTTTTCCATTCTTTGCCGGATCGTCATCTAAAAATCCCACCGGTGAGTATTGCAGCTCTCGGTTATTCAAAAGCTCTCTAAGCAACAGCTCTCCGCCATCTCCGGCGCCATATATGAGCACGCGTCGTCCCGCTCGACCGTTTGCAGTTGGTAGCAACTGTCTAAAGAGTCTAAATGCCATTCGGCTACCCGCCAAAAACAAGAACATAAGGATGCCATCGACGATGAAAACCGTGCGAGAGAAACCTTCGAAACGAAAAGCAAACAGAATTACCAGTACGCTAAAGATGGAACTGACTGTCACCGCTTTGGCAAAAACAATGAGATCGTCGAGGCCGGTATACCTCCAGAGACCACGATAGACACCAAGCACCAGGAAGGTCGCCATTTTGACGAACACAAGTACTGGTAGAGTTTGCAGGAAGAGCCTCCACGCTGTGCTCCCTGATAACGGGCCAAACAGAATGGCGTATGCGCTCCAGTAAGAGAGAATTATGAGGACAAGGTCAAGCAAGACCTCAAAAATGCGCCTCTTATAAGAAACATCGACAAGAAACGCGTAGAGAGGCTTTTCTTTCATTGCCAAAGCCTCTTCGGTCTCGTCATAAACCTTGACGCCCGCGAGGTACACTCCCACCAGCGTAAGAAGAACGGTGAAACCAGCGATGGCTGCCAGACTCACATCGAGCTTAACGTTGTGTACCAAGATGGCGAGCAAGCCCGAGAGAGCCGAGAAGCCATATAGCATCCAGACAGCACGACGCTCTGACATCCCCAGTGCAACAAGGCGATGCGAAGTATGGTCACGACCACCTTGTGAAGCCGCACGCCCGGAAAGTTTTCTGAGCACAGTAACGAAAGTTGTATCAAATATAGGTATGAACAGAACGAGAATGGGCACCGCCAGCACTGGAAGGAAGCTTCGGGAACGCCCGCCTGAAAGATTTACAAGGGCGGCACTCGCGAGGAAAAATCCAATGAACATTGAACCGCAGTCGCCCATAAAGATGGACGCAGGGTGGGAGTTATAGATAAGAAATCCTAACAATGCACCTGCAAATACCAGGAGTAGTACCACTTCTGTGAATTCGCCTGTGGTGGCAAAGCTCAGAGCAAGAAAGCAGGATGCAATCAATGCTATTCCGGCAGCTAAGCCGTCCATGTTGTCGAGAAGATTTACCGCATTGGTGATTCCGATCAGCCAGAAGATGGTAAGTGCCATGTTCAATGAGGAGAAGCTAGTCCAAGGCAGGCTGAGACCGTAATAGACAACGAAAGCTGACCCCATCACTTGCCCGATCAGTTTCTGATATGGCTTAGCGTGGAAAATGTCATCCGCGAGTCCAACCAGGAACAGAAAGGTGCTGGCGCCAAGCACAACCCAGCCATAAGGAGTTTGAGGAGCAACGAAGATATAGCTGAGGGCAACGGACAGCCATATAGCAACACCTCCCAGCATGGCAGTTGGTTTTTTGTGCCAGCGATCACTTTTAGGCTTTGCGACCATGCCCAATCGTCGCGCCAACGTACGAACCAGTGGCCCTAGCACAATCGCTAGAACAAAAGACGTTCCAATGGCAAGAAGGTCTCGTGTGCTAAACGGCATATTGCTCTAGATAGGAAGGTTTAATGGTTGCGCTACGGCTATTCTTAATAATCCTTGGGTGAATTCAGTCATCCAAGGCAGGACGCCGCCCGCTCTGATAATCAATTACGCTCTCAAGGATGCCATCGAGTTCCATCCGGGGCCGAAACCCGATGAGCTCCGCTACCCGTGAGATATCCGGAATCCGCCGTGGCATATCTTCGAAGCCCTCTTCATAGGCTTCATCGTAGGGGACGAAGGCAATCTCCGATTGTGACTTCGTTAACTTTTTGATTCGCTGCGCGAGTTCGAGTATCGAGATCTCCTGATTCGAGCCGATATTGAACACCTGCCCAACAGCTTGGGGATGATCCATAAGCTTCATCAAAGCTCCAATCACATCGCCGACGTACCCGAAACATCGAGTCTGAGTGCCGTCACCATAGACAGTTATCGGGCGACCAGATAAAGCCTGTTTCACGAAGGTGGGGATAACCATACCGTACTGCCCGGTTTGTCTGGGCCCCACTGTATTAAACAGACGAGCAACAATCGTCGGCAGCTTCTTCTCCCGCCAATAGGCCAAGGCAAGAAATTCGTCTATCGCTTTCGAACAGGCATAGCTCCAGCGACCTTTTGTGGTAGCTCCCATGACGAGATTCCCGTCCTCGCGAAATGGTACTTCTGAACTCAGCCCATAAACTTCAGAAGTAGAAGCTAACAACACCTTCTTCTTCTTTTTGTTGGCAACCGAGAGTACGACCTCAGTGCCATGTACATTGGTCTCAATGGTCCGAACCGGGCTCTCGACAATCAGCCTCACACCGACAGCGGCGGCAAGGTGAAACACAACATCACATTGGTCCACAAGTTCTGCCGTGACGGGACGGTTGTGGACGTTGTCAATCGTGTAGTGGAAGAGTGGATTCGGCTTTAGATGGTGAATATTCTCGATAGTGCCGGTCGAGAGATCGTCGATTACGAATACTTCGTCGCCGCGATGTAGATACGCTTCGGCGAGATGCGATCCAATAAATCCGGCCCCTCCTGTAATAAGTACGCGCAAGTTTTAGCTCCTATTAGACAAGGTACTATCAATGACTCTGTTCGAAACTCTTATATTCGGGATTCCATTCTTTTGGTAGCCCGAGCACTCAATGAAACCTTCTTTTCTAACAGCTCAAGGTAAAGTGCTCTAATGTTGTCCACTAAGCGGTCTTTACGATGATTTTGCCCGACGAATTGTAGACCACGCTCTCCTAATTTGCGACGCAACTCCGTATCTTCAATCATTCGGGCCAAACCCTTAGCAAAGGAGGGAGCGTCATTCGGCTTAACTGAGATGCCCCGTTCACAAATTGAGTAAATGCCGTTGGACCATTGCACCTCTCCCAGAAGGTCAACTACCCCTCCCACGGATGCAGCAATCACGGGCCGAGCATTAGCCATTGCCTCAATGAGAGTTAGAGGGGTCCCTTCGTTGCGCGAGGTGAGGGACACTATGTCAAGTGCCGGATAAAAATTCTCCGGATCTCTCCTCGTGCCGACAAAAGTAACCTTGTCTTCGAGATGTAAAGACCGCGCCAAAGACTCCAGACTTGCACGTCGAGCGCCATCTCCGATGACGACAAACAACAATCTGCGCTGCGCCTCAGGGAGATGAGCGATTAGAAGGGCCGCGGCCCGCAAAAAGAGTTCGTGATCCTTAATCTCAGTTAGCCTGCCAACTATTCCGATAAGCAGATCATCCTCGGCTGCGTTAAGTTCTTGGCGAAAATGTTGGCGGCGACTTTCAGATTCGGCAAAAATAGTTAAATCAAGGCCAAGTGGTATTACAGCAAACTGTGAAGCGCGACCGACTCCATAATGCTCATGGATCTCGTGGCGCTGCTGTTCGCTAACTACAATGATGCGGTCCGTACCGAGGAAAGCCAGCAACTTTTCGATTAGCAGAAACAGTCGGGTTCTGATTGGACCGTAATAACCGTGAAAAATGTGGCCGTGGTAGGTGTGTATTAACCGGCATTGTCGGGCGCGGCCCCATACCACACTAGGAGTTGTCCAGCGATAAAGCAGACCGGCGATTCTACCGACAGTGCCCGCTTTGGCCGTGTGGGTATGAACAATATCCGGACGCTCGCGTAACAGTAAGCGATAGAGCTTCCAAATAGTCAGCACATCCTTAAGTGAGATCTCACGTGACATCTCTTGTATGAAGAAAGGTTCGACTCCCTGCTCGGAGGCGAAGTAGCCCATATCTTCTTCGCCTTCAGGCACAATTCCAGCCACGAGGAGGGAAGTACAATCATCTCTCTCCAAGCCAGCCGTTAACCAAACAACGTGTTTTGCTGGTCCTCCAACGTTTAGTCTGGCAATGACTCGAACAATACGCATTAGTTACAGCCGCCTATTTAGCTCATCTTGAAAAGAGTTTCTGGATCATCCTCGTGTCTGATTTCGTCAACTGGCTCACGTTTGTTGTGGCCCATGTACAGCCGGTTCGGACAATTTATGACTAAACCAGGGACAGGCCCTACATTGCGGTAAGCATGAACCACGCCGGGCGGTACGAGAATAGACTGGGGATTTTCTTCACCCACATTCAAGGTCATGACATTCCGGAAAGTTGGCGAATCTTCCCGATTATCCCACATCCGTATTTGGAAAGTGGACGGGCCGAGGAAACAGAATAGGTCAGCTTGATCGATATGCTCATGGGGACCTCGTGTGATTCCAGGGTCAGTACAGGAAATGTATGACATTACTGGATAGAACTCCTCGTTCAGTTCATCGTGACGAAATAGTTCTGCCAACCATCCTCGGCGGTCATGGAACTTGCGAAGGTCGCTGACTACTACCCCATCAATTTGTCCCGCTGTCAATAGATCAGACATTTACGCTGACCTCGCTTACGAGTCTCAGTTCCAGATTGTTTGCTCCGGTCTTAGCAACCATGTTTGAGGCTCGCAGAAGGCTTTCAAAGGTACCAGCATCGGTCCACCAGCCTTCAAGTTCTTCCCATGTCATTTCACCTCTCTCGATGTAGACATTATTCACATCGGTAATTTCTAGCTCACCACGTTCTGATGGTTTGAGTGTCCGAATAATGTCGAATACATCAGCATCGTACATGTAAATGCCGATGACTGCGTATTCAGATTTGGGAATGAGCGGTTTTTCTTCAATGCGTTGTACAACTCGACCCTCAAGTTCGGGAACCCCGAATCGCTGCGGGTCAGGGACGCGCTTTAACATTATCTTGGCCCCGCTTCCCTGATGGCGATATGCGCGAATGGCTGAGCGAATGTTTCCCTCTATAATATTGTCACCGAGGACAACGCAGACTGGTTCCCCAGCGGAAAAGTGTTCTACCAGTGAAAGCGCCTCCGCGATGCCACCTTCACCTTCCTGGTAAGTGTAATTAAGGTGCTTGAGGCCAAACGCCTTGCCGTTTCCGAGCAGTCTCAGAAAGTCGCCTGCAGAATTACCGCCCGTCACAATCATTATGTCGGTAATTCCAGCATTCACCAGCGTCTGTATCGGGTAGTAGATCATAGGCTGGTGGTATACAGGTAGGAGATGTTTGTTGGTGATTGCGGTGAGCGGGCGCAGTCGTGAGCCCATTCCTCCTGCCAATACGATGCCTTTCAAATCGCGGTACCTCCTGTGAATTTGTTCGTGGTCAGTTGTCAGTTGTCCGTGTCTTGTTCAGTGGCGCTTTGTTACTGATTCGTTTGATCCACCATCAACAACTGACCACTGACAACGGACCACGGACCACGGACCACCCTTAATCAATAAACCGTTGGAACCAAAGTTCTAACATCAATAATGTCCATAATTGGTGAGAGTAGTCACGCTCGCCGCGCGTGTGTAGCTCGACCAACTGCTTGACCGCTTCAGGTTTGAACAGTTTGCGCTTTTCGGCTTTCTCGCTCAAAACCGTTTCGCGCAAAAAGGGTTGTAACTTGCCGCGAAACCAGTAGCCGATGGGGACGCCAAAGCCCATCTTGCGACGCTCCAAATTCTCCGCTGGTACTAGTTGTTTTAATACCCGCTTAAGAAGATATTTGGTAGTAAGACCACGCAGTTTTAGTTTTTCGGGCAAACTCGCAGCGAATTCAATGACGTGATGATCCAAAAACGGAGAACGAGCTTCAAGAGATACGGCCATTGTAGCTATGTCTACTTTGACAAGAAGATCGTTAGGCAAGTAAGTCATAATATCGGCCAACATCGCTGCATCTACAATTCCTGAACCATTGGCTGTTGAAAACCAGGGTTCAAGCAAGTCCTCAGCTTTCTCTTTGACGGCTACTCCCTGAAAGCTTTCTGAATACAACTCCTGTTTGGCATCTTTATCGAATGCGCTTACCCACCGAAGATATCGTTCAACTCTCGGTAGAGACGCCGCCTGGAGAAAGCGCTTTGCATCTCTTATTCGTGAACGCTTTGTCTCGGTTGTAGGAATGAATCCTATGATCTGCTCGATCAATGACTCTCGGAGGATAGCAGGCAATCTGTGATACTTCTCTGCCAAACTCATCGCTGCATAGCGCTCATAGCCAGCAAAGGACTCGTCACCACCATCTCCGTTCAGTGCAACAGTGACATATTTGCGCGTTTCGCGCGCGACATAATAGGTAGGAATTGCTGAGGAGTCGGCGTAGGGCTCACCGTAGTGATCTACAAGCAAAGGCAGAACTTCAAGTGCGTCTGGCCGCACAATGAATTCATGATGATCCGCGCCTATGTGTTCTGCAACGCGACGCGCGTGATGAAGCTCACTGAAATCCTGCTCTTCGAAGCCAATCGAGAACGTTTTTATAGCATCTCGAGACTCCTGACTCATCAGTGCCACAACTGCACTCGAATCAATCCCTCCAGATAAAAACGCACCAAGCGGTACCTCTGAGATCAAACGAGCCCGTACAGAGTCGCGCAGGATCTCGATTGTCCGTTCGCCCGCCTCTTCTTCGCTAATGTTCAGTTTTCGCCTGAAGTCTGGCTGCCAGTATTGCTGTGTACTAATCTCGCCTTTGCGCCAACATAAGGTATGTCCCGGCTTCAACTTTTTGATAGCGCGATAGGCGGTAAGAGGGGCGGGCACGCACATGAACGAGAGGTATTGATCGATCGCTGTCCTGTCGATATCGCGGCTGATGTCAGGATGAAGAAGTAGCGCACTGAATTCAGAACCGAATACAAGTTGCCCATTCACCTGGGCATACAGTAGCGGTTTCTTGCCTACTCTATCCCTAGCCAGGAAAAGCTCTTGGGTTCGCTCATCCCAAATGGCAAAGGCAAACATGCCGCGCAGGTGGTGTGGGCAGTCGGCGCCAAACTCATCGTACGAATGGATGATGGCTTCGGTATCACTGTTAGTGTAGAAGCTATGGCCCAGCTTCTCGAGTTTTTCGCGAAGCTCGCGATAGTTGTAGATCTCACCATTGAATACAATCCAGGCAGTACGATCTTGATTGTGAATTGGCTGGTGGCCGCCTTTAAGATCGATTATGGATAGCCGCCGCATGGCGAGTCCGACGGAACCTTTGACGTAAAAGCCCTGGTCGTCGGGACCGCGATGGTTGAGGGCGGCACACATCCGTTGAAGCAAATCCTCGTCTACGGGAGTCGCGTCATTTCCCACCAGACCTACAATTCCACACACCTTGTATACCTTCGATACAGCTAGGCGCCTACGTGCTGCAGTCCACCTGCGAGAGAAATCGTGAAGCGGCTTAACAGAAGTGAACTGCGGACGAACGGTGCCATGATTTGAAAAGCTCGGGTATAGTAACGAACCTCGTTAGAGGTGTCCAAGCAACTACTATCGTTGAAGCAGTTGGACCGATTGAGACAAACTCGCCGGTGAACGAATATCCACATCATCACAGAGTGAACAGAAAAGTTCTCTTAGGCCTTGCAGCTGTACTCCATCTGTGCTGCACCATTTTGGTTTTCCTGGCTGGGCGTCTTCAGCTTGTCCCGTCACTCCTGGATCGAAATGGTGTATCGATCTCTTTTGCCCAGGACTCACAGAGGCATTGGATGGATGCGACACAGCTCGCACATCTATTAAGGGAAGATGGGTTTAAGGCTTGGCTAGGTTCGCAGTTTCCTTCACATTCGAAAATCTATTCCATCACATTGGCGATATTGGAACCCGCAATGGGCTCAAACATTCTAGCGGCTGAACCAATAAACCTGTTTTGTTATGTCGCGATTCTCTGGCTCATATATGAGTTGGGGAATCGATTCTTCTCCAAGCCTGTTGGGCTAATCGCGGCGGTCGTCATTGCGATTTGGCCCACTTTTCTGTTGCATACAACTCAGTTTTTGAAGGACCCCATTTTTATTGCGGCTATGTTAGGTCTATTTTTGAGTGTTTGTCAGTTATTGAGGGGGATCTCAGTTTGGATCTATGGGGGGTCAGCCGCAGGTTTGGTATTGGTGCTTTGGATTATCAGGGCAGATCTGTGGATGCTGTATCTCACAATCATCCTTCTGGGTTTGCTGATCCTATTATTAAGGGGCTTCAACGATCGAAAGCTCCCAATCAGAGAATTGCTGGTCACAGTTTTCCTAATCTTCGAGATATTTGCAGTCCCGCGTCTAATCTCGCCTTTTCGGAATCCCACCCACCCCCTGCTTAAATCTGACTGGCCAACATCTACAGAAAAAACTAGATCCGAATCACCTAAGCCCGCTCCGCCGTCTCCAGCGGCAAGCTGGCTGACGCAAGTGCGCGAAACTATTGTTTGGACGCGGTACCGATTCACGCGCTACCCAGCCAGAGGATCAAACGTTGATGATGATGTGCAGCTTGATAGCTGGGGAGCTGTTTTACGCTATGTTCCCCGAGCGATGGTGGTTGGATTTTTCGCTCCCTTTCCCAACATGTGGTTAGTCTCAGGTTCTCAAGTAGGATTGTTGGGAAGGGTGCTTGC
>CAZNPP010000105.1:0-14687 GCA_964574785.1 uncultured Chloracidobacterium sp. | reverse complement strand
ACAGCGAAACCAGCACGATGCTCAAGATTCGTGTCTTGAATTGCTCGAAGAAGGATCTACTCAAGGATCTTGAGAAAGCCGCAGAATTTGATCAGTCAGCGCTTTTCAAGAAAATTTACGAGGAAGAGTTTGGTACCTTTGGTGGGCATCCATATGGAGCCCTTATAGGAGATTACGAGTTCAGCAACCATCCTCAGGATATGTCTTTGCTTGAAAAGATATCCGGAGTTGCTGCCGCTGCAAATGCGCCATTCATAGCGGCGGCCAGTCCGCAGCTTTTCGGCTGGGACAACTTTCAGGATCTCACCGAAGTGCGTGACGTGGCAAAGATCTTCGATCGGACTGAATTCGCAAAATGGCGTTCGTTTCGTGAATCCGAAGATTCCCGTTACGTGGGCCTGACGCTGCCGCGAACGCTGGCACGGTTGCCTTATGGTAAGAATACCGAGCCTACCGAAACCTTCAATTTCGAGGAAGATGTAACTGGCAAAGATCACCATAAGTATTTATGGAGCAATGCTGCTTACTCTTTTGGCACACGACTAACCGAGTCTTTTGCGCTGTACCAGTGGTGTGCCGCAATCCGCGGCGTTGAAGGGGGCGGTCTTGTCCAGGGTTTGCCTACTCACACCTTCCAAACAGATGAAGGTGACGTGGCGCTGAAATGCCCAACCGAGATCGCGATTACCGATCGTCGCGAGAAGGAATTCTCTGATCTTGGATTCATTCCTCTAGTGCACTGCAAGAACACTGATTACGCAGCCTTCTTTGGCGCGCAATCTTGCCAAAAGGCGAAGAAGTATGACCAGGATGCCGCAAATGCTAACGCCCGGCTCTCAACGCAATTACAGTACATCATGGCGGTGTCGCGTTTTGCGCACTACATAAAGGCCATGATGCGCGACAAGATTGGCAGCTTCATGTCTCGGAGCGAGTGTGAAAGCTTCTTGAACCAGTGGATCACGCAGTATGTTGTCTTGAATGATGATGTCGGTCCCGCAATCAAAGCCTCTCATCCACTAAAGGAGGCGCGCATCGAAGTTGCCGAGATTCCAGGAAAACCTGGAGCCTACAAGGCGGTTGCTTTCCTTAGGCCGCATTTCCAATTGGACGAGTTGACAGTCTCTTTACGTTTGGTGGCAGAATTGCCGCCTTCAGCTAGGGGCTAACTCAAATCCGATAGTTGACCTTGAGACGTATATTGCAGTGAGTTGGGCGTTCATGACCCAGTGACCAGGTGGACAGATTTCAAACAACGGCTCAGATCAAGAGCCCCTAAAGGAGGACATTAGGAGATGGCGGTAGTTGACTACTTTTTGAAGCTCGATGGAATTGAGGGTGAGTCTCAAGACCACAAACACAAGAACGAAATTGATCTTGAAAGCTGGAGTTGGGGCGAGACTCAGATCGGTTCTCACGCAACCGGAGGTGGTGGAGGCGCCGGTAAGGTTCAGATGCAGGATTTTCATTTCGTGATGAAACTCAATAAAGCGTCGCCGAAGCTAATGTTGGCATGCGCCACCGGCCAGCATATTAAGGAGGCCACACTGACGTGTCGCAAGGCGGGCGGTAAGCAGGAAGCGTTTTTTGTTGTTAAAATGTCGGACTTGCTAGTTTCGAGTTATCAGACGGGAGGCAGTGGTCATTCCGACATCGTTCCGACTGATCAGATCTCACTGAACTTTTCGAAGATCGAGTTTGATCACAAAGTGCAAAATGAGAAAGGCCAGGTTACGGGAAGCACTAAGGCGGGCTACGATGTGAAGGCAAACAAGAAGGTTTAGCCCTCCAACTGGCGAGAACTCGATTGAGTATACCTTTGCGCTGACGTCCTCGGTAGCAGTCGAGGACGTCAGCACTGCTTGTGTCTACATAGAAGAAGGAAAATGGCGAGAACCGATAATGAACTTCAGGTTACTACATCTGTTCTGGATCGACTACTGGATTATGAACCAGAAATCACGCGCGAACCGATAGCTTCACGTTCGAAAAGCCTGCGACAACTTAAGCAATCGGTGAGGCGCGATCTTGAATGGTTGCTCAACACCAGACAGACGGCGCTGGAACTGTCTCCTGAGATGAAAGAGACAACCAATTCTGTTGCTACTTATGGTCTGCCCGACTTCACTCATCTCAGTATTGATAACGCTGGCGATCAGAAAATGATCAAGCGGGAAATCGAAGAGACCGTGAGACGGTTCGAGGGGCGCCTGGAGAACGTAGTAGTTTCAATAGAACCCGTACGCTCGATCGAACGCGTCATGCGCTTTCGCATCGATGCCCGATTGAAGATTGATCCCACACCGGAACCAGTAACGTTCGACACCGTGCTGCAATTGGGAAGCGGCCACTACGAAGTGCGCGGTGAATGATTAGATGCGTGACGATCTGCTTGGTTATTATGAGCGCGAACTCGCATTCCTGCGCGAAATGGGCGCGGAGTTTGCCCAAAAATACCCCAAAATAGCTTCCCGCCTGTCGATAGAAGCGGACCGCTGCGAGGATCCCCACGTCGAGCGTTTGATCGAGGCGTTCGCCTTTCTTGCAGGCCGCGTCCGTCTGAAGATTGACGATGACTTTCCTGAAATTACCGAATCAT
Source organism: uncultured Chloracidobacterium sp. (assembly GCA_964574785.1). Taxonomy (GTDB): domain Bacteria; phylum Acidobacteriota; class Blastocatellia; order Pyrinomonadales; family Pyrinomonadaceae; genus PSRF01. The sequence continues at coordinate 12,088 of CAZNPP010000105.1, read as the reverse complement.
TTCTTAATGTTCTATACCCTCATTACCTCGCCCCGATTCCATCGATGGCAATCGCGCAGTTCAAGCCAAAGGAAGGCACACTCACCACTGGGTACACGATCCCTCGAGGCACAGGACTCTACTCACGTCCGATTCAAGGTACGCCTTGCCGGTTTCGCACCGGCTTTGATGTCACGCTGTGGCCAATAGAAGTAACAGCAGCAAGTCTTGAATCGCTCGATCCGGTTGACACTCGCGGTCTATGGCGTGACGCGGTCATAAAACTGTCACTAACCTGCAAAAATGACACGGCTATAGCGATCTTAAAGAATGGTGAATCCCAGCAACCGATTCAAAGTCTTCGGTTTTTTATTAGTGGTGAACCGCACCTTTCTTATGCGCTATACGAAATGATCTTTAACAATGCGAGCCGCGTAGAGATTCGTCCGGTTGTGGATAAAACGGCCAGACGCACACGGAAATTATCGGCTCTTAAGGTCGCACCCGTTATGTTACCAGCCTCAGTTCTTAAGCAGGTTGGTTTTGCCGACGACGAGGCCCTACTCCCCTACACCGCGAAATCTTTCCTCGGCTATAGATTTCTGTCGGAATACTTCGCCTTTCCTGAAAAATTTCTCTTCTTTGATGTGCATGGTTTTGAGGAAGCTGTGCGCGGGGGACTTGGTGATCGCTTTGAACTCCATATTTACTTGCGCGAAGTAAGGCCACCAAGAGGAAGCGTCGGCCCAGGCACGTTTCAATTGGGCTGTGCGCCAATCGTCAACCTGTTCAAGGAGGTTGCGGAACCAATTCGGCTTACTGGCCTGAAGAACCAGTACCACGTGATCCCTGACGTACGGCGCCAAATGGCGATGGAGATCTATTCGATTGATTCGGTAGTAGCCGACGATCCGCAGAAGGGCCAGTCGCGTGCTTTTCAACCTTTCTACTCCTTGCGCCACGCTTATACCGATGAGCAGGATCGGACCTTTTGGTATTGTTCGCGTCGCCAATCAACACGAGCCGAAGACCCTGGCACCGAACTCGATATCACTCTTGTTGACCTTGATTTCAACCCCCACGTTCCTGCCACAAGCGTGCTTACGGTGCATACGACTTGCACAAATCGGGATCTTCCGGCCAGGCTTCCATTTGGAGGCAGTGAGGGAGAATTGGAGGTCGAGGGAGCTGCCCCTTTATCCCGCGTTCGGTGTCTAACGAAACCGACACCCACCCTGCGACCACCGCTTCATCGCGGCATGCAGTGGCGCTTGATTTCACATTTATCTCTTAATCACCTCTCGCTATCCGAGAGTGGACCTCACGCTAGTACCGAGGCACTACAAGAGATTCTATCCCTGTACAACTTGATGGATTCTTCTGCCGCTCGTAAACAAATTCTGGGCATTAATCGAGTCAGCGGCAGGCGCGTTGTGCGACAACTCGGAGGTAGGATCGGGGCTGGTTTTGTTCGGGGTCTCGAAACGACGATAGACTTTGACGAAGAGCAGTATGTAGGAAGTGGACTCTTTCTTTTTGCCAGTATTCTTGAGCGCTTCCTTGCCCTCTATGCATCAGTAAATTCATTCAATCAATTGGTCATGCGTACGAACCAACGTGAAGGAATACTCAAAAAATGGCCACCGCGCGCCGGAGAACAGATCCTCCTTTAGACCAGGAGCTTTTTGAAGAGCCGTACCGCTTCGATTTTTTTCAGGCGGTGCGTTTGCTGGAAAGAATCCATCCTGACCGGCGACCAGTTGGTGAGGATGGCAGAACTGCGGGAGAAGTAGTGCGCTTCAGAACGCATCAAACTCTCTCGTTTCCTGCCAGCGAGATTCACGACATCAGCCGCGATCATGTTCGCGAAGATGATCCGCCTCCCGAAATGACCATTTCTTTCATGGGGGCTACTGGGGCTTCCGGTATTCTTCCACATCAGTATACCGAACTCCTGATGGAGCGTGCCCGTTATAAAGATACGGCGCTCTGGAGTTTCCTGGACATCTTCAATCACCGGATGATCTCCCTGTTCTATCGCGTCTGGGAGAAGCATCGCTTCCCGATCGCATATGAGCGCGTGGGCTCGGATCGTTTTACTGAATATCTATTCAATATTATTGGTCTTGGCACAGCGGGTCTGCGGGGGCGCTTGCATATGCCTGATCAGGGCCTGCTTCTCTATGGAGGCCTCATTGCTCAACGTCCCCATTCAGCGAGCGCTATTCAATCTATCATCGGCGACTACTTTGCCGTTGACGCCTCCGTGGAACAGTTTGCGGGCCAATGGTTGAAGTTAGATGACGACAATATTACGCGGCTTGGCGAAGCCAACAGTCAACTAGGAGTGAGCACCATAGCCGGCAAGCAGGTTTGGGAGACACAGTCAGCTTTTCGCTTGCGCATTGGCCCACTGAATCTCAAGAAGTTTAAGGCCTTTCTTCCGAGTGGTTCGGCGTTTAAACCTATGTCCAGCCTGGCAAGATTTCTGGCAGGGCTGGAATTTGAGTTTAACGTTCAGCTTGTCTTAAAAGCAGCGGATGTCCCCGAATGTGTATTAGCGACAGGGTTTCCAGATGGTCCAAGATTGGGATGGACCAGTTGGCTTAAGACACAGGAATTTAGGAACGACGACACCCAGGTCATATTGCCAATCAAAAATTAACGCGAAGTTTCGACGCTTCGCTTGGAGGTTATCATGAACGTAAATCTAAAATCATTGATTGAACGGCTTAACGATACCAGCAGGAATGCGCTCGAGGCGGCTGCCGGTTTGTGTCTTTCTCGCACAAACTATGATGTGGATCTTGAACACCTCTTAATTAAATTAACGGAAGCGCCAGACACCGATCTCTCCAAAATCTTCAAACACTTCGATGTCGATCAAACCCGTTTGAATAAGGATTTGACTCGCGCACTGGATCGGCTGAAGACAGGAAACGCGCGCACACCGGCGTTGTCTCCGCGGCTTCCACAGTTGGTACAGGAAGCCTGGCTTCTGGCCTCTATAGACTATGGGGCTGCCAAGATCCGTTCGGGCCACTTGCTGCTGGCATTGTTGACTCATGATGACCTGGCACGTTTGGCAAGGGAGATAACAAGGGAATTCACACCAATCTCAGTCGAAACGCTAAAAAAGAATTTTTCGGATATCTGCACGGGCTCTGGTGAGGACAAGGAAGCAGTCGGACTAGGAGGCCAGCCAGCAGGTGTTGATACCCCCGGGCCAGGAGGAGTGCCGGGAAAAAGCAAATCGCTGGATCAGTTTACGGTTGATCTTACGGCTAAAGCGCGGCAGGGGGGCATTGATCCCGTGCTCGGTCGCGATTTCGAAATTCGCCAAGTCGTCGATATTCTGACTCGTCGCCGTCAGAACAATCCGATCCTCACTGGTGAAGCTGGCGTTGGCAAGACTGCAGTCGTCGAGGGTTTCGCTCTCAGAATCGCTCAGGGTGATGTTCCCGAGCCGCTGAAAAATGTAGCTGTTCGTTCGCTGGACCTCGGGTTGCTCCAGGCAGGCGCAGGAATAAAGGGGGAGTTTGAGAATCGACTAAAGTCTGTGATCGACGAAGTGAAATCCTCTCCGCAGCCAATCATAATCTTCATCGATGAAGCTCATACGATGATCGGAGCTGGTGGCCAGGCGGGCCAGAACGATGCCGCTAACCTCCTCAAACCTGCTCTGGCTCGGGGTGAACTTCGCACAATTGCTGCCACCACCTGGGCTGAGTACAAAAAATATTTCGAGAAGGACGCGGCGCTGGCTCGACGTTTCCAAGTCGTGAAAGTAGAAGAACCCGATGAGGATAAGGCAATCGCCATGATGCGGGGTCTTTCAGACATGCTGGAGAATCACCATCGCGTGCGGATCCTCGATGAAGCAGTTGCCGATGCCGTAAAGCTTTCACATCGTTACATTACAGGCCGCCAGTTACCAGATAAGTCAGTTAGTGTGCTGGATACCGCCTGTGCCCGGGTAGCGATCGGACAAGGTGCAACCCCGGCTCCAATAGAAGATGCCCAACGGCGCATCGAACAAATAACCGTTGAGCTGGGATCGCTTGAGCGTGAGGCTATAACAGGTTCAGATCATAGTGAGCGGATTAGCGAGCTGAAAGAAGAGCGAACACAGCAAGAAGAACGGCTCGGACGATTCAAGGCCCAATGGGATCGGGAGCGTGAGATTATCGGAAAGATCCGTGACCTTCGTGGTCAGCTTGAGCAGATCGCTATGGGCAAAGCAAATGCAGCACCAGCACAAACAGGCACCGAAGCAGTTGCCGTTGCGGGAGCTGGTCCCAGTGCAACCACCGCAAGTGCTCCTCAGATTGCTGCTGCCGGAGCCTCTGCGACAACAGTAGTGCCCACGAGCGAACAGTCAGGGGATGGCTCCGGGACCTCCACTCCAGATGTTGACGCATTGCGTGCTGAGTTGGGTCGGCTGAATAAAGAGCTCGAAGAGGTCCAGGCAGAGACCCCGCTCATGCAAGCATGTGTGGATTCCCAGACTATTGCTGAAGTGATTTCCGGGTGGACCGGGATTCCGGTAGGCAAGATGCTGACAGACGAAATCAATACGGTGCTCAGATTGAAAGACAGACTCGAACAACGTGTAATCGGTCAATCACACGGTTTGGAAGCCATTGCTCAACGAATTCGTACTGCCCGCGCAGGATTGACAGATCCACGCAGACCTGTTGGTGTGTTCTTGCTTGTTGGACCAAGCGGCGTTGGCAAGACTGAAACAGCGTTAACTCTTGCTGACACCCTCTATGGCGGCGAGCGCAACACTATTACAATCAATATGAGTGAGTATCAGGAAGCACACACGGTATCTTCCCTTAAAGGCTCACCTCCGGGTTACGTCGGTTATGGTGAAGGTGGAGTACTTACAGAGGCCGTTCGACGAAAGCCTTACTCAGTCGTACTACTCGACGAGGTTGAAAAAGCCCACCCTGATGTAATGGAGCTTTTCTATCAAGTCTTTGATAAAGGCATGCTCGAGGACGGAGAAGGTCGTGAAATCGATTTTAAGAACACCGTAATCCTTCTGACCTCCAACGTGGGGACCGACACCATGATGAAGCTTTGTGCCGATCCCGACACAAAACCTGAACCGCAAGCAATGACAGAGGCCATCCGGCCGGAGCTTTTGAAAGTCTTCAAACCTGCCCTCCTTGGTCGCATGGTTGTTGTTCCCTATTACCCGATTTCCGACGATGTGATGCGTGAGATTATCAAGCTTCAGCTTGGTCGAGTTGGGCGAAGGCTTGCTGAGAATCACGGCGCTGAGTTCAGTTATGACGAGATAGTCATAGACGAGATCGCCAATCGTTGTACGGAAGTCGAGAGCGGGGCCCGCAATGTGGACCATATTCTCACTCGTACACTCTTACCTGAGATGTCCGGTGAATTCCTTTCTAGAATGTCTACCGGGGCTTTGGTCTCAAGGGTACGCGTATCGGTTGCGGACGGAAAGTTCCAGTACGACATCCAGTGAGCGGTGCTCTTTCGTATATTACAAGGTGAACGTTCATTAACTCTGGCGCAGTCCGCTTCGTGCATCATTGGCTGTGAGGACCTGAACTAATGTCAACTTATGTACAGGCCGATAGGCCGTTGGCAGTTATCACACCCTTGGGTGAGGATGCGCTACTGCTTGTTGGTTTTAGCGGTCAAGAAGCCATCTCTCAACTCTTCAACTTTCAGCTGGACTTGATGGCTGAAAACGATAAAGAGATCGCCTTCGACAAACTTTTGGGTCAAAGAGTTACTGTCAGGCTGATGCTGCCCAACGACCGAATGCGCTTCTTTAGCGGAATATGTAGCCGTGTAAGTCAGGGGGCGCGGGATGAAACCTTCACTCACTATCGGATGCAAATGGTGCCACATTTTTGGTTGCACACCAGACGTATTCAAAGCCGCATGTTTCAACACATTTCAGTACCTGACATTCTTAAAAAGGTGCTGAGTGGGATCGACGTCAAGTATGAAATACAGGGCACTTTTCACCCGCGTGACTACTGTGTCCAATATCGGGAGAGCGATTTCAACTTTGCTTCTCGCTTAATGGAGGAAGAAGGAATCTACTATTTCTTCAAGCACACAGAGGATGGGCACGAAATGGTGATTGCAAATACTCCCCAGAGCCATGCAGAGGTACCAGATCTAGAGAAGCTGATATTTGAGGAAGTTGAAGGGGGTGCGCGCGAAGAAACCGATCGCTGCCTTAGCTGGGAGAAAGTCCAGGATCTTCGTTCAGGCAAGTACACCCTTTGGGACCATTGTTTTGAGTTGCCTCATAAACATCTAGAGACTGAACAGCCAATACAAGATAGCGTCAGCGTCGGTGAAGTGACACACAAGTTAAAGGTGGGAAACAACGACAAGCTCGAAATTTACGATTGGCCCGGTGAGTATGCTCAGCGGTTTGATGGAGTTGACAAAGGAGGCGGAGAAAAGCCTGCCGATGTAGAAAAGATCTTCGAGGATAACAAACGAACAGTGAAGATTCGGATGGAGCAGGAAGCACTTCCCAGTGTAGTCATATTGGGCGCGAGCAGTAGCCGGCAGTTAGTCAGTGGTCATAAGTTCACGCTTGCTCGACATTTCAATGCCAACGGCGAGTATGTACTGACGAGTGTTCAGCATAACGCCCAACTTGGCTATGAATATCGATCCGGTGAGGGGGAGTTTCAATACGACAACTCGTTTACTTGCATTCCGTCGTCATTACCTTTTCGCCCCGCTCGCACAATCTCAAAACCTACTGTTAAGGGTTCACAGACCGCTGTGGTTGTTGGGCCTCCAGGTGAGGAGCTCTTTGTCGATAAGTATGGTCGTGTAAAGGTTCAGTTTCATTGGGATCGCGAGGGGCAGGCGAATGCCGATAGCTCCTGCTGGATTCGGGTGGCGCAAAGCATGGCCGGAATTCGTTGGGGTGCAGCTTTCTGGCCCCGCATCGGTCATGAAGTGGTGGTGGATTTTCTCGAGGGTGATCCCGATCAGCCGATCATTATTGGCTCAGTATATAACGCTACAGAAATGCCACCCTACAAGTTACCTGACCACAAGACAAAGAGTACTTTCAAATCCAACAGCACTCCCGGTGGTAGCGGCTTTAATGAGATTCGCATTGAAGACAAAAAGGGAAGTGAGCAGCTCTTTTTCCATGGCCAGAAGGACCAGGATATCCGCATTCGAAATGATCGACGGGAATGGATTGGAAATGACCGTCACTTAATAGTCAAACGTGATAAGCGCGAACTGGTTGAACGAGACAAGCATGTGCTCATCAAACGAGATCTGGTTTCTCAGTATGATCGTGACAACCACCTTACCATTAATGGCAAACAGGCCATCAAGGTAGCAGGTTCCCACTCGTTGGAAGTTAGCGGAGATGTGAGCGAAAAATTCGGTAAGAATCATGCCGAAGAAGCAGGAATGGAAATTCACCTGAAAGCTGGGATGAAAATCGTCATCGAGGCTGGCGCCCAGATTAGCCTTAAGGTAGGGAGTAACTTTGTGGACATTAGTCCGGCCGGAGTGACCATCGTGGGAACTATGGTGAACATAAATAGCGGAGGAGCGGCTGGTAGCGGGTCAGGTCTGAAACTGGTTTCACCTATTGAGCCGGAGGAAGCTGAAATTGCTGATAACGCCGATCCGGGTAGCAAGTCTGAAACGTATAAAGATCAGCGTGCGGCTTTGCCTCCGTCTAAACTGGCGGCATTAGAGGCGCCTTGGCACAAGGCAACGTCCGAGGAGAACAAGCCGAAAAAGTCCTGGGTTGAGATCAAACTTGTGGATGAAGCTAATGAGCCGGTTCCCGGCGAACGCTACAGGGTTACGCTTCCTGATGGTAGTACCTTGGCTGAGGGGACTTTAGATGAAAATGGCTTTGCCCGGGTTGATGGAATCGACCCGGGAAATTGTAAGGTCACATTCCCTGACGTGGACCAAACGGCGTGGAAAAGAAAGTGATGCTGTTCAGGATGGGAATGATGAGGCGTCACGGTTCGGCTGTCGGGAATCTGAGTTGTTTGCTGATCATTCTTTTTCTTGCGAGCGAGGTTTCTTGTATACGTTCTTACAAAGTAAGGGAGCAGCCAACAGCGTCAGTCAGCAGAGAGGAAGAGAGACCAATGAGTACGGTGCCACCCCAGTATGTCGACAAAACAACGGCCCAGCGTGAATTGGAGTCATATGTATTGGGCGGTCGCTACGGGCGTCGAACAGTGCCTACTTTGCTGAATCCCGCCGATGTCGAAGATTTTATTCGCCGAAAACTCGATAGGGGCAGACCTGTAACTGCGTTCCGTCGCTCCCGTTTTGCTGTGGATTATTATGACTTGCGTTCGGTTCTTGATCACTTTGAGAAGATGCTAAGACGGTCCGAAAAGGATTCCAAAGAGTTTGGCCAGTCGATAGAGATAATATCAGTTTTGTCAGCCGTTGGAGGTGAGCCACAGACTCGGAAGGCGGCAGAATACTTTGAATATCTCGTAAACCACCAGTTAGCGCCGGAGAGCTATGAACAATTGATTGAAGCCGTAGAGGTGATGGGACCTGGAGTTAACTCCAAAAGTCTGGCCAATCGAATGGATGCTTCCCTCAAAGCTTTGCAACCCAAAGCTGCTAGTGACGCTGAATCAGATAACGAATACCAAAGAATTGATCAATGGCTTAATAATGATCTGCCAAGAGTCGAAGCCGATGGTCAGTATCGTCAACAAGTTTTAGCGCTTCCAACGACCCAGGAGCGTGTCGAGCAGCTTTGCCGGATTTACCTGGGTTGGGGTGAGGTAGACTCAATTGAGCTAAGTTGGTGGTCGGCGCGATGGCTGCGCAATGAAGCCAGAGCTAATCGTACCGATTTAATTATCGCTATGCTTCGCAAGACACTTGAAGAAATCGAGACTTCGGATCTGCCCCGTGAGGAGAAGGAACCCTACATTGTTAGAGCCGCTCGGGCCATAAAGTTTTTTGGTGTGGCCCTATTGCCAAGAGAACAGCGAATACTTGATAGGGCGAAAACCTCTCAGTTCGATGTACTAGATCGAGAGTGATATTTCCGCTCTGGTTTTGCGCCAGGGTCAGCCATAAAGCCCTGGATCAGTGGTTAATTCGATGGAGAGATAAGGATGGGTCGTTGGTTAACAGCTGGACCGGGAGATACGTTTTGCCATATTGCTGCGGAAGCAGGTTTTGTTAACTGCGCACCAGTACGCGACCACGCAGCAAATGTGGCCATAGGAAATAGACAGCTACGGGCTGGTGATGATGTTTACGTGCCGGATCTTGTAGAAAGACAGGACTCTGCACCAACTGAACGCAGGCACGTCTTTGTGCGGTTAGGAGTACCTTTCGCTTCCATTAGGTTTGTTCATGGTTCAGCGGCGGGAGCATTTGAAGATGATGTCTCTCTGGCACACTTGGAGATTAGTAATTACCGCACCGACAGAGCCGGGACAGGTGGCTGGGATGCCTTCGCTGGTCCTAATCATTGGAAATTTCATGCTGCTTCGGATGCAGATCCAGACGCCTTTAAGGTCGAGGTTCGCGACACGCGGACAGGCAATGCCCAGCTAACGGTGACATTGGAAGCACTTCATCCTATCTATGATGCGACCGGTGCAGTAACAGGGCACGACTTGAATTGGTCCAGCGCTGCGGAGGCTGCCAGACGGCGACAGGATATTCGCGTTTTTCGTGCCACTCCAGCACCGGATCAAAGATTTCGCTCGCCCTATCTCCGGTTGGTGACGGACCAATTTGATAAAGCGGCACGGCCACAGCAAACACTGCTCGTCACCGATGATCAACAGAACGAAGAGCGCGTGGAGATCTTAGACCAGCAGGTTCGTGCCACCTATATAATTGATAGCTGTCCCAGGGCGGGCGATGCTCGCTGTAGGGTTACGGCCCAACTTCCGATAGGCAATAACCGGCACCGCATCAAGATGTGCGTCGGCATTTTCAGACAGAACATTGGGGATGCAACGGGTTTTAATGGAAGAACTGAAGCCGACATTCGCTACAGAGTATTCAGATGGTTTAGGCGGATCTTCGCTCAGGCTAATATGGCTCCGAAGATCGTCGCACCGGGCATTAGATTTCTCGATCCGCCGCAAAGGAACATGCTCACTGTTTCAAACATAAACGGCAGACGTGCCCTGGGCCGAACATCAACTAATGCGACTCCGTCGAGAATGAGCTTCACGATTACTTCCGACCGCGGCGGAGGTGTTGTTGTAAATAAGGATGTTGAACTCGAAATTCCCGCTGCTGCGACGCCAGCTACGCGTCCGACGCCAAAGGAAATAGCAGATCAACTGGTGACAGAAATCGACGATGCTGATTTTGTTGCTGAGACATTTGAGAATCCGCCGGCGCTTGGAACCTTGGCGACGAGACGTTCCACCGACATCGTCATTCGGGACCGGGCAAACGGCCGCGTGAGCATAAGTACCGTGCGGAATACCGAGAGATCTGGTGGCGCAACCTTGACGTTGGCCGCGGTCAACCTAAACAGAGTCACCGATCACGATGACCGTGACATGGAATACGGAACGATCGAGCAACGGCAGATCATGAGAAATTTCGATTCTCCGCACGATCCGGATCATGATGATGGTAGACTCGACTGTTACGTCGTCGGAAGATTCGTTAGCGCTAATTTGCACGCTCGAGCCTTTTCTCCGTGTATTGATCTTTTCGCCGACTTTAGGCCACATCCACCTTCGCCATTCTCTATATTTCTGGCTGCAAGGGCCATGGCAGGGTCGGATCATCTTCCTACGGTGCTGGCGCATGAGGCTGGCCACTCCTTGTTCGATTGCTTCCACTCCGAAAATGTTCGTCGAACTGAATTAATGTTTCCGTTTGCAAATGGAAATGAAGCTGTCATGCGTGGTCCTAAGCGACTTTCTGATAGGCCGGTCAGAATTCGTTATGCTAATTATAGGGTCGGACAAACTGCAGCTCAGGTCGGGAGCACAACTACCTACCTTTACTCTGTCGCGTCTGAACGACTCTTATTAGTAAGTCCTCAAATGTATGATCCGTGGTAGACAGATGCCCAAAGATTTTTTGTAATATGATTCGTTTCAACCTTAGCTTTGGAGGAAGAAATGCCTCAAGGTCCAGCCGCTAGAATAACTGATCCGGTCATCCACCCTCTGCCACCGATTTTGACTACAGGGCCTGGTAGCCCGAACGTTCTTATCGGGTTCCTGCCCGCCTGGCGTGGGGTGCCGGCAGGTGTCGGTGCTGCTCTGCAGGCCGCAAAGCAGGTGTCAGATACTGCCATCCAGGTTGCCGAGGCAGCGACAATAGCAGCTGCTGGAACACCGGGTGCGCCAGCAGCCTACGCTGCCGAACAGACCGCCAAAGCCACAGCGGCCGCGTCTTTGGGCGGCATGATTACAGGAGCCGCAGGAGGTGCGGATATCCACACTTGTACAACCCCCTCGCCTGTGCCTCCTCATGGGCCGGGCGTCGTGATAGATGGTTCAGCGACTGTCTTTATCAACAATCTTCCCGCCTGTCGGGTGGGAGACACCATAATCGAACCGCTTGGTCCTCCCAATAAAATTGCGATGGGAATCCCCACAGTGATAATCGGGGGGTGACTGTCCATCCCAAAGAAAAGTGGGCAACAATTGGTACAGAGCTTCTTCGGGCTTGGGTAGAGTCCTAATTTGTAGGGTTCTCCTTTCCGTGGGCACACATTCTTTGCTGGGCTAGTCACTAAACGCCTCCTACAAATTAGTACACAATTCCGGCTTGACCGGACTCGCTCGCTTGCCTGGATGGTGATAAATTCTTAGCTAGAGATCCGAGTTTCAGGTTACCAGACTGCTATGCGACTTGTTTTAGAAGTTGTTTCAGGTCCACACGAGGGCCAGAAGATCGAAGTTGATGACGGCAAGTCGATCAAGATCGGTCGCACTACCAAATCTGACATCGCCTTGCAGGACACTTTTATGTCGGGTCAGCACTTTGCTGTTGAGTGTGCTGGCAAGAGTTGTCGCCTCATAGACCTGGGCAGTCGCAATGGCACAAATCTAAACGGAAAACGTGTTGCAAAGGCAAAGCTTCGTGAAGG
>CAZNPP010000104.1:9287-15177 GCA_964574785.1 uncultured Chloracidobacterium sp. | reverse complement strand
TGAACGGACACCCATTGCTGCAAGCGCCTGCCATTGCGGCGGCAAGAAAAGCGAAGTTCGCTCCTGAGAAGCTAGTCGGGCAACGCCGAACTTCAGGGACGATCACTTACAATTTCAAGTTATGAATCCCTTCGTCAGGTAAGTCAGCATCGCTATACGGCCAATATTCAGTTCGCAGGGAAGCAAGAGCGACAATTTGGTTAAACGTACTTATTCTCTCATTAAGTTGGGGCTCTTCGACGCGTGCTCATAGTTTTTCATAAAGAACGCTACTTCGCTGACATGATATACAAGATTCACAGGATGCATTGGGCTTTGGCCCATGGAGATTTCATGTAAATGGTGAATGGTGAATGGGGAATGGTGGAGGCATGGAATATCTGATCGCATGCATTGTTCACCATTCACCATTCACGATTCACCATTCACCACCTCACTGCCAGCCGCCGCCCAAAGCCTCTTAGAGCTGGACCATTAATAGCAACTCATTGCGCTAAGTCCGGGTCAGACTCAGCTCCGCACTAAAAGAGTACGATCAGCAGCCAACGCGTCTAATAGCTTTTAAGGAAGTTTCCGATGCATTGGTCCAGTCAGGCAGTTCCTCCTGTTCAGCAAGAGGTTTCCCGCGCCTAATCGGTCCCGTATTTCCCAATAACAAGCTGATTGGATTCTCAGTTTTGTTCGATTAGTCTCTCGATGTCACCACCGCATCCTCCTTCAATGTCGTGATCGCGCGCACACGACCGTACTGTCCGGGACGAAGCACATTGTTTGGGTTTTGGAATACTCCCGCCAACCGGATTGAACCAGTCTTAACGTCTACTTGCCTATCCGCAAAAAAGAACTTCCCTTTCTGGGATGGTTGTGCCGTCGGCAAGACTTAGCTCTAGTCCCGAAACATGGATCAATCGTTGACGACTATGGCATCTCGCCAGAAGCCGGTACGGTTCGGCTCGAACGAATGCTGCCTGGTCCAATCGAACGGGTCTGGGCTTACCTTACAGAATCGGACAAGCGTGCAAAATGGTTCGCAGCAGGCCCCATGGAGTTGCGTCCGGGCGGGAAACTCGAGTTTCATTTTCATAACTCGAAGCTGGCTCCTCAAGGTGAACCGACTCCCGAGCGGTTCAAACAATATGAGGGCATGATTAGTAATGGTCAGGTGATCCGTTGCGAACCGCCGCATCTACTCAGCTTTACCTGGGGCGAAGAGCAAGGAGATGAATCCGAAGTGACGTTTGAACTGGCCGAACGAAGCGGAGAAGTGCTCATGGTCTTGACGCATCGCCGCCTGCGCAACCGCGGGGAGATGATCAGTGTTGCCAGCGGTTGGCATGTACATGTGGGAGTTCTCATTGACCATCTCAATGGGAGTGAGCCGAAGCCGTTTTGGTCAACGATCGAGCGGTTGGAAGCGGAGTACGACAGGCGACTTCCGGCTGAAGATCTTGCGATCCCGAATTAATTGTAGGGCCGGACCTCCGTGTCCGCCCCTTCAATCACCCCGCCGAACCATCGGGACTCGCTAACACAACGGTGTATCCGTCAGGATCGCGGAGCCAACATTCCCAGTGGTTCGGACCACCACCTCCTGAAGGTGGGTTACGATGGCGTGGCTTGAGAACCTCCGCCTTCAACTCGTTCATTCGGACCATGGCAGCGTCAAAATCTTCAGTCTCAAACCACAGCAGAACGCCGTTACCATAGGGCTTGTCATTAACATCGCCGATTGGTCCATGGTCATGTTCGACCGCAAAGCTGTGCAACTGGAGGATCAGCACACCATGCAGAACCAATCGCTCATATTCAGGGCCACCGTGGGCGCTCTGGCAACCGAGAAGATGCTGGTACCACCGGCTGCTCGCTTCGACGTCGTTAACCGCGATTAAGGGTTGAGGACGCATTTTTATCTCCATCTCTTATTCTATTCACCACTATATTAGTGTTCCCTGGTGAGCTTGGTGTCAAATCGTAAGAACAAACCATGAAGAAATAAATTGGCTAGTCTACTCTGCTCGCGATTCTTCTAACGGCATGCTCTTCAGGCCCTCATCCAGTTCCAAAGAATGCTGGTACTTTGACGCCAGCCTCACCGAGTAAGGAAGCAGCCCTACCCAAAAAGCGAGAGAGTTCAAGACTTAGTGGGACTGTAATAAGGGTTATGGCAGGATCCCAATCCTGTTCCACCCGGGATTGCGAAAAAACCGCAATCGCAATAGAGGCTCTACACAGTCTCACCGTCATATTGGATTCCTAGACGATACCAAAAAAACAGACTGAGAAAAGTGCTCATCAAATTCCTTGAACCCCCCACTTCGAGGACTATTATCTTTTCCCCCCACACTGTTACAGGCACTTAACTCGGACGGTTCTCATCTCGCCTTATTTTGAAAAGGAGGACATCATGAATCAAACAGTGAAGCTGTTCGTCGTACTTAGCGGAATCGCCCTTTTGCTCGCCGGCTCCTCGTTTCGCGAAGCAGCTTCGCAAGCGATCGCGATTCAAGAACCCATTCCTGGCGGCGAATTCAGATGGACGCCCCGTGCAAACGGCTTTGCAGGGAAGTACAATTTCTGAAAATAGAGCTTTGCAGTATGACCAGTGCGTTAGACAGAGGGGATTCTTGCGTTGTTTCTTCCTGTTGCCCGCGGCGATAGCATCGGTTTTCCTTGAGTGCTTGTAGCGATTTTGGAGCAGTGCAGCTGCCTGCGCGTTAGTATGTCTTACGATAAATCACGCACTATTATCCGGCCATGGTGGTTGAAGTGGAGTATTGCGCTCACATTCTGGACGTTCTGTGGAGTGTTCTTTGGTGTGCAGACCTATCTCATCAACCTACACGTGTTCGGTCAGGAGTTACCCTGGACCAAGGCTATTCCCTGGTCGCTTTCTTACTGGTATACATGGGCCGTCTTAGCGCCTCTGGTCGTATGGTTCTCAAATCGCTACCCTTTAGAAAAACCAGCCCTCTTAGGCGCTCTGTCGGTCCACATCCCAACCTGCATTGCACTTGCTGCAATTCACCTGACGCTGATTATCCTGATTAATCAGGCCGCAAGAGTCGTTACAGGTACGCCTTTCACATTCAGCGAAAAGTTTACGTCTCTCTTCGCGATGCACTTTCACTGGAACGTTCTCACCTACTGGTTGATAGTGACCTTCAGTCAGACACTCAATTATTATCAAAAGTACCGTGAACGCGAGCTGCGAGCATCGCAGGTCGAAGCACAACTGGTACGAGCCGAGCTTCAGGCCCTAAGAATGCAGCTTCATCCGCACTTTCTTTTCAACACGCTCAACTCAATATCCGCTCTCATGTACACGGATGTCGAAGCAGCGGACTCAATGCTCAGCCGCCTGAGCGACTTATTGCGTTCAAGCATGAGGGATTCCGACGCTCATGAAGTTCGTCTCAAACAGGAGTTGGAGTTTCTTGATAAGTATCTGGAGATCGAGAAGATTAGATTCGCGGACCGGCTCACTGTTCGCAAAGCGATTTGTCCGGATACTCTTGAGGCTTTAGTGCCTCATCTTATCTTGCAACCATTGGTGGAAAACGCCATCCGCCACGGCATCGCAACCCAATCTGGTCCAGGGCTTATTGAGATCAGAGCTATCCGAGAGAACGGGAGTTTATATTTACAGGTTCGCGACAATGGTCCTGCTCAGAAAGCAGATTCCCTGCAATCTCGAAGAGAAGGAATCGGTCTTACAAATACTCGCGAGCGGCTCAAACATCTTTACGGCGATTCATATTCATTCAACTTGAGGCGCCGTCAGCCGGGTGGCATGGTAGCTAATTTGATAATTCCGTATCATTTGAGTCAAAAGTGAGTCGACATGGTTCAGAAGATTAGGACGCTGATTGTTGATGACGAGCCGCTTGCCCGTCAGAAGATAAGGACCTTCTTGAAAAATGAGCCGGACGTTGAAATCCTGGGAGAATGCAGTAGCGGCGTGGCCGCTGTCGAGGTGGTTCGCAAAAAGTCACCTGATCTGATGTTTCTTGATATCCAGATGCCGGGAATGGATGGCTTCGGCACTCTGCAGGCGATCGGCGCTGATCAAATTGGCGCTGTGATCTTTGTCACAGCCCATGACAAACACGCTCTTCGTGCGTTTGAGGCGCATGCGCTGGACTACATACTTAAGCCCTTTGATCGCAAGCGCTTTCAAAATGCTCTGTCACGAGCACGTATGCAGATTGAGCTTAACCGGGGTGGTCAGGTGAATCATCAGTTGCGGTCCTTGTTGGAAGAACTGATGACTGAAAAGAAAGAGCCGAAAAGAATTGTCGTAGGGAATGCCCGCAATATCCTCGTGCTCCGCTGTGACGAAATTGATTGGGTCAAGGCAGAAGGTAATTACGTATGCCTGCATGTGGGAAGTAAGTCTTATTTACATCGAGAGACTGTAAGTAATATGGAAGAGAAGCTTGACCGTCGCCTTTTCGCTCGGATACACCGATCCACGATCGTCAATGTCGAACGAATCAAGCACTTGCAACCACTGTTTCATGGCGACTACAACGTGACTCTCACAAATGGCGTTCGTCTAACGTTAAGCCGAAACTACCGTGCTCAGCTCGAACAAGTTTTGGGTCAGCCATTCTGAAATCCCTCACTTAAATCCAGCTTATCACTGAATTCTGACAGCTCGTCCCTTATCTCTTTTCACATCTCTCCAGGCGATCATAGTCTGCTAGAAAAACATAAGGAGATTGCCATTGATGAAAGCGCTTTTGCTTTGCCTTGTCTTTTTGAGTTTTCAGAGTTGCGCGCTGGCCGAGACCAGTAAATCTTCGCTGAAGATTACAGAGGGTTACATTACGACCCCTGACGGTATCCGTTTGTTCTATCAAAAAGCTGGGAATGGGCGACAAGTCATCATCGCCCCGGCCCGGTTATTTTTGTTTGAAGATTTCAAGCAGCTCGCCGATCGGTTTACTTTGATTGCTTACGACATGCGTGGGCGCGGACGGTCTGATGCGGTGGCAGATGGAGAAAAACTTTCTATTCACCACGATGTAAAAGATTTGGAAGCTGTACGGCAGCATTTCCGTCTTTCGAGATTTAGTTTGGTGGGTTACTCGTACTTGGGGTTAATGGCAATCATGTACGCAATGGATTACGGTGAGCGAGTGGAGCGCATCGTGCAGATTGGTCCAGTACCCTTAAAGTTTGGCACTGAATATCCCGCACACCTTTCCCATGAGGGCGCCTTAACTGAAGCGGGCGCGAACCCTGAGGAGGTAGCCGAGCTCGAGAGGTTGCGCGAGGCTGGAATTAATAAGAGTAACCCGAAAGAATTCTGCGAAAGACAGTGGCGAGTAATGAGATTTTGGCTCGTTGGGAATCCAGCAAATGTCGAGCGTTTGGGCCAGGGAGTTTGTGATATGCCGAATGAATGGCCCATCAATCTGGCCAGGCACTTTCAGTATGGGTTTGCTTCAGTGAAGCGTCTGGACATTCCGAGAGAGAGAGTGACGAAGGTGCGTCATCCAGTATTGACTATTCATGGAACCAGGGATCGTAATGCGCCATACGGGGCTGGCCGGGAGTGGGCGTCGTTGCTTCCAAATGCTCGTCTGCTAACGGTTGAGGGTGCGGCCCACCAGGTGTTTGCAGAATATCCGGAGGTAGTGTTTGGGGCCATCAGAACTTTTCTTAATGGCAAGTGGCCCAACGGCGCGGAAACAGTTAACCCCCCCGGAAGTTAAATTTGGACACCCCGTTAGGGGTGACCTGTTTATAGCCCCCGCCCAGCAACGAACCCACCACTCCGTTAGGGGTGCAAGGCTTAAAACAGCAACAGCGTTGGCCGAGCCTCGTGCTCCTTGAATGTGGAGTGGTCCGGTTTTCGTGTTTTGTTCGTGTGAATTAGTGGAAG
>CAZNPP010000104.1:0-9187 GCA_964574785.1 uncultured Chloracidobacterium sp. | reverse complement strand
CTTACGACCTCTCGCACGAAGGTGCAGCCGTGAGTTCGCAGATGCCGGATGAGGACGGCTCGTTTCATTAGAGGTGTCGAAGATTGTATCAAACTGCGCGGAGCACAAAGCGTTCGCGGGTGACCTTCCCACTTGGGTGCACTCAGGAAGGAAGGCGGAAGGATTTATCCTTCATCCTTTCGCGGCGGCCTGGTCGCTGCGAAGCTGGAAAATTGAGCGCCCGTCATGAACGTAGGTGGTATCACGTGAGAATGTTGAATTCGCAATTTTCCAGCTTCTGCGCTCCCAGTTCTGTAAGGATCGCAGTTCTGTAACGTGGTGTATTTATTGTTGAGCATCCATTGCGATAACCTTGTCAGTCTTCAGAAATTGGTATTAACCAACTTCGTCGCGACACTCTCAGCCGAGAAGATAGAAGAACTCAACCAAGCACTAATGGTTGCACTGGACATTTTTCCTGCCTGACAGGATGCGCTACGCCCGTGTGGGTTCATGTCAACGAAGCAAACTTGTATGCCCCAGTCCTGCGTCAGTAGGCAATCCATCGGGTGGTTATCCGGTCGATAGATATCGCCGCCCGGTATCGCGTGCTAGCGCGTCGTGTGTTCCACTCAGACCGAATGTTATAGGGCCATGTGAAAAGAGTATGTCCCTCATTGAGCACGCGACCCAGGGCAGTCTGGAGCGCAGCTCTTTTTATCTCACCTCGGCGGACACAGTGATTGTGTTGACGCCTGAAAGCGGGGCTCCTCCTTCGTTCAGTACGACTATGTCGGTCACCCTTGAAGGAACTCCTCCAACACCCGGCTTTACGGTGACATGGAAGACACACTGTCCAGGAGTAGTAGATATCCCAGTGTTTGTGTCTGCTGTCATCACCGGAACGAGAGCGACGCCGGCCTCACCGACTAAAATCTGGATATTAGTTGGAGTTGCCGCACCACCCGCACAAGTAACAGTTGCATCTGTGATCGCGATGTGGGCGCTGGCAATCGCATTTGGCGTGGAATCAATGAATGGGAATACTGCTCCGGGAGCGAGACCTGCCAAAAGAGCGCTCTCTGCGACAAGGTGGGTAGTAGGAGGAATCACTCCTCGCTGCGCCAGGACGGTGGGCAGTAGCGCCACAAGTACCAAACCAACGGCGAACGCCAGGTAACCTTTATTGTTTTTCATTTTAGACCTCGATCCGCTTTGAGATTTTTGTTCGAGGATACGAGAAGGCAGCGCATTGGCGAGGCCGATGGGTCAGCCTTCGTCATGAAGTACCTTCGCGAAATCCTTACTAAATGGGGAGCCAAGACTATCTGTTGGGCCACCGAAATGTCAATAGGGCGTGGACGCCTTGGCCAGGGGGCAATTGAATCCAAGGCAGCGCTGACGCTGGCGATGGGCCGGTCGCTCAGTCGGTGCAAAAGATAGAGTTTGATGAAGTACCCTCTGGATTACTCTCGGACCAACGAAGATAGCCCAACGTCATCATTAATGGAGACTTTTAGCATCGAGTTATCGGAAGCTACGAGTTTCTTTTGCGGACCTTCGTTACTGCTGCGTCGTTTTCTGGTAGGCGAAGGAGCAGATTGGTGTTTACTTTAGGTTAGAGGCCCCTCGTGGCATCGCTTTACGTTTGATTCTACGCTCGTGATACTCCCCTGGTCGCTGCGCTTTGCAGAACCGCGCGCGGAAAAGCTGGGGAATTGCGAGTTCAACATACGGGGAGTCAACCAAGCCCGTAAGAGGTGCGAGCTCAATTCCCCCAGCTTCGTAGCAAGCGGGTCGATCGATACGCACGGAAATTGAACTCAGCTTCCTCGGGATTCTACGCTCGTGATACTCCGCGCGGACCTGGTCGCTGCGCTTTGCAGAACCGCGCGCGGAGAAGCTGGGGGAATTGCGAGTTCAACATACGGGGAGTCAACCAAGCCCGTAAGAGGTGCGAGCTCAATTCCCCCAGCTTCGTAGCAAGCGGGTCGATCGATACGCACGGAAATTGAACTCAGCTTCCTCGGGATTCTACGCTCGTGATACTCCGCGCGGACCTGGTCGCTGCGAAGCATAACCAACACGCGTCGAAAGTATTGACGCCAGCCGCCGTATAGTCAGCAGACAGTTTGTGAGCGGGTGGGAATACTGACAGAAGCGCATGTAGTCATTGACTTCTCGATAAGTTCACGAACTGCACAGGGACCTTTTTAATGCCCTGGTGGTGTTCCATGGAGGTCCACGTTTGCAAGTAACTGAAAATTACAGATGCACTTGAACTTTGTCAGGGCCCGAACCGTTGCCGATACTCGCTCGAAACGAGGAAGGATTTTACCATTTCGGCGTCTACGAAGTTGCCGTTGAATTGATTCAATTTGTTCACCCAGAATTCCCAACCACGAAAGTCGGCATCTTGTGGATCATCAGGGTTCCGTCTTAGATATCCATAGTACTGCATCAGTACGAACGCGCGGTTGTTTTCGACCTGCCTCAGGTCCATGTCTTCAGCTACCCTACGTAATGCGTTGGCACGCCCGTCAGTGATATCTGTTGCCGCTGTGAGTTCAGCTACTAGTTGGTCACGCTCTGATTGCGAGAGAACGCCTCCAGCATTCTGGTTTAGGGCATCGATGAACTGCGCCGGAGATAGAGTCATCGGAAAAGCGGACTGGAAACGTTCCCTTAGCACGAACTCCCGGACATAAGCCTTCTTATTATTTTCCAACTGCGTCTGCCAGTCACCGATACCCACTCGTACGCCTTGACCGATTTGTTGCGTGTCTGCCAAAAATTCCCGCAGTCTCATGCTCGGAACTGGAATGTTTACATTGGGAGATGTAGTGTCGCCATAGGCAGTCTTGTAGACCCGATATGCAAGGTAGCCGCTCTCCTGGAACTCTATTGAAAGGTAAAAGGCAGCGCTCACATTGATCATCTTGATTTCACGGCACTGTGCGTCCGCCCCGCAAGAGTTAATTTCGTTCGTCCAAAAGTTTAGACCGCTAAAGTCTGGGTCGCGGTTGAGGAAATCGCGGTAGTGCTGCCGCACGAAAAATTGGGCTGTATCAATAGGATTAGAGGATGGCGGCGAGAAGTCATCGTCCTGAATCGTCACGACAAAAGTTTCAGGCGAAACCAACACGCACCCTGATGGGTTGCTGAGCGTAAGGTCAAACGTTTCCAGAGGTTCCTGCCAGACGTCGTTGGTGATCAATACCGTAATCGTTTTACTGGTTTCGCCTGGAGCAAAGTGGAGCGTACCGAGCGCTGTTATGTAGTCTGAACGCTCACTTGCCGTCCCGTCATGGGTAGCGTAGGCCACAGATGAAGGACCAGAAATGTCGCCTGTGCGTATGACCTGAACTTGAACGCTGCCGGATGGCTCAAAAACTGGGCCGGCGCTTGATGTTGCAAACTGAACACCTGTGGGGATGGGCGCAGCCGTTGAAACCAACTCGCTCTGAACGAGAACGAGCTTCCCTTGGTTGGGCGCATCCGTCAAGACTCGAATCGCTAATCCATTGGCGCCCCATCTTACGATCCGAGTTGGTATGCCGTTGATTGGCAATGTTGCTGTACCCAGGGGAAGGAGTGTATCGATGTCGTAGGCGCGGATAACTACATTGCCGAAGCTGCCTGAGGCGAAGAAGATACGGCCGAGCGCAGTGTCTACTGTCATGATACTAGAGAAGGCTGGAATTCCAGTAAAAGTGCCGACCAGTTGCTCAGTCTCAGGATTTACAACCTGACCACGCGAACTGTAAATAAGGCCATTCTTGTACTCAATGTGAGGTCCAACTTTGAAAGGCGAAGTGCTGCTTACGCTAACCCCTGAGCTATCAACCGTCATTGTGTTCAGACCGCTATCAAAGCCCCCTCCGTAGATGGTTGAAGCCGTTTCGGAGAACGCCAGAAAACTGCTAGCGACTGAATGACCCGGAGTGGTTGTGGGTCTCATTACCCCGTTATCGAAAACAGCGACGCCTCCCTCCGGCGGGCTACCACCGCTATGACGAGCGACGGCGATTAAGTCGGAATTCTCGGGTGCAACTGCAATATCGCTGGCCAGATACGTGCCGCCGGACTGTGCGATAGTAAATTGTAAGCCTGCGGTTTGGCTCGGTATGTCGAAACGACGGATCGCGCCTGCGCCACGGAGTTCTGCATAAAGCACCTGTCCATTGTCAGATAGGCCCAACCGCGTCGGTTCACTCCCAATAAAGACTGATTCTCCCAGCGCTCCAGTCTCTGGATTGATGGGCGTTATGGTGTTGCCGCGGGAACCTGCAGAGCTTGCTACGCTGGCATAAATTGTCTGTGTCTGCTGTTGGTAGACAACGTCATTGATAGGCAACTCAACTTGCCGAACAAAAGTTGCCGGTTGCGGTGTCGGTGAGGGCGACGGTGTAGGACTGGGTGTGGGTGTTGGTGCTGGTACAGCTCCATTGGGATTGATCAGCGTCGACTGAATAAACATCAGGTGCGTGGTTGTGCGAAATGCCAATCCGTTCTCGCCCCAACGCACCAGGCTAGAAAACTGAAAGCCGTCCGGATGTGGATTGGATGCCACAGTAAATGTGACTTGGCCGATGAGCAGGAACGTGTTGATATCATAAACTCGGAGCAGTCCGTTGAGGCCGGATTGAATAGTCAGAAAGTATGCCCGGCCCAGGGTCGCATCGACCGTCATTATTGAATTGAACCTGAGGCCTTCTCCATTGAATGTACCTTTCAGCACGCCAGGTTCAGGATCAATGACTGAGCCGTTGGCAGTGTAAATAAAGCCATCGGCAAAAGTGAGTTTACCGCCAGTTCCAATCTGAGCACCGTCTTGAGCCATAACACCCGAGTCGTCTACGACGTGCTTTGCAATGCCATTGCCACAGCAATTAAATGAGCTGTATAGCCTCAAAGGCGAATCGGAAAATTCTATATCAGTTCCAGCGCCGTTACTTGTGTTAGATCGCCTCACACCCTCGTCATATATGGCAATGCTAGTGGCACTACTTGCGGTACGTGCGACAGCAACCGTCTGCGGATTTCCAGGCATGACAGCAATATCATTGGCATTGAATACCCCATCAAAAATGCCTGCGGCGCCGAGAGAGAACTGCAATCCGGGAGTCTGCGACGCAAGGTCAAAACGCCTTACTGCAGCCGCGCCATTCAAAGCTACGTAGAGAAACTGATTATCGTCGGAGATAGCGAGTTTGTTTGGCTCGCTACCCATAAAGAACGACATGACGATTGAACCAGCCTGTGGGTTAATTGATGTAATGCTATTACCCTGACTGCCGGCGCTGCTCGGCACGCTCGCGTAGATGTTCTGCGTCGACGAGTCATAAATGATGTCTTTGGTACTGAGTTGAACTTGCCTCACGCTCAGTTCGAAAGGGGTTGGAGTTGGAGTTGGGGTAACCTCGGGAGTGGGTGTTGGCGAGGGAACGGGATCCGGGGATGGTATCAGGGAAGTTTGGATCAAAAATAATTGATTAAGGTTGGTGCGGAAGGCAAAACCGTTGGAGCCCCACCGCAACAGATCTGTCGCGATTCCGTTTACACCAGCAATACTGATTTCACCGACAGGGACAAAGGTATTGATGTCATAAGCTCTCAGTGTAACAGTCTGGTTTAAGCTGCCTGAACTCCCCCCTATCAAGTAGTAAGCTCGCCCCGCAGAGGAATCAACAACGAAAGGACCGGAACCAGTACCAGAAAAAGTTCCTAGCAATGTGTCAGTTGAAGGATTAACGACTCTTCCCGTAGAACTGTAAATGATTCCATTCTCGAACTGAATATCGCCCCCAACATTGAATGAACTTGTACTCGTGAGGGCAACTCCGGACTCGTCTACCGTTAACGTGTGGAGTCCTCCTCCGAACGAACTGCTGCCGTAGAGAGTTGAAGCTGAGGCTGAGAAAGCCAGGAAGTCGCTTGAAGCAATGTGTTCGGGAGAGGTCATAGGGCGTTGGACGCCATTGTCGAAAATCGCAACACCCCTTCCAGGAGGACTCACGCTCGGGGTGATTCTGGACACTGCCAGGAGGTGGGGGTTACCAGGGGCTACAGCCAAATCACCGACTGCATAGGGTCCGAGGAAGGGCGCACTTCCGATATAGAATTGTTGGCCTGGGGTCTGTGTTGGGACATCGTATACACGAATTGCTCCAGCTCCATCGAGTGCTGCGTATAAGAGTTGTCCATCTTCAGAAAGTGCAAGCTTGTTTGGCTCGCTTCCGATGAAAACTGATTGTGCGACCGCCGCGGTCACAGGATCGACCTCAGTGATGCTGTTGCCGGTACTGCCTGCTGAGCTCGGAAGACTTGCGTAAATCTTCTGCGTCTGCTGGTTAAAAACAATTTGATTCGTCTGCAAATTGATAAGCCTGACGTTAGTTTGTAGTTCCGATTGCGCTGGTGCAATAGGACCACTAGGGGAACCAGACCAGACTATTTCGCTCGAGTAGAATAACGACAGCGTACTAACTAATATGGGGAGCAACAGAAACCACACAAGTCTTCGACGAGGAGCAGGGGCAGTCGAGGGAGGCAACATTTTGAGTCTCCGAGGATTAGGTTCAGAGTATGAGCGCCACGAGGTCGAGTGATTTCGCTAACCTTTTCTGTTAGAAAGAATCGGGCGCTTTACAAACGTGAAGCAAGTTCCGAAAAGGCATCAATTTCATAGAAAAACAAGTGCAAATTACTCGCTCTGAAAAGCGAATGTCAACAGGGTACCGCACTAGAGGACATTTCTAAATCGTTTGGAGTGCGCCGGCCTGCCGGTGCTTTTGCTTTTCTACTCCCTATAGCTCCGCCAGCAAGGCAGGCGCTTTGGTCCGTTGGGAGTCACCCTTCAGCAAAACCGCTCGCGAAACTCGGGCGCGACAGGCTTGAGGCACTCTCACACTCCGAAGAATAAGTGCACGCTCGTTCACGAGATGGTCCATGCAGCCACAAATCTGCCCGAACAACTTCACGATACAGATCCTCAGAGTATTTTCTCGGATGGAGTAGATCGAAAGAAACTCCGGCCCGAGCACGCTTTGGCAATAAACAGATCTTTCTTCGCGGGTTAGTCGAAACCCGGTAATGTACAATGCAGAACAGCCTGCGGTAAGCGGCTTGTCGCGCTGCCATGGGACCAACGAGAGATGTAGAGCAACGTGAAACGAGCCCCCCGTTTTGCAAGGCGCGAGAGACTTATCGCCGAGTACCCCGAGATGCTCGCTTCGGACCTCGGCATTACAGGTGAGTTCCTGGCGAGCCTGAAGGAGATGATGCGTGCCCCGGCGCCTGCTCTACGCTGGGCGCCACATTCGTGTGGCGCTCCGCCCGCACGTGCTTACACGAGCACGGACGTCAACCAGGCCCGTAAGAGTGCGAGCCCAATTCCGCAGCTTCGTAGCAAGCGGGTCGATCGATACGCACGGAAATTGGACTCAGGTTTCCTCGGGATTCTCTAGATACTCCGCGCGGACCTGGTCGCTGCGAAGCTGAAAAATTAAGCTCGCAACTCGCACTGCAGCGTTGTCCTTCGAGTATGCTGGACTCAAAATTTTTCAGCTTCTCCGCTCCCAGTTCTGTAATCCGCTCGTTCTGTAAAGCGTAGCTAGCGGGTGAGGACAGGATGCGCTGCACCGTGTTCATTCGAAAGTGCGCTCCGCGTGAAACGGGCGCTCGCGGTATTCAAAGTAATCGAAGTCCGCCGGGCGGCCCGAACCAGACATGTCCTGGCAACACATGCCAACGAAAGCGCCAGTGAAATTTGGAAGTCCAGGCGCGGTTGCTTCGTCCGAGAGAATGCTCGCATCGAACTGTTCAGTCAGCCAGCACCAGTCGTGTCCTTCGAGTCGATAACCGAAGTGAAGACGTTCGAAATCGACCTCCACTCGCAGATGCACCGGCACTCCCGTCGGGATTGCAATCGGCCGAGTGAACGCGTCTGTTTGCGGCGAATCCGGAAGCGCAGACATTACCCGCAAATGCTTGCCAACAGTCTCATCGTGCGAAATGTACAAGTAATGAAACTTTGAGCTGTTGTAGTAGCAGACCAGACCCGCCATCTGTTGGAAATGTTCCGGCTCGAAATCAACCACGGTGGCAGCACTGAAGCAATGCGATTGCTGCCGCCGCGCCACCAGCGCCTGACGAAACAAACTGCCTATCGATTCGCGGCCATACAGCCGTAAGTGTCCCGGTCGTGTCGCGAGGCTGAAAAGTTCTTCCGGCCACGGTGACCGCAACCATTGAAAGTCGATCGGAAGCGTAGGCCCATCGAAGTCTTCGCGCGCGGACGGCGCGTCGAACGTATGGGTGGGCAAATCAGGTGCTTCGACTTCTATATAAGGGACAGCTTTTCCATCAACAGTACGCAGCCAACCGTCCACAGACCATTTCATCTTTTGAATTGCCGTTTCACGACCCAATGTACAGCGTCCCCGATTCCTCAAGGGTCGCCCGCAAAGATAAACCAGGTAGTTCTCTTCCGTTTGTGTCTCGACGAGATCGGCGTGGCCAGCGCGCTGTAACTCAATATCGGGACGATCGCGGGAGGTCAGAATGTGTTTATCAGGATGAAGTTCATAAGGACCGGCTAAATCACGCGATCGCGCCAGCATTACAGCGTGTCCCCATCCTGTTCCACCTTCCGCGGTCAGTAGATAGTAATATCCGTTACGCCTGTAAAGATGCGAACCTTCCGTAAACCCAAGCGAAGTGCCCTTAAAGATCAATTTGCGCTGTCCGATTAACTTTTGCTCCGCAACCGAGTATTCCTGCAAGACAATGCCGGCAAATCGATTGTGGCCTGGCCTATGGTCCCAAAGCATGTTCAGCAGATACTTCCGGCCATCAACATGATGAAATAACGACGGATCGAAACCACTGCTGTTCAGATAGATCGGATCTGACCAATCACCCTCGATGCTCGAACTAGTAACGAGATAATTGTGAAAGTCGCGCATCGATGCGCCCGATGCCCCGCCCACCGTGGTCCGGCCATAACGCTTCACATCCGTATAGATCAACCAGAACAGACCATCGGCATAAGTTAAGCAGGGCGCCCAAATACCGCATGAGTCCGGATTCCCGAGCATATTCAGTTGGCTCGCCCGCCGCAGAGGGCGCGTTAACAATCGCCAGTGAACTAAGTCGCGCGAATGATGAATCTGCACGCCCGGGTACCATTCGAAAGTGGACGTGG
>CAZNPP010000103.1:0-15382 GCA_964574785.1 uncultured Chloracidobacterium sp. | reverse complement strand
CTTGACGCTTCGAGGACTGCATGTTAGGTTTCCGGCTTCGCCTGTTATCTACGTGATTGGAGTACAGATCTCATAAGAGACACGGAGATCCGATTGACTGCTCCTGCGCCCAATTTGAAGAAGACTCCGCTTAATGAAGTCCATCGCCGGCTAGGTGGAAAGATGGTGGACTTCGGGGGCTGGGATATGCCCGTACAGTACCCCACTGGTACTGTAGAAGAACACCTTCGAACCCGCACACATGCCGGACTCTTTGATGTATCTCACATGGGAGAGGTCGACGTTCGGGGACCCGACGCAATAAGTTTCATCAACCACGTAGTCTCAAATGATGCTTCAAAACTGGTCGACGGGCAGGCGCAATACTCGGCTCTTACCACTCCTCAAGGGACAGTGGTTGATGATCTCCTCGTTTATAGATTCTCTTCAAACCACCTGATGCTTGTTGTGAATGCCTCAACCACTGAGAAGGATTTCGAGTGGTTGACGAATCATCTCCAGAATCAATCTGTACAGTTGATAGATGTGAGCAGCAATTATTGTCAGCTTGCACTTCAAGGACCTGATGCGCTTCGGATACTGCAGAAGCTTACGGAGATTCCTCTTGAAGCGATAAAGTACTATCACTTCAGCGAAGGTACAGTTGATGGAACACCCGCAATAATCTCCCGTACCGGATACACGGGCGAAGATGGTTTCGAAGTGTATGCTGCGGCTAACGAGGCTGAGCGTCTTTGGAATCTCCTCTTGGATGCGGGCAACCACGGCGCCACCGACGGCGTAATTCCTTGTGGTCTTGCGGCTCGCAATACCCTGAGACTCGAAGCTGCAATGGCCCTATATGGAAACGAGATTGACGAGAGTACGACGCTGCTTGAGGCTAACCTCGGTTGGATCTGCAAACTTGACAAGGGTGATTTCATAGGACGTGAGGCTCTGGCAAAACAGAAAAAACAGGGCATCAGCAGGCGCCTCGTTGGCTTCGAGATTATCGAGAGGGGCATCGCTCGTGATGGGCAGGCCGTGGTGATTGATGGATTGCAAGTGGGGCGGGTCACCTCAGGTAGTCCAGCTCCTTATTTGAAAAAGAATATTGGTATGGCTTACGTACCGATTGAATTTGCTCGCGAGGGGCAACAGATTCAGATCGATGTGCGAGGTCGCTTGGTCCAAGCGAAAATCGTAAAGACTCCGTTTTATAAGCGTGAGCGTTAGGTTTCGCGGATCTCTTAGTTGAATGATTTAGATAGGATTAAGCCAAAACTACAGTTGAGAGGATAGCTCATGGCTAATGTTCCTGAGGATCTACACTACAGCAAAGACCACGAGTGGGTTAGGGTTGAAGGCGACATAGCAATTATTGGTATCACTGATTACGCCCAGAATTCCTTGGGGGATGTCGTCTACGTTGAGCTGCCAAAAGCGGGGGACGAATTTTCAGCAAATGAACCATTTGGCTCAGTAGAATCAGTAAAGGCCGTCTCCGAAATGTTTAATCCTGTCTCTGGTGAAATTGTGGAGATTAATGAGAGTCTCGCTGATGAACCGGAGAAGGTTAATACAGATCCTTACGGTGAGGGCTGGATGATTCGGGTGCGCATGGCTAGCCCAGGGGAGGTAGATAGCCTTCTCAGCGCCGCCGAATACGAAGATTTTACGAAAGCTGAGGCAGAGTAAGTTTGCGCTATATCCCAAATTCGCCCGAAGAGCGCGCCGAAATGCTTCAGCACATCGGCGTTGAATCGGCAGAAGAACTTTTCGAATCCGTCCCCAGGGATTTGCGTTTAGCTCGACCACTGAATACGCCGGCTGCTCTTTCTGAAATTGAACTAATTGGTCGGTTCAATGAGTTAGCGAAACGAAATCCTGCTGCGTCGCGGCCAACTTTTCTGGGCGCTGGAGCCTATTCGCATTACGTCCCGACCACGGTAGACCACATCATCTCTCGTTCCGAATTCTTCACTTCGTATACTCCTTACCAACCGGAGATTTCGCAGGGAACACTGCAGGCAATCTTTGAATTCCAAACGCTCGTCTGCCAATTGACAGGTATGGAAGTGGCCAACGCATCAATGTATGACGGCTCAACGGCACTGGCAGAAGCGGTGCTAATGGCTGAGCGTGTTACACGTCGCTCGAAAGTGATTGCCTGCGGTTCTATTCATCCAGAGTATCTCGAGGTGGTCAGCACCTATGTGCAGCATGCGGGTATCCGCTTGGAGCGAGCTGGCTTTGAATCTGACACCGGACTAGTCACGATGGGCGCAGTCGCCGAATCAATTGACAATCAAACAGGCGCGCTCGTGGTCCAATCACCCAACTTCTTCGGTTGCATTGAAGACGTTTCCGCACTCTCACAAAAGGCCCATGCAAACGGGGCGCTACTCATCGTTGTTATTACGGAAGCTATCTCGCTCGGCGTACTCAAACCGCCTGGTGCATGTGGCGCCGATATCGTTGTGGCAGAGGGACAATCTTTTGGCGTGCCTCTATCTTTTGGCGGACCCTACTTGGGGCTTTTTGCCACCAGGGAGAAATACGCGCGACAAATCCCTGGTCGGCTTGTCGGCGAGGCCTTTGACAAACAGGGCCGGCGCGGCTTTGTGCTTACGTTGGCAACGCGGGAACAACACATCCGGCGCGAAAAAGCTACTTCCAACATCTGTACAAACCAGGGATTGATTGCTCTGGCTGCTACCGTCTACCTCGAAACCATGGGTCGCAAGGGATTGCAGGAGGTTGCCTATCAAAACATTCAGAAGGCAACCTATGCAGCCAACCGGATCTCTGAGATAAAAGGATTCTCAATCCCCTATAACGCTCCGCGATTTAATGAGTTTGTTGTGCGAGGGCCCGTAAACGCCGTCAGGCTTATTTCGTATCTGGCATCTGAGTGCAATGTTAACGCTGGACTCCCTCTGACCCGCTACTATCCCGATAGACCGAATGACTTTCTGGTGTGTGTCACAGAAACCAATTCCAGAGCGGATATCGACAACTTAGTAAACGGACTCACTAGTTCTCTCGACAAGGTACAGACCTAATCAGCATCTACTTCGTTTGTATTCCATCATGGATTCCGATATCACCAAAGTTACCTCTCACCTAAGTCACAACGAGTTACTGATCTTTGAGCGATCGCAAGGCGGCCGTATAGGTTACCGCTTACCGCCTCTTGATGTTTCAGAAGTACCGCTTGATGAGCTTTTGCCTTCAGACCTGCAACGTGACGATGACCTCGATGGCGTTCCTGAAGTTAGCGAAGTAGACGTGATTCGCCATTTCATTCGGATGTCAACTTGGAACTATTCCATTGATTTGGGTATGTATCCGCTGGGTTCCTGCACCATGAAATACAATTCGCGTCTGAACGAAGCAGTTGCGCGAATTCCAGGTTTTGCCAATCTTCATCCTTTAGTAGCTACTGAAGATTCGCAAGGCGCCCTACAGGTAATCCACGAACTCCAGGAACATTTGGCAGAGATTACCGGTCTTCCGGGGGTATCGCTTCAGCCAGCGGCAGGTGCTCATGGTGAAATGACTGGCATCATGATCATTCGGGCTTGCATCGATGCGCGAGATGGCAACAGTGCATCAACAAAGCGGCGGAAAATGCTTATTCCAGATTCAGCTCATGGCACGAACCCGGCTTCGGCACACCTCTCCGGATTTGGCGTAAACACGATTCGCTCAACATCAGAAGGACTGACAGATTTGGAACATCTTCGCGAACTTTGCTCGGCGGGCGATGTTGCCGGACTAATGCTGACAAACCCCAACACTCTTGGGTTGTTTGAGACCAACATCAAAGATATTTGCAAGATCGTTCATGATGCTGGCGGGCTCGTCTATATGGATGGAGCGAATATGAACGCATTGGTCGGAATTGCCAGACCTGGCGATATGGGAGTGGATGTCATCCATCTCAACCTGCATAAGACGTTTTCCACTCCCCACGGCGGTGGTGGCCCAGGATCCGGACCATGCTGCTGCACAAAGGAGTTGAGTCCTTTCCTGCCCGTACCTCGTGTGGTCAGAAATGAAACAAACACTTACCGACTCGATTTTGATATGCCGCAGTCGATTGGTCGCGTTAAAGCTTTTTTTGGGAACTACGGAATGATGCTGCGGGCGCTGGCATATATTCAAACGCACGGTCCTGATGGCCTTCGCGAAGCTACTGAAGCTGCAGTTCTAAACTCTCGGTACGTCGCTCACGGACTAGCCAGGGAATACGACCGTCCGTATGCTGCTGAGCCTATGCACGAGGTTGTGTTTACTGATAAACGACAGTCCCGAAAAGGGGTTCATACGCTCGATATAGCAAAGCGTTTGATCGACTATGGCTTTCATCCCATGACGATCTACTTTCCACTTATTGTTCCGGGCGCAATGTTGATAGAGCCAACAGAATCCGTTGGCAGGCAAGAACTGGATCAATTTATCCATGCGATGGAAGCGATCGCACGCGAGGCCGTTGAGAATCCCGACCTGGTGCTAAACGCTCCTCACGGGACTCGCATTGGGCGATTGGACGAGGCAGCCGCAGCACGGCGTCCGGTTTTGCGGTGGAAGCCAAAAGCAGAGACTGGTTGAGTTTAAGCGAAATCCTACGTGCTATCGCACACTGACAGAGTTGGCGGGGACCCTCAAAAGTGCAAGCCTTTCAACAACTCTACCGTTCATTAAGTGCTCCTCTATGATTTCAGGAACATCTCCGGCGTTGACCTGGCCGTACCAAACTCCATCGGGATAGACCAGCACCGCGGCGCCAATCGCGCAAAAGCCAACTGAAGCGCATTCGGTAAGTACGATGCTGCCCTTCGGGTTTTTTCCCTTCTTCTCTTTTCCAAAGAGAACGCCGCGCTCCAGGAGTTCACGCTCAAACGCCAACTTAATTTCAGCACTCTCGACAGCCGAACAAGATTTCCCAGTGCAGACAAACACGTGATGTGTGATAGGTGCTAACATAACGGGCGCCAGCACCTGGAGTTTTTCCAAATCGTTCACAAATTCGGGCATAGCTTATTCTAACTTGACCGCTGCTGTTGAGTTTACAATACACGGTTTCGATCCCCTAAGTAACCACGAACCAACAGGTAGTTCCTCTAGGTCAGGTGACGGAGCTGCACGAACCAACTTCCGCAAATCTGACTCGAATTACCTCCAAGTTCTCAATTCCGTACCACTCACAGAGTAAGACTGAGGCTCTCCCGGTTGGCATTCCCGTGCTAGCTACTTTTGCTACCCTAAAAGTCATTGTAGAATACGCTTTGAGGGCGACCGCTTTACAAGACCGCGATCGGTATTGAGGCGGTCTTACGCGGTCGCCCGAATTCATGTAAGGCATGCACAAGCAAGCAAGTATCTAACTCATTACTGCGGAATTCTTTCAGCCCCTTTTATGGCAAACGGCCTCGTTATTCACATCTCCTCTGGCGAAGACAAGCACACTGAAGTGCTTACCGATCAGCACATTCGCATTGGTAGTTGCGACGACTGCGATCTCCGTCTGCGCATGTCTAATGTCGACGGAACTCAACAAGGAAGTGTTTTCCTTGAACTGGAACGGTCAAACGGATTCTACCGTGTGAAACATTTTGATCGTTCCTTAGGACTAACCCACAATGGTAGACCTCTCGAAACGGATGTTGAGATTCAGGACGGAGACCAGGTTCACATAACGGACCTTGAACTAAGGTTCTTTCCTATTCGCTCACTGCCAGCGGTAGTACCGCCTTCTTCATCAACTACACACGTGGCTCCTTTCATCGAACAGGCTGCTATCGAATCTGCGGCAACGGCACGCCGTGACGACGCCAAGGTTTTCCTTCGCGAGTTCACCCGCGAGCTAGTCAAAGAGATCAACCCCAGCACAAAACTAATCACGCTGGCGATTGCTTTGGCCTTAGTCGGCGGCATTCTCTATATAGGTTTCGCGATGGTGAAGGAAGTTCAAAATGGACGCCGGATGATCGCTGAACAGCAGGAGCAATTGAAACAGATGGAGAAGCAGGTCGCCCTCACTTACGACCACCTGGCAGACGTAACTAGATCAAACGAAGAGATGCGGAACAGCTTGTCTGTTGCCGTAAAGGTTCGCAGCGATTATGGCAGCGGTGTATGCCTCATCGCAGGCTCGTATTACTTTGTAGAGGCGGGAACCGGAAGGCCGCTCCGTTATCCTGAGGTGCAATTAAATGAAAGCGGCGAACCAATACAGAGTAGTGGGGAGATGTCTGTGCTTACCCCTGAAGGAAAAGCACCGATCGCGGAGTATGAATTTAGTGGCACAGGGTTCTACGTCGGCGACGGCTTTGTTGTAACAAACCGACACATCGCGCAACCTTGGATTGCCGATGAGCGCGCTCTCACCCTCAATAGTAGTGTCAAAGGTCAGCCGCGACTGAAAACACTCAACGCCTATTTTCCCGATCACGCTCAGCCAATCCCCCTGAAGTTCAAGGCCGCAGCTCAAAGGGACGACTTGGCAGTTTGCACCGTCGACATATCACAAATCCCAAAGAATATTCGCGCCCTACCGCTGGAAACCGATCCTGATGCTCTAGCTGTAGGGAAGACAGTAGTTATGATGGGCTATCCAAATGGACTCGATCGCTTGCTCGCGCCACTAGACGATGCTGAAACCCGAGGTATCCTGCAACGTTACGGTTCATTGGATGCGATGCTGGGACATCTTGCAGGAAATCGACGCATTCAACCGCTAACAACCCAGGGAAACATCACCGACCTCGTTGCACGTAGAATAGTTTATGATGCGAGAACTGCTGAGGGCGGTTCCGGAGCACCACTATTTGGTCCATCCGCCAGGGTTATCGGTGTAAACTACGCTGTCTTCACTGAGAATCAGGCCTCAAACTATGCTGTCCCCATTCAGTTTGCTATCACTCTGCTTCAGCGTTCCGGCTGGACCCTTCCGACTGTGGAGGGTAAAGAAACAGAGGCTGTATCACAAAATACTCCTGAAGCTGCTCCTGCAGCCAACTAAAACCTAAGACTCTTCACTGACACTAATCTTTTCTGTCAAATTACTCTTTTGAATTTGGAGCTGCACTTGTCGCACCGGCAACGTGAAAGCATCGTTGATGCATCGGATGGACCGTTGTTACAATTCTTACGTGAAGTCGCAGCATAACGCTGCGACATACTTCTGAGATTCTTAGATCTTTATCGCGGTCAGGGGCATAAAGCTTGCTCAGGAGAGTAACGAATAGTTGATAACAACTGTATTTGGGTTAGGTTATTAACAGGCGCTGCCACAAATTTGTAGCAACAGCCTGAATTTTCTTTTTTTGAGAAATTGTAATGAATTTCAGGATGGACCTTCCCCCAAAAAAAGGACTACGCACATCTGGCTGTTTTTTGCTCCTTCTCCTTTTGGTGCTTTCGCCGGCCACCCACCTCACGTCAAAGGCGCAAAATCCTTCAAAGCAACTTGACCTCTCGAACACCTCGAGTACCGCCACGACCTTTCGGCTCGAGCGAGTGCCCGTTTCAGGCGGCGCCGAATTGTTGACTATTCTGGCTAAGCTGGAAGGCATCCAAGCTCCACCAGAGGAACGTTGGATCCCGATGGTTAGTGTGCTTCGAGATACGCTCGGTGATTCCACTCTAGAGAATGACCGCTTGCGATACCTTTGGCCGTTAACCTATACGCGACCTACGACAGGGCAAAAGATTGCGAGCGCCGTTCCCTTCTTGTACATGAGGGTTTCGGACAAGAGTAAATCTTCAAAAGTCCCTCCGCCGGTTATTGATTTGAGTGCCCCTGATCATGATGTTTGGGACAAAATATTTTGGGCGGCCCTTCAGCGAATGTTCCTTGATACATATGGCGCTCCTGTAAAGGCATCGTCGCGCTCTTACCGGCGCAACGCAAGCGATTATCGTAAATCCCATATTGTTCGGGCCTTATCGGTTTTGGCATTGTATCAGGCTGTCACTGGAGCGGCTGCTTTCTCTGATTCTGAACTCGCCGAGATCCAGTCACGGCTCTTGCTAACGGACAAGACCTTTGGCGGAATTGTCGACGATCTACGCTTTCGGGGTTACTACGATAAACACCTTCGACAAACTAGAGACGATCGCGGTCATAACTGGGAACTGGTGAGGCAACAGGCCGAAGCGGAGTCGCTCTACTTTGAGCCACTCGAAATGCCGGATGGAAGCACCACCCATGCAATGTTATGGATCGCTAAGTCTGATCTATTGAATCACCGTCCCTCCCGTTACGGCGGTCGCTTTTTGAGCATCTCGAATCCATGGGACGACAAGCGCCTTCTAAACTGGCGTGGCTATACGGAAACACGCTTTTTTGACCAAGAGAATCGACCTGTACCCGCTGACACTGAGGGCGCAAGAAGGGAGGAAATGATCCCGCTTGCGCTCTACGGGTTAGACTCGCCAAAGATTCCGATGGTCCTTGTTGATTTTCGTGACGCACTCAATCCAAAGAAACGAGAGATGTCACGCCGTGCGCTTGATGACGTTACTCGGAATGTGCTGTCCTTCTCTGGTTTTGGCGACCTCCCCTACTTTGTAGGTCGTACAGTTTTGGACTTCGTTACTGGGCGGCGTGGCATTGATATCAATCAGCCATCACGCTTGCGAACGTATTCGCAATTAAAACTGCTACTGGCACTACAGGAGTCGATGGAACCAGAACTACGCAGACAGATCGAAGATCGACTTGAAAGTGTGTCCTTAAATCCACTTGAGAGCAGCATGCAGGCTGAAGCAAAGCTGGCCAGGGATCAGTACGATGCTCTGTTAGAGTATGCCAAACGACCAGATGGCCTTCCCGCAAAACTCGAACGCGATCGAAGAGTCGAGTTAGTTCCTCTCCGTCATGGAAAGGCAGAGAGGGTTCTCTTTCAACTCGCCAAAGTCGTAACTTTTGGGAAATATGTACATCGTGAAAAGGTTGGTCCCGAAATGTGGGCGCAGCTTGATGTATCACGCCAGCTGGCTTTCCACACTCGGTTTCTGCGCGAGGTGTCGAAGTCAACCCCACCCCTCGAGGTTGCATGGAAT
Organism: uncultured Chloracidobacterium sp.; assembly: GCA_964574785.1. GTDB lineage: Bacteria > Acidobacteriota > Blastocatellia > Pyrinomonadales > Pyrinomonadaceae > PSRF01. Next base: position 6,328 of record CAZNPP010000103.1, on the reverse strand, counting down.
GTTGCGGATGTAAAACGTTCCCTGCGCTTCGTCGCTGATCAAGGAAACAAAGCCAACAAGAACGCCATTAACGCGGCGGCCCTGATCTTCGAGAAAACGCGGGACGTAGAAACACGTCGAACTTGTCTCGATACCCTGGCCCGAATTGAGAGTCCTCGGGCTCGCAATCATCTGGTTCGCATTTCTAAGCGCAGGGACTTGGAACCCCTATGGAAAGAGACCGTCGAACTCCATCTCAATAAACAAGCCCGTCCTGGTCCACTTGCAGCTTCTGACGGCCGTTCAGATGAGGCTCGATCTGACTCAGGCCGGGCTGAGCAGCAATAACCATGACTCGCTTTTGTCATCACGCGCAGTTTCCTCACACCATAGCGAAGAGATTTCTTTTCGCAATTGTATTCTTATTGGCGGCAGCTCTTCCCTCCTTCGTTTCTGCACAGGTAAAGCGGGTCGTGATCGTTAAGTGTGACGGTCTCCCTTACTATCTTGTAGACCGCTACGCTCGTGAGCGTGACCCGCGCACGGGAAAAAGCCAACTTCCCTGGATAGACCACATCTTCTACAAACAAGGGGCGCGCGTTGAAAACTTCTATGTTCGCGGCACTAGCTTATCTGCGCCTTCCTGGTCCTTGCTGGAAACCGGTCAGCACATGCAGCTGAAAGGAAACGTTGAGTTCGACCGATATACTCTTCATGCGTACGACTACCTGAGTTTCTTTGGCCTTTACTTACAAGGTGCGAAAGGAGCTCGCGTCGACATGCCTGCTGTTGAAGTGCTTGATGGACTAGGTATGCCGCTGCTGATTGATGCATACAATCATGACGAGCGATACTTAACGCTGTCCCTATTTCTCCGTGGCCCTCGGTACGTTACGCTTCAGAAGAGCCTTGAACACAACTTCAAACGTTCGCCGAAAACCCTGTTTGATGAGTGGACGATGGGTATGGGCATTCGGCACGTCATAACCGACCAGCTTTTAAGAGAGATAACCGCAAAGCTAAACAATCCTCAAATTAAGTATCTTGACCTTACCTTGCAGGAGTTTGATCACGTAGCGCACCACAACAACGATCGCGAAGCGCACTTATCCGTCTTAAAACATATTGACGGGATACTCGGCCAGCTCTGGGCAGCTATTCAAGCTAGTCCGTTGGCTGAAGAAACAGCAATGGTAGTCGTTTCGGATCATGGTTTTAATACTGATGAGGAGGTCTATAGCCAAGGTTACAACCTTGTGAAACTTCTCGGCAGCTCTGTAGGCGGCGGACATCACGTCATTACCAAAAGGCGCCTTTTGCTCGACTATGCCCTTAAAGGAGTCAACCCGTTTGTTCAGTTAATTACCACCACAACGAAGGATTCTTATTACCTCGATAAGCAAGGCACAGACTATCCAACAGCAATGCTGGATTTTGACGGCAATGAGCGCGCAGCGATTCATCTACGCGACAGCGATTTGAACCTGTTACACATTTTGCTCCAGGAACTTAAACAGAAGAATCTGTCATCAGATCTGCGCCGCGCACTTACGGCTGCCTTCTTTCAGACTCTCGACTCCTGTAGAGACCGCTGGCAAAGCCAGCTTGATGAACTTAATGATGAGTTGGGCGCGCTTCAGCGCATTATCGAAAAGCAGCGTGAACTTTGGAAGATCCAACCGAAGAAGTTTTCTCAAGAGGAGATGGCGGTCGGTCGCGACAAAGAAGTTCGACGCATTTATGCGCAACTACTCCGTTGGGAGGCTGATTACAAGAAATACTCGGACTTTTTGAGTGTATTTGACAAGTTGGTTTCCCTTCAACCTCATTCTTTTAATCCACAAAAATTAAAGATAGAAGATGTAATTCCACGTCGTTCAATGGGTGAGCGGAATAATATTTACCAACTGCAGAATTACATTGCCGGGGTAACACCTGGTGGTTTTGTTCTGACGCCTGATGGCTCTCTCGATTTCCAGAAGAGCCTTATACTCATAGACTACTTTGCTTTGCTCAACAAGATAACCATGCGGAACAATGTGCAGCCGCGGGTCAGCAATCGACCAGTAGATATGGTGGTCACGCGCATTCCTGCTGATCTAGTACTGCCAATTTTGGGAGAAAGCCGTATAAACAAGGACGTTGTCTGGATCTATGGGGGCCCTGACAAACAAGCACTGATTCTTGCAAAAGAGGATGAACACGGAAGATTGAGCTTCAGGTACCAGCCGGTTAGGAACTTAAAACAGAAGGCGGATGGTGGCGTCACTTTCGACCTGGCCACATGGCAACCTGATCTGCCTTTGCGGATACTGGAAGATCGTAGGTTCAGCCTTGCCGCGGCGCCCGAGGATCAACGCCTTGCCTGGCTTAGTGAATGGCATACCGACCTTGAATGGCTCCAAGCTTTACACAACACACAGTATTCAAATGCGCTCATAGGACTCTATGAGGTACTCGCTCAACATCCTTACGAGACACTTCTCCTGGATGAGCCAGGGCTTACTAGTGACGAGCGCCTCATGCGGCGATTTACTAAGCGAAAACGTGAGCTAATCGAAACAGATTTGCTAGTAGTTGCAAATAACCACTGGAATTTTGACGTGCGAGGGTTTAACCCTGGTGGCAATCACGGATCGTTCTTCCGCATCTCCACGCAGTCCATACTCATGTTTGCTGGTGGTGATAATACAGGGATTCCGCGAGGCGCCTTGATCGAAGAACCCTATGATAGCCTTAGCTTTGTGCCGACAATACTGGCTTTAACTGGTAAGCTACGGGATGATCGAAATCCGATACCCGTTCTGTATGAGAAGGGCTTCCGGCGCTTTCCGGGTAGAGTTATCAACGAGCTGATATCACCCGCACCTGAGAAGCCGAAGATTGCAGTTGGTGGAGCAAGTATACCCCGTTGAGCATCTCACAGGATTTTGGCAGAGGATCTCGGGCTGAAGAGTTTAGCGAACTCGAGGAAGAACCTGGGACATCCACGTCCAGAAGAAACCAGCCCTTAATTTGGCTTCAAGTAGTAGCTTTCCTCCTCGGACTAGGACTGCTGATATACGTTCTTAATCGGGTTGGTCTTCAACCAATCTTTGATGCCCTGCTGCGCATTGGCTTTGGTTTCTTCGTTGTCCTCGGCCTTAGTGGACTGAGACATGTCTTCCGGGCAATCGCGATGAGGGCCGCGGTTCCGCCTGAACATCGCAATCTAAGTTACTCGCAAGCCTTTGCCACTCGACTTGGCGGTGAAGCGATCAGTTTTCTTACCTTCACTGGACCATTACTTGGGGAAGCCACAAAAGTCGCCCTCCTCCGAAAACGCGTACCATTAACGTATGGGGTTCCCGCGCTGGTTGTGGATAACCTCCTCTACAACCTCTCGGTAGTGTTTTTCATTTTGAGCGGCGCCTGCGTAATGCTGGTCATCTACCAGTTGCCACCGCTGGTCTACTATGTGCTAATCGGCATTACTGCAATTGCAGCGCTCGGAATTCTTGTCACAGGTTTAGCAGCCCGGAAGCGCATCATGATGCTTACTTGGGCAATTGATCAATTGGCCCGACTACGGCTCAGCCCCAAGGTTATTTTGAAGCGCCGCCAGCATATCTCTCATCTTGAAACCAAGGTTTATGATTTCTACAAGCATCACACGACCGCATTCTTCGTAATGATTGGTTGTAATCTGCTGGCTCATCTTTCCAGCGTGCTTGAAGTTCTTGTGACGCTGCGAATGCTTGGTTTTAGTCCCAGACTTGCAGAAGCGTATATCATCGAGTCACTAACTAAGGTAATCAACTTTGTCTTTTCGTTTGTACCCGGTACGATTGGTGTTTACGAAGGTGGCACTGAAATAATTCTACAAACGCTTGGGTTCGCGACTGCTACTGGAGTGGCTCTGGCGTTGGTCAGGAAAGCGGGGATCGTTTTCTGGACATCGATTGGCCTGCTAGTGCTAACGTGGCGAGCCTTGCCAAACGCTTGGGAGCGTCTTCTGGATCGAAGTCCCCGGTTAAAGAGAAATATGGATAATCTAGTACTGTCGAATATTACTCATCGGCCGGCGCGTACTGCGGTAAGCATTCTAGGGACTGCTGTCGGCGTTCTGCTGATTGTGTTCACAGTCGGTTTGGCACATGGGCTCTTACACGAGCGCGGCCGTCGTGAAGCGAGTATAGGAGCTGAGATTATGGTGCGTGCTCCTGGAACTATTGGCTTTGGAGGCTCGGCGCCGTTCGTGCTCCCTGTATCTCGCGCAGCAGAAATTTCGCGGCTTGAAGGAGTACGTGTTGCGACACCAATTGGCCAGGTGCTTGACCGCAGCGACACAGGTTTCGGGTCGCGTTTGATAGATGGAATTGAGTTTTCAGAATACTCGCAACTGGCACGCCTCTCTATGCGGGAAGGCTCTAGGTTAACTGCTGGAGACCAGGCAATCATTGATCCTGTTTGGCAGGAACAGCGACAAGCGCGAGTTGGCACAACAGTCGTTCTGTTCGAACGTCCATTCACAATTGTTGGTGTTTACGAACCGCCTGGGGGGGGAAGGATTAAGATTCCTCTATCTGCAATGCAGGAGCAGGAAGGTGCTGAAGGGCGAGCTTCCGCAGTGCTTGTCGCTTGTGAAGATCCGGCCCAGCAGGAGCAGGTGGCGGCGCGCATTCAGGAGCGCTTTCCGGATGATCAGATCATCCTTACAAGGGATCTGCCAGAAATATATGCTTCTGGCATACCGGCGCTGAACGTATTTCTCAGAGTGGTAGTTGGCATCGCCGCGGCGATCAGCACGTTGGTTATTCTTCTGGCTATGTACACAACAGTTACAGAAAGAACTCGTCAAATCGGAATTTTAAAAGCCCTCGGCATGTCGAAGACCGCCATTGCCTGGATCATTGAAAAGGAAGCCATTCTAGTAAGTGTTCTCGGCGTAATAGTAGGTGTGGTGTTGACGTACGCGGCCCGATTTGCGGTAATGCGCCTCACAAATCTTACAATTGAAATTGAACCTCAGTGGGTAGGCGTTGCGTTTCTGGTGGGCTTGGTCGGCGGCAGCATTGGCGCTCTTTATCCAGCGCTGCGTGCAGCGCGCCAGGACGCTGTAGAAGCCTTGAGCTACGAGTAAGGCCTGAATGGGTTAATCATATGCAAAGGAGGAAGACACTATGAGGAGTCACAAGATCAAAGGAGGTGGAGGCATCCAACTCCACGTGGTGGAAGCCGGTAACCCGAAAGGACGTCCAATTCTTTTCATCCACGGCTTTTCTCAGTCTTGGCTTACTTGGAGCCATCAGATTAACTCTGAGTTAGCAAGCGACTACAGACTTGTCGCGATGGATATGCGAGGCCATGGGCTTTCTGATAAACCTGTCGAAGGGTATGCTGATTCGAGCTTATGGGCAGACGACGTTAACGCCATCATCCAATTACTAAGTTTAGATCTTCCAATTCTTTCCGGGTGGTCGTATGGTCCGCTCGTTATTCTGGACTACATACGACACTATGGTGAGGCTCGCATTGGCGGTATTAATTTTGTCTCTGGCATAACAAAGCTGGGCAGCGATGACGCCATGTCAGCACTTACACCTGAGTTTCTCAGCATCGTTCCAGGCTTCTTTTCAAGTGATGTGGAAGAAAGCGTGCGCAGTATTAAATCACTTCTACACATGGCGTACGCTCGGGAGCTCTCAGACACAGACTTTTACACGATGCTTGGCTACAACGTGTCTGTTCCACCCTATGTGCGGCAGGCGTTATTCTCTCGCGCTTTTGATAATGATGATCTTCTACCGAAGATCCGCAAACCTGTTCTGATCACGCATGGCACTGACGATGCGATCGTCAAGCCAGCGGTTGTGGAGCAACATAAGATTGGGCTGAAAGACGCTCAGATTCACATGATGCCGAATGTTGGCCATGCGCCCTGTTGGAATGATCCAGAAGAGTTTAATGGGCGTCTCCGGGAGTTTGCTGAGAGCTTATAGGCTTTTGGTTTTTGGCCTTTGGGCTTGGGTCTTTGGCCTCGGATCTTGAGTTTTAGGTTTTGGGTCTTGGTAATCTCTGAAGATAAATATTTCCATGAGCACGAATTTGACCAAAACTAAAGATCATAGGCCACCAAAAAAGAGGCCAAAGACTAAAGACAATGGCCAAAGACCGAAGACCGATAGTAATTCTAGTCCGGAGAACCATGGATGGCCGAAGCAAAGACAAAACCAACCAAAGACAGCGTGGCTGCGTTCCTTAGAACAATTACGGACGAGAAGCGGCGAGCAGATTGCCAGATCGTCGTTGACTTGATGTCTGAAGTGACCGACGCGAAGCCAGAAATGTGGGGGGCCAGTATAGTCGG
>CAZNPP010000102.1:0-15409 GCA_964574785.1 uncultured Chloracidobacterium sp. | reverse complement strand
ACCGAACTTAACGACATCGAAGTAAGGATACTGGGGTCTCTAATTGAAAAGCAGGTGACTACGCCTGAGTACTATCCCCTAACGCTTAACTCTCTTACGCTCGCTTGCAATCAGAAGAACAACCGCAATCCAGTTACTTCATATGCGGAAAGTGAAGTGGCCCAAGCGCTCGACAGCTTGCGCGAGAAGAATCTTGCCTATGTTTTTTATGGCAGCACCAGCCGAGTGCCTAAGTACAAACATGTCGCGCCTGAAGTGTTACACCTGAATAGTGCGGAGCTCGCACTCCTTTGTGTGCTTATGTTAAGGGGTCCACAAACAACCGGTGAGTTGCGAGAACGGGCTTCGAGATTGCACGAGTTCACTGGACTGGATGAAGTAGAACAAACTTTGAATGCTCTGGAAACCAGAGAGTCGGAAGCGCTCGTGCTGAAACTGCCCCGTCAACCTGGGCAGAAGGAGGCTCGTTATGCACATTTGCTGAGCGGTGAAACCAACCTCGAGCAGGTTGCCCACCGTGAGCCAGAGAAAAGAAGAACCAGCGCCTCAACACATAATTTCACGGAGCTTTCACAGCAAATTGAAGCTTTGCGAGCCGAGATCGAAGTCCTGCGGCGTGAATTCGAAAGCTTCAAGCGCCAGTTTGAATAGTATCCGCAGATTACGCCGTGAATGGTGAAGATGGATCGTGAATCGTGAATCGTAAATCGTCGTCGATGCCACAATGCGTCACGATCCCGACTCCAAATTCATTATTCACCACTCACTATTCACCATTCACGATTCACGATTGGAATGTAACTCTGGCGCGGGGTATCATTAGCCTTGAACCAAGCAGAACTATGACTTCCGGTTTATTAAAGGATTCCTATGGTAGAGCGATACGTGATCTCCGCGTGTCGCTAACCGACCGGTGTAACTTTCGTTGCTTTTATTGCCTGCCGCACGGCGAACCTCCAATCGCTCCAAAGGAGCAAATGCTCTCCTATGAAGAGATCGAGTATGTATCACAGATTTTCGTATCGTTAGGAATCGAAAAGATTAGACTTACTGGCGGCGAGCCAATGATGCGCCGCGATATCGAAACCATCATCCGCAAACTCTCAACACTCAAGGAGAGTGGACTTAAGGACCTTGCCTTAACAACAAATGGCTACTTTCTGCCCGATCGGGCCAAAGGTCTGAAAGATGCCGGGCTCGATCGCATAACAATCAGTCTCGATAGCCTGAAGCGAAATGTTTTCAAACAGATGACCGGTGTAGATGTCCTCGACCGAGTACTCAGTGGAATCGATGCAGCCAAACAGGCCGAACTCGAGCCAATAAAGATCAATGCTGTAATCGTACGTGGGCACAACGAAGATGAGGTAGTTGATTTCGCGGCCTTTGCACGCGACCACGCCGTGAAGATGCGGTTCATCGAATTCATGCCATTGGATTCAGGACATGATTGGAGACGAGAAGATGTGGTGTCGGGCCGCGAAATACGTGAACGCATACACGAAAGATTCCCTCTCGCCTCGCTTAATGTAGAGCGTGGCTCAGAAACCTCTACCCGGTATCGGTTTGCAGATGGAGCTCCCGGTGAGATTGGAATTATTGCACCGGTTACTGAACCCTTTTGCGGCGCCTGCTCAAGGATTCGTCTTACTGCCGATGGCCAGATTCGTACATGTCTATTCTCTACTGTCGAGCATTCACTTCGAGACTTGGTTCGAAGCGGGGCTTCGCGCTCAGAGATCGTCGCATTCATTGAGTCGGTTGTGATGAAGAAAGAGCCGCGCCACTACATCAACGAGCCAACTTTTGTCACTCCCTCAAGAACAATGAGTTTTATCGGTGGCTAGGTTTCAGGGAACTTGAATATGTCCATCCTCATCGAACCTCATCCTGAAATAGACTCAACCAAAGAGCAATCACCACGTCTTTTCACAGTCACCGAGTACTACAGAATGGCGGACGCTGGCATTTTCGGCGTAGAAGAACGCCTTGAATTAATAGAAGGGACGATCCTCACCATGAGTCCTAAGGGAATCAAGTATGCTGCGTGTAATGATAAGGCAGCTAAATATTTGGGCCAGCTTATTAGTAATCGGGCGTTTGTTCGTAATCAGAACCCGATTGACCTTGGACAGCTTTCAGAACCTCAACCCGATCTGGTGTTGGTCTTGCCCCGAGAAGAAAGATATTTTGATCATCATCCAATCCCAGACGAGATCTTGCTTGTAATTGAAGTCGCCTCTACAAGTCTGGAGTATGATCTTGGAATCAAGAACCGGCTTTATGCGAGTGTTGGTATTCCTCAATATTGTGTTCTAAATCTTGTGAATAACGAATTAGTAGATCATCGCCAGCCTTCGGCTGATGGTTATCAAAACAAACAGACTTACGGCGTGAATGACAGTCTAAGCCTCGTTGCTTTTCCCGACATTCTCATTAACGTTAGTGAGTTGTTGCCAACTGAAAGTTAATCAAACATGTCCACTGCAACCGATTCCGCTGAACCTCAACCCCGACTCTTCAACGTCAAAGAGTATTACCAGATGGCGAAAGCGGGAATTCTCCAGTCGGATGAACATTTGGAACTCGTTGAAGGACGGATTCTTCAAAAATACCCACCACAATTAAGACTGTTCACCGCCGATGAATATGAGAACCTCACTTTCGCAGGCATTATCAGCGAAGACGAGGCAGTAGAACTGGTCGAAGGAGTCATTCTCACTATGAGTCCGAAAAGTCCAAGACATTCAAACGCCGTACGCCGCGCTGATACCTGCTTTCGAAAGAGAATAGGAGATTGCGCTCTCATAATGACCCAAGACACTGTGCGACTTAATAATAAAGTGGAATTGGAGCCCGAGTTGGTTCTTTTCGCCACACCACTTGAAAAATATGAAACCAAACATCCCGGGCCGGAAGACATTTTCTTAATCCTCGAGATAGCGGAGACGTCTCTCAACTTCGAGAGTCATCGCAAATCTCGCTTGTACGCGCAGGCGGGCATCATTCAGTATCTAGTCTTGAACACTCGGCCAGGTGAGTTGGAGGAATTTAGCGAGCCCGGCCCTACGGGTTACCGCATTAGACGCAGCTACGACTCAAATGAAAACTTTACTCTGATAGCATTTCCTGACGTCTCGATCCCGATTAGCGACCTGCTGCCACCAGTTTAAGTAGCGAGGTTTCTCATGATATTAAGAGTTGTCGGTCATAGACTCTCAGATCTAGGCATGATCTATAGTAAACAAAAGAGGTTTGAGGCTGCGGAAGAGAACTTCAAGCGGGCTTTAAGCATACTTGAAAAAGCTCATGGGGCAGATGCGCCGGAGCTTGGTGCTGTGCTGCAGAACTATGCCAACATGTTGCGGGACGCGGGTCGAGCTGCTGACGCTGAGAAAATCGATGCGCGACTAAGAACGTTTTGACAGCGTTGAGCTACCGTGTCACCGCTGAGTCTCCGTCTGAACTTGTTCACGACGTTCGGCTGGTCTCTGTGGAGGAGGTGGAGGCATCTTATCTTTCGTGAACCGCGGCAAAAGTTCATCTCGCATGGCTAATTCAAAAACTGCAGTTGCTACGACAATCGCTGCTTTCTTTACGTCTTCTTCAAGTATCCGTTCATAACTGTCCAGATTTGTATGCCATGTGTATGATCCATACTCAATCGGGTCCTGGATGAAATTTATACCTGGTAACCCTGCCTGATTAAACGAAGTGCTGTCGGTGCCGCCAAGATTCCGGCTCCTGGTAGCTACAACGCCGGCAAGTCCATCATCCTTAAATGGCGCCAATATCTCTCGCAGTATCATAGCTGTCTCTGGTGGTCCAAACACTGTTGCTCCGCGGAGCCGACCGGTGCCGGAATCTATATTTAGATATGCTCCGAACTTTTTGTAACCTGGTTTTGGATTTTCAAATGTTCCAAAATGCTCCCTAACATATGCTTGTGAACCTAACAATCCTTGTTCCTCACCGCTCCATAAAGCCACTCTGATCGTTCGCCGGGGTGTAACTCGAAGCGTTGTTATTATCCGAGCGGCCTCCATCATGATCGCGCAGCCGATCGCGTTATCAGTCGCTCCCGTGGCCGCATGCCAGGAATCAAGATGTCCGCCAAGCATGATTACCTCGTCAGCTTTGTCTCCACCGCGAATTTCCGCTATGGCGTTGTAGGAAGTTTTCCCTTCGGGGTAGATACGATTGACTATATTGAATTCGAGCACGACTTCCGAGCCATTGCCAAGTATTCGCGAGATGCGCCCATAATCTTCATTGCGCATGATTACAGTCGGAATCACCCTGTTGACGTCAAAAGTTCGGTTATGGAAAGCGCGAATCTGTCCGTGCGGACGTGCTGCGTCGTTTACTCGCACTAGACCGCCACTATCTTTGAGAAACTTATCGATCTGTTCACCTAACTGTTGGGGTGGTACCTGTCCTGGTCTTGGAGTTGGCGATGGTCGTGGCGAAGGTCTAGCTTCAGGATCTAATCTCCGTTGCAATACCTGATCATCAAGTCTCTTGGGGGGTGGATTCAAGTTCACTGGCACGACCTGATGCCTTCCGACTAGGACAATGTTTCCACGCACCTTTGCCTTCTCCTGTGCAAAGAAAGCATCTAGTTCCTCCTTTGTTGGTCGCTCGGGAACTAACAATTGATAGGCTCGTGCCGTAACTGTTCCCTCGGTGCCAGGGGTCCATGCGAGAACTTCGCAAACTAGTGAATCCTTTACGGGAGAAATGATATGAGCTGACAAACGCTCATTTAGCCATCCGGGATGCCCAAAGTTCCATGGTTCAAGACGGCCATTCTGCATTCCCCATTCCTGCATCTGCTTGATGGTCCACGCTGCCGCCTGATGATGGTTTGGCGAACCTGTAAGCCTTGGGCCATAGATATCTGTTAACATATGCATCACCTTCATTATTTGCGACCGCTCAGTGCCTTCGCTTCCAATTCGAGCCTGGATATCAGAAGTGGTAGCAGTACTTTGGGCGAGGAGAGGAAGGAAAATTAAGAGCAGGACAAGAGACACAGAAACATAACGTCGGATAAGCATCAAGATTTATCTCCGGAAAAACTTATTGTGTGGGGATAGCAGTAGGATTATAACCATCTAACCTCATGACACGCCACTACGTCCGGCAAACTTCATCAGTTTGTCGCAGTGCCACTAAGCTGGTTCCTCCAAGCAGTCAATGCTCGCCTGGGACAAACTGAAGTTTGTCGGTCAGGCTTAGGGCCGTTCTTCTCGTAACACTCTCTTGAACAGCAGCGGTGTTAGCGCCGTTGTCACCACTCCCATCAACACCAGCGTCGAGAAAAGTCCCTGGCCAATAAACCCTCTTTGAAAGGCAATACTAGCAATGACCAGTTCCATCACACCTCGTCCATTGAGAATTACCCCTATGCCAACAGCATCTCTCTGCGACAGACCAATGAGTCGAGCCGAAGACCAGCCCGCAAAGATCTTTGAGAATATAGATCCCACCAACACAGCGGCTACAAAGTCGATTGATCTCATTTCTCGGATAGCAAACTCAAGGCCTAAATAAGCAAAGAATATTGGTGCAAGAAAACCGCCTGTAATAGACCGCATCGTTCTTTCGAGTTCGCTAAATCGAGGGCTCGAAAAGAACTCCTTGTCAATCAGAAGTCCGGCAAAGAACGCGCCAATGACAAAATGGAATCCCAGGAGATCAGAAATGGCTCCAAATGCGAGAGTAAACAAGACCACCATCCCAAAGACCGCCTCATTTCCGAAGAGTTCTGTTACTTTTTCGGGAACCTTGTCAACCGGTAGACCCAGTGATTTGAGCCGGGAAATAGCTCTACTTGCAGCAATAATCAGAGCAACCAGTAGGATTAGTTTGCCACTGGTAGTACCGACTGAGAGCAGAATTGCAGGCAGAGTTTTTTCCCCGGGCAGATTAAGAATGACTCCGAGTACAAGAAGGGCAAGTACATCATTGATGATTGCTGCTGCTATTGAATATTGAGCAATAGTTGAATCCAAAGCATTAAAGCTTGCGAGAATACGGATAGTGACTGGCAGGGCTGTAATCGAAATACAGAGTCCAAGGAAGATGGTCCTCATCAAGTCCAGTTCGTAAAACCATCCGATGGCTAGTCCTGTAAACAGCGGCAGCGTAAAGGCGGCGAGTGCAACTATGAGACCCTTTCCCTTGATTACGGAGGAGACCTTTTCAAAATCCATCTCGAGTCCGGCCGAGAGAACGATTAAGAAGACGGCAACCTCAGCAATTCCGGAGAGCGCCGGTGTTGGCTCGATAACGTTGAAGATGACCGGGCCCCAAAGGAATCCTGCAACGATCTCACCGATGATCGCAGGTTGGCGGAGCTTGCGGAGGAGTTCTCCAAGAAGTCGCGCTGTGACGAGAAGAAGGAGAAGGCTGGTTATGAGCGACATCACAAAGTCGGGTACGGCAGCGTTAGCTGGAGAAGCTGTACCACGATGGACGGTACAGACCAAAATCGATCCTTGTATAAGTTGTATAAGTCAGATCGGTTTGCGCCTCCCACGTAAAGGAGTAGAATCGAGTTCAGTAATTAAAGCATACAAATGAGCGCTAAAGTCGAAGCTACAATCGAAGACCTCGATAAGATTGATGGCAAGGCGGAACTTGTCAATGGAGAGATTGTGCGAATGTCACCCACCGGACAATTGCCTCACTATGCCGCACGAGAGATCACCTACTCGTTGCGCAAACACGAGAAAGATACAAAGTCAGGTTACGCAATCGGCGATAATGCTGCGTTCATCGTAAACCTGCCACATCGCAAAAGTTTCAGCCCGGACGCGGCTTTCTATGCTGGCAGTTTGAGTGGAATGAAGTTCTTCCAGGGGGCTCCCGTCTTTGCGGCGGAAGTTCGCAGTGAAAGTGACTATGGGCCAGGTATGGAACGATACCTTGCCGAAAAACGGGCTGACTATTTCGCGGCCGGAACTCTCGTAGTCTGGGACGTGGACCTGCTGAGTAATGATGTCATTAAGGTGTATCGAGTGTCTGAGCAGAATATTCCGACAATCTATAGACGAGGAGAAGTGGCCGAAGCTGAAACCGCTCTACCTGGATGGCGAATGCCGGTAGATGACCTTTTTCCAGACGCATAAAATCTTCGCAAATGAGCACTAAAGTCGAAGCAACAATCGAAGACCTTTATAAAATCGATGGCAAGGCAGAACTTGTCAATGGAGAGATTGTGCAAATGTCACCCACAGGAGGTTTGCCCAACTACGCAGCGATCGAGATCACCCTCTCGCTGCGTGAATACGCGAAAACAACTAAGCGAGGACACGCCGTAGGCGATAATGCTGCGTTTCTCGTGAATCTGCCGAATCGTAAATCATTCAGTCCTGACGCTGCATTCTATGTAGGCGAGGTAACGATGAAGTTCTTCCGCGGGGCTCCTCTGTTCGCAGTTGAGGTCAGGAGCGAATTAGATTATGGGCCACGCGCCGAGGAAGAAATGGCTCAAAAACGCGCCGACTATTTCTCTGGCGGAACTCTCGTAGTCTGGGACGTGGACCTACTCAGTGACGACGTTATCAAAGTTTACCGAGCGTCTGAGCCGAGTAACCCGTCAACTTATAGACGCGACGAAGTGGCCGAAGCTGAACCCGCGGTACCTGGATGGCGAATGATGGTGGCAGATCTTTTTCCGAAGGATTAGGCCGCTGGCTTTTGTGTTTACCCTTTCGGAGTTAAACTTATGATTGACAAATAAAAGTTTCGGGGGAGCTGGAGAAGATTGCCGGCTGAGAGTCACGTGGTGTGAGACCCCTTGAACCTGATACGGTTAAGACCGTCGAAGGGAGAAACAGTTTTTCAAAAACCGCTCCTGCCCTTCGATTTGGGAAGAGCGGTTTTTCTTTTGGCAGCGCTGGCCTGACGGCACTTTGAAAGCGGCGGCGGGCGCCGCACTCCAAAAAGAGGCACCATGAGCACAATTATCAAAAAGGAAGAGGTTCCAAACTCGCGCCGAGTCTACATTGAGGGCAACACCGCAGGTATACGAGTTCCATTTCGTGAGATTCTGCAAAATCCCACGCGGAATTCTGATGGGTCTCTTGAAGAGAATCCCGCTCTTCGCGTCTACGAAACCAGTGGACCTTGGGGCGATCCATTAATGCGCTGTAAACCTGAGGAGGGTTTACCTGCAGTTCGTCTGGAATGGATCCGTTCGCGCGGAGATGTAGAAGAATATGCAGGGCGCGAGTTGAAGCCAATAGATGACGGTTACCTCACGATGGATGCGGTTATTCAGGCACGTCATAGGTCCAAAGGAAGGCTGGAACATTTTCCCGGTCTCAAGCGTAGGCCGCTTAGAGCTAAGTCCGGCATGAAGGTCACACAGATGCATTACGCGCGGCGCGGCATTGTCACACCAGAAATGGAGTTCATTGCGATTCGTGAAAATATGGGCCGTGAAGAGGCGTTTGCAGCAGCCGGAGCTAGGGAGCGCGATTCTGTCAATCATCAGCACTCCGGAGAAGCATTTGGCGCTGCTATTCCAAGATACGTAACTCCCAAATTTGTTCGGGACGAAGTCGCGCGCGGCCGGGCCATTATTCCGGTCAACATTAACCATCCAGAGTCCGAGCCGATGATTATTGGCCGGAACTTTCTTGTGAAGATCAATGCCAACATTGGCAACTCAGCCGTAGTGTCCTCGATTGATGAGGAAGTCGAAAAGATGCGCTGGGCTATCAAATGTGGCTCTGACACAGTGATGGATCTTTCAACCGGAAAGAACATTCACGCTACGCGCGAATGGATCATTCGCAATTCACCGGTGCCGATTGGGACGGTGCCTATCTATCAGGCGCTTGAGAAGGTAGGTGGAAAAGCGGAAGAGCTTACGTGGGAGATCTTTCGTGACACCCTGATCGAGCAGGCTGAGCAGGGAGTTGACTACTACACTATCCATGCGGGAGTACGCCTTCCTTATATTCCGCTGACTGCCAAGCGGACTACGGGAATTGTGAGTCGTGGTGGCTCGATTATGGCTAAATGGTGTCTGGCCCATCACGAGGAGAGTTTTCTCTACACGCATTTTCGTGAGATTTGCGAAATCATGGCGACCTACGATGTCTCATTCTCTCTGGGAGACGGATTGCGGCCCGGATCGATAGCTGACGCCAATGACGAAGCCCAATTTGCAGAGCTTGAGACGCTTGGTGAGTTGACAAAGATTGCCTGGGAGTATGACTGCCAGGTAATGATTGAAGGCCCAGGGCATGTGCCTATGCACTTGATCAAGGAGAATATGGATAGACAGCTCGAGGTTTGTCATGAGGCTCCGTTCTATACGTTGGGCCCTCTTACAACCGACATTGCACCTGGTTACGATCACATTACTTCAGCGATCGGCGCCGCGATGATCGGCTGGTTCGGAACAGCCATGCTCTGTTATGTAACGCCAAAAGAGCATCTTGGCTTGCCGAACAAGAAAGATGTGAAAGATGGGGTTATTGCGTACAAGATAGCCGCGCATGCTGCGGATCTGGCTAAAGGGCACCCAGCCGCACAGTTGCGGGACAATGTACTTTCAAAGGCTCGGTTCGAATTTCGCTGGGAGGATCAGTTTAACCTCTCTCTCGATCCTGAACTCGCGCGCGAGTATCACGATGAGACGCTGCCGCAGGAGGGTGCAAAGCTGGCTCACTTCTGCTCTATGTGTGGACCACACTTCTGCTCGATGAAGATCACGCAGGACGTGCGCGACTATGCGGCCCAAAAGCAGATAGACGAGCAGTCGGCGCTAGATGTTGGTTTGAAAGAGAAAGCGCAAGAATTCGTCGCCTCCGGTGGAGAGATTTACCAGATCCAAACACCTCGACATGATTAACAAGATTTACAAAATTAGAGAGCGCTGGCAAAAAATAGTTTTCAAATTACGATAGTGTTAGGATGCATTGTATCTTGTAAATTCTGTCAATCTTGTCTAACTCACTTCTCACGGAGGATGCAATGACGGATGATGACCTCACCAGAATCATCATAGGTTCTGCTTACAAAGTTCATAACGCACTTGGCCCCGGCTTTATCGAAAAGGTCTACGAGAACTCACTCCGAATCGAACTTGAAAAGCAGCGACTAAATGTCAAGCAGCAGGAGCCTATCGACGTCAGATATGAAGGACAAGTTGTTGGTAGCTTCTACGCTGATTTGTGGGTCGAGGGACGCGTAATCATTGAATTGAAAGCCATTCAAGCCCTTACGAAGGAGCATGAAGTTAAGCTCGTCAATTATCTCACCGCGACGAGAGTAGATAGTGGACTATTATTAAACTTCGGTCCGTCAGTTCAGGTGAAGCGCAAATTTCGCGAATACAAGCCAAAAGCTAAACTAATAGACTCCATCCTCTGAGATGGTGAAAAGCTTTGTATTCTGTCTTTCTACTTGAAGCGCTAAGGAGTTGACCGTGTTGAGGCGGTCTTCCTGATGTAGCCCTCGCCGCGGCGTGTTAGGCCCGACTTGTCTGCAAGTGAATTTAATACCGAAGCAAGTATCTCTTTGTTCTCGACTTTGAAACTCGTTAACCCCGAGACGTTTGTGTCAGGATCCTGAAAATGGAGTGTTAGGTAGCGATACTTCTTCTTAACAAACCAAGCGGGAATGTTGAGACCATAGGGCGCCGGTACACTGCCAATTACTGTTGCCGCCGTCGGACGACGCGATTGGGTATCCGGATATGCTGCTGAAACTGCCTCGTAAGGAATGAAAAGCACTTCTTTGTTTTCCTTGTTACGGAAAAGCAGGCGCCGATTCTCATCATCAAAGGTCAGGGTACCGTCCTGTTTCTTCGAATACCCAACCACTCCGCCTTCATAGCGAGCCTTGAAAGTCTTTGGCGCCGCCGGCACGTTGCTTACGGGCTCTTTCTTTTCGTCGTCGGGCTCAATAGTTCTCGGCCTCTGAGCAAATCCGCTAATTGCCAAAGCACCAATCAAAAGCAATATCGCGCTGAACCTCATATAACACTCCTAACTAGCGAGCACTTAATCTTAGAAACTCTGAGCTTGCGCCCATTCTGGGACCCTATAAAGGATCCACCAAAGGAAAACCTGAATGCACAATACACCGGAACCTACCCCTAAGCTCAAATAGGAGGTACGTCGGCCATCCATTCCTGGTAGTTTATACGATCGAATCAAACCCACACTTCCCATCAGTAACGCGCCTGGGCAAAACAGAATGCCGAGGTATGGGACCAGCGAGAAAGTTGCGAAAGCGCGAGCAGTTGTTGCAGCCCCGTTCTCCATAATGTTCTGGTCCAGACCGGCGCGCGGTGCTACTTAGCAAATGGCGTTACGCGCTCAATTGATTGTTGGAAGTCGGCATCCTGCGGCACGAGCTTTATTCCTTGCTGATAGGCTCCTAATGCCTTCGAATATTGCTTTGTGACTTCGTAAGCATAGCCGAGTTCTCGATATATGTTTACATCCTGAGGGGACTTAGCAGCCGCTGTTTCCAAAGCGGCAATTGCTTTCGGCATGTTCTTGGCACGGGAATGAGCAACTCCTAAGAGATAAAACGTCACTCCTGTCGCATCTGCTCCTTTTACCGCACGCTCTAGTGCGGCGGCCGCACGGGCATATTGAGCTGAGCCGATCAGTGCCTGGCCAAACAGAGTGATCGCTTCAGCGTCTGTACGGACCTTAATCAATCCCTCGCCTGCACGGACCGCATTAAGATAATCGGCGTCAGCCCCAGTTTCATCGGTAGCCGACGCCGCCCGACGAAGATAGGCAGAAGTCAACAGAGTCCAAGCTGGCGCGAGCCGGCTATCGCTCAGAGTTGCTCTATTTAGTGCAGCGATCGCGCCGTCCAAGTCGTTTTTATTTAGAGCAATTTGGCCCAGATAAAAGAGTGATAGAGCATCCTTGGGATTAAGCTTCACGACCGAATTCAGGGTGCGCTCAGCATCTACCAACTTGCCAGTTCTGTATTCAGCAAGACCGCGATAGTAGAGCATAAGTGTGTCAGGTTTAGCGTTAGCTCGGGTCGTGGCTGCCACTAGCAATGGCAACGCTCGCTCGAAGTCCTCTGAAAGAACGTATGCTTGCGCAAGAGCCTCGGTAGTATGAGGATCCTCCTGCTTAGCTGATTTCTGCAGATCCACAGCCTTCTGTAAATCCTGGGAGGCCTGCTTGTACTGTTTCAAATTAAACTCTGCAAAGCCAGCTATTTTCCAAGCTTCTGGGTCATTCGGAAATCTGGCGGCGACTTCTCTTGCCTCTTTGGCGGCCGCAGCAAACTGTTTTTGCTGTAGCAATTCAAAAGCCCGGGAAGTATCTCCGGTCCCTACTGGATTGACTACAGGTTTCACTGGTTGCACGTCTAAAAGCGGCCCATCAGAGTTGGCCTTCGCGGTTGGACTTGGCTTTGGTTCTGGACGCAGTAGCGGCTCTTCGGCAGGGGGTTTACTCTGCTGGACGCGCCTTGGTCGACTTGACTGCGCATCAATATGTGCTGTGAAAACGAGAATTCCGGCACTCAACGTGAACAGACGATAGAAGAGGGAAAATCTGTTGGTCATAGGAAAAGATCCTCAGGGGAGAGGATTAGGTGAAGATAAACTCACTTCTTTGCAAAATTCCATCCGTCGGATGCTACATCAAGAACTTAAGTTCGCCCCACGGGATAAGTTTAAATGTAACCCAACTCGGAAACAGTACCAAGAGCGGAACTTGGCGACTCGAATAAATGGCAAGAACTGTTTCGTAACGGCAAAGAATAAGGGCACCAAACAGAGGCGCCCTTTGGACTATTAACCGCATTGAGCTGCAGCTTAAAAATTCAGTTTCAATCCAAACTGGAACTGACGGGGATCAAACGAAGCAGTGGGGCGGCTGTAGTACCGACCATTGCCCTTGCGCTGACCAAACGCATTGACGTCATTGATAAATGGCGAAGCAGCGGCCTCGTTGAAACGATTGAACAGGTTGAATCCCTCGGCAATTATGTCGAGACGCCACCGCTCTCCGAGCCGAACCGCCCGTGTGACTCTCATATCCAGGGAAGCGTAACTATGGGTGATACCCATATTGCGAGCCAGGCTTCCGGTTGAAAAAGGCGGTGGGACCACCAGGGTTCCATCAGAAAGCACGTTAGGTCGATCTGTCTGATTTGACTGATCGTTGTTCGTGTCCTGATTCGTAAGGATATTAAAGGGCCGGCCTGATGAGATCTCGAAGATCGGGGCGACTAAAAAATCAGCTAGTACCCGCTGCAAGCCGTCTCCTGATCGCCATTGAGGGGGCGAAGCAATGACGGCGCTGAAAACAAAACGGTGGCGCTGGTCGAACAGTGAATCGGCACGTTCAGCGCGGAAATTCCGATTATCCTGGGGCAGGAGAAGTGTCTGCAGATCTGAAGAATCGTCAATCGCGTGTGACCATGTGTAGGAGGCCAGGAACTGCAAGTTGTTTGCGAAGCGCCTTCGCAAGTCAACATTGAGAGCGTTGTAGCTCGAATTGCCATCGGAAGTTTGGGCATTTACCGAACCGAATGGAGTTATAACTCCCGGCGTTCGCAGTGAGCCTGTCAAAGCAGAATTCAACACGGCGGGTGTTACTAATCCCCCGGACAATGCTTGTGCAAGAAAATAGTTAGGTGCATTGGGTCGGAAGAAGTTTGCGATGCCGGCGTTGACGATGCGGTTACCCAAATTCGCAAGAGGCGCAGTTATCATTCCCGGAATGATGATAGCGAAGGTCTGACCAGCGTTTGGGTATGGCGGAGCACCCGTAGGAGTCATCAACGTGAAACACTGAAGCGGGACACCAAACGGACAGGGCGTACCACTGGTTGGAATTGAGAACGCCACAGCCTCAGTTGTTGTAACGGGATTGCGACCAGAAAGCCTGGCAAAGTTGGCAATCTGAAGATCTGTACGTGGCGCGTTGACATCCAGCGGATGGTTTAGGTGACGTGAGCCGACAAACAAATAACTAGTTGACAAACTCATGTTCGAGGTGAGCTGTCGCTCTAATGTGAGATTAGCCTGGTGAGCGTATGCGTACTCAAAATCTTTGTTCACATGTAACGTAAACGGAAGCACTGGTCCAAAACCTGGAAAGGTCTGATCGTTAAAACGCTGCCGCCCGAACTGGTACTCAGCTCCTGCTGCAACTCCTGGGGTTCTGAATCCGGGAGGGCACAGTGGGTTTACAGCACTTGAACATACGGTGCCTTGAAAGATCTGAACAGCATTGAGTAGCGCTGTCGGATCCGGGCTCCCGGGAACGAAGATACCCTGCTGCTGCTGAACTGCATCGGCAATGTCGGAATTAAACCCAACAGCCAGCAGTGGGTGGTCATAGAAGAGCCCATATGCTGCTCGCACTACCGTTCTAGCATTACCGCTCACGTCCCAAGCCATAGCGACTCGAGGAGCCCAATTATTCTTATCCCGAGGGATCCCCTGCTGCACATTCATTGCATCCTGGGCAGCAAGAATATCTGCTGCAGAAAGTGTGATCCCTGAGAGCGGATCGCGAAAGCCCACGGGCGCGATCTGTTGAGTCAGTTCAACGTCATATCGAACACCGTAATTGAATGTTAGGTTTGGCCGGATTTTCCAGGAATCTTGCGCAAAGAAGGCAATTGGTTTGTTCCCAAAGCGGCTTACCGGATCCCCAAACCCTTGTATGAAGTTAGTGGGAAACCCCAATCCATACTGCTGCACCGGCGTCAGGTCCGGGGCTCCTAGTACACCTAGAGCTGGATTTAACGTGCCCGCTGATAAGCCTCCGAAGTTGAAAAGGCCTGCGAAGTTCAGTTCAAAAGTAGCTGCCGGTATGCGTATGAACGATATATCTCCCCCAAACTTGAACGTGTGGTTTCCGGCCACAACGTTCAGGCTGTTGGTAAACTGATGACGAACTTCAGTTCGGATCACAGGAGAGAACAGCTCTCGCCCAATGAAGGCCGTACCCGAAATGTTGTGGGCCACCGCATCACCATTCTGTGATTTGAAAGTTGCACGACGTTCGCCGAAGTTGTACCTGGCTTCGTTTACCATTCGAGAAGAGAGGGCAGACGTCAGAGTTGTAACAGCCGAGTAATCCTTGGTGGTAGTTATTCCCGTCCTCGAGAAGTCATTCTGTCCCAGGGATTGATTTTGCGACTCTACCTGTATCCCAGTAACGGTACTTGGGTTGTAGCCCAGTCTGAACGAGAACTGATGACTGGGTGTGATCACGTGGTCTAGGCGAAGCGAATTGAAAGTAGTTCGGTCGGTGACAGGAAACACTGTTTGGAGATTCAGTAGGGGGCGAAAGGCAATGAACTGGCCTGCCGCATTTGTTGTGGAGGACGGCGCCGGAGCTCCTGTCAAAAAGAATCTTGGGCCAATGGTACCTCCCAGCGGCACTCC
>CAZNPP010000101.1:12344-15635 GCA_964574785.1 uncultured Chloracidobacterium sp. | reverse complement strand
ACAGGAGGCGAGCAGCAACCGGATTGGTTCTCAACCTTTGCATACGTATTCAGGTCTGCCCTGCTGTCCAGCACCTCAATATGAGAAAACCCTGCCTCTCGAAGACCGATTTGATATTCGTCAATCGAGATTGCTCCAGCGATGCAGCCTACATATGCGAGAATGTTTTCACCCAACTCCGCGGGAAGCGGTTGTTTCAATGCAATGTCACTAATTGCGAGACGTCCACCCGGCTTTAGGACACGCACCATTTCACGAAACACTGCGTTTTTATCCGGCGCCAGGTTGATCACGCAGTTGCTGATAATGCAGTCAACGGAGTTAGATTCGAGCGGCACCTTATCAATTGTTGACAAATGAAACTCTACGTTGTCAGGAGCCCCTTCTGCTAATCGTCGGGATGCATTTCGCTTTGCCAACTCAATCATCTCAGGTGTCATATCGATACCAATGACTCGGCCAGTTGGGCCAACCTTCTGGGCAGCCAGGAAAACATCCAGACCACCCCCTGAGCCAAGATCGACTACAACCTCGCCGGGACGAAGATTAGCTGTTGCCGTGGGATTGCCGCACGAGAGCCCAAGGTTGGCTTCAGCGGGAATAGATGACAACTCTTCAGGGGAGTACCCAAAAGCCTCGGCCACGGCTCGAACACCATCGTGCTCGCTGGATAGTCCGCTCATGGCGGTTGCCCCATACCTTGATCTCACTGCTTCAACAAGTTGTTCTGACATAAGTTCGCCCTTTCCTTTTGACAGCCATTATATATGTGCCTATGCGTATTTGTACCGCGCAGTCTAAACCGGGAGCATATATATGTCAAGGCATATCTGTAGTGCACAAACAATTATTCAACTTCCAGCAGAGGTTCATCTTCTGCCCGCTTCTCGAGGTAAGTTGTGAGCCGTGTTTGGTCAGCTTCGCTCATTTGGGTTATAACCGCACCAACATACCATCCAGCTAGTCCTGATTCTGGTTCTCGTCGAGTATGCGTGACCGTGGTAACAAGGATATCCACAGGTCCATTAGGCAAAACTATACTTACGAAAAGTAGACGGCCAGTTCGAGCAAATTCCTCTGCTGCAAAGCGAGATCCTACGAATGTTAGTCCTAGACCGATCCTACTGATACTCTCGCAATGTCCCCTCGAAGTCTGCGAAAAGATTAGCTTTCCAGTATCCACCTCGCGCTCGGCCAAAGTTATGTTTACCGGCAAATGCGCCTTGAACCTTGGGGCACGGCGACGTCCTCGAAAGGAGTCTTGGTTTGTAACTGGCGCCCTCTTTAGCTGTCCGAAGGGATCAAATCCCGTGAACTCCAGTCCGCAGTTGTTGCACAGAAGTTGATGGTGTCCTGCTATTCGGAAAAGAATAAAGGTATCTTTGTAGCCTCTTTGAATGCGTTCACTCTTACATCTGGGACAGACCATGGTGGAGACTATCCTAGCAACTTTAGTTTCACCTGAGAATGCACAATTTTCGTATCGGAAGGTTCGCTGATAGCTCTCTCTTAAGGGATAAATCTGATATCCTTTTACAGCATCAACCAGCGCACCGTTGTTCCTTAATGGGTTTTTCCATGTACTTCCTTCCTGAATTAAATAGTCGTGCACTTCGCATCCTTTTGTTACTGTTATCGGTCGTAGCCACAGCCAATGCACAATCACTAGACATTACGGCGCCCTCGCCCGTTCGGACGAATCAGACGGTCGGTACGATTGCGGCGAGAGATCTAGGCGACTCGCGACTTACTAACCACTATTACATCTTTGCGGCCACACTTGGCGATCTGATCGTTACTGTGGAGACCAGCAACCTCAATGGTGATATTGATATCTTTACAGCTGGAAGTTTGCGGCCGCTCCTAAAGTTCACTGTGTACGCCGAGAGTTCTTCTCCAATATCAAAGACAGTTTTCATGCGCAACCGGGAGGAGTTGATTCTTCGGGTTCAAGCGCGATCACCCAACGATGACCATGGAACTTATCACATCCGATTTGGCGGCACTTTTGAGCCGGTCACTGGAGGCTCATTGCTTACCGAAGGCGAAAAGGAAGCCGAGGTATTAGCAGAAGAGAAGCCGTTGACAGCGGCTGTAGACCCGAAAGTGAGACGTGTTTCATCAGTTGGCGCCCGAATTGAAGAGCCCGAACCCCCTCCATCAGAAGTAGCCGAAGCAACTCCAGAACCAACACCAGAGGTCTTGCCAACTCCAGAAACAAAGCCATCAGACGCTGTAACCGAAACAACGGAAGCTACCACTGCTACTTCTGAGAGAAGACGTCAATCCTCACGCAGGCGTGGCGCACGCCCTCCTGCTGCGTCTGCGGCCCCTGTTGTTGTTGCCGCGGAACCGAAGGAGGAGAGTAAGCCTGATCCAAAACCAATTGAGGAGGTAAAGGAAGAAGCGAAAGCTGATCCAAAACCTGCCGAGGAAGTGAAGGAAGAGGCGAAGGCTGAGCCAAAACCTGGCGAGGAGATTGAAGTAGCACCGGTCGGTGAAGAACCGGCAAAGGCAGAAGCTGAGCCTCCCAAACCACCCAGCAGAAGTGTTGGGAGGCGGGGAAGAACGCCGCAACCGGTAGCCGAACCAGATCCAGAACCCCCCGTTGGCCCACGTCTTATAATTGAGACCCGCGACGGCGTAAGAATTGAGCGTTACATGAGTACCATACGGCGTGTAACGGTCGAAAGGAATCAGATCGTTGTAGTCGGTCGTGACGGCAAGATCGAAAGAATGATGCTTTCGGACGTCGTTCGCATGTCGATTGAACCGTAAGGTGGTGAGAAGTCAGAAGTCAGAAGTCAGAACATAGGAACCAGGAGTCGGAAACTTTCTGGTCCAATCACCTCAGTCTTCTGAATTCTGACTCCTGACTTCTTCACCATTCACCATTCACCTCTTCAAAGCTCTAAGGCGTTCGCGAAATTGAGGAAGATCCACATTACTGGAATCAGCCTTCTCAAGTTTTGCAATAGCTTCCTCAGCCGCCTTCGCATCACCTCGTTGCAATGCTGTAAAAGCCAGGCTCGCCATGACACCGATGTCATTCGGGTTTTTCATTAACGCCGCTTTGTACCACTTCTCGGCAGTCTCATAGTTCTCAGCATCTAAATTCACGCGCCCAAGCGCTACAACAGCTTCGTAATTATCCGGCTTAATCTGATTTGCCTTTAACAGAAAACCGATGGCATCGTCATAGCGTTGAATCTGGTAATAGAGTTCAGCCGCTTTCATCTGCGCTTCGAAATTGTTCGGCTCAGCTCGCGCTAATTCCAAAGACGATGAAAC
>CAZNPP010000101.1:7106-12244 GCA_964574785.1 uncultured Chloracidobacterium sp. | reverse complement strand
CAAGAGCGACAAACTGAAGTTTGTCGGACATTAGTTTGCCCCGCCCAATTCCCGCGCGCGACTGATCCTTTCGTTAACCGAAGATGCTATTTCCGACCCCTCAGGTAATTTCTTAAGAAGTTTCTCCCAATGGGTGATTGCTTGTTTATAGTTCTGGGCTTCAAATGCTGCACTGCCGGCTAGCTCAAGCGCCTTCGGATTCTCCGCATCCACCTGGAGCGCTCTTTTGATGAGCTCTGTTGGTCGACCTTTCAGCGTTCGGTTATTAGCCATCGCCTGCGCGAAGGCAAAATCCGCCCAAAGATCAGCATCGTCCTTAACGATGCCCGTTGCCTTTTCGTAAGCCTCACTCGCCTCGGAATATCTTTCGAGAAAACTGTAAGAGCGTCCGAGCATGGTCCAACCCAGAGCATCTTCGGGATTGGTTTGAAGCTTCTCACGCAGTGCTGCAATGTTGGCTGCAATGCTCTCTTCCGAAACACCACTCTCATCTGATTGGCTCATAGGGGCTCGTTGAGGCGTGGGCGGAGCCGAAAACGCCCTTTGGTCGCCGATATAAAGGTAAAGAGCTACGCCAAGCACCGGTAATCCCATCGCAACCAGATAGACGACCCAGCTCAGCCCAACTGGCGCCTTAGCGTCCATCTTCTCCACATCTAAATTTCCTAAGTCTTCAAGTAACCGGCGCTCGATCTCTTCCCGGTCTTGCTCATACTGCTCTTGACTGACGATACCGTAGCTCCGGTCCGACTCGAGTTCGGAGAGCTGGTCGCGATAAACGGCGAGATTGGCCTCACGGAATCCCTGATCACCCTTATTAGCAGGCTCATCAGAGCGCCGCAGCAATGGTGGAAGAACAAATGCCAAAGCTATAGCAACAAAGATGGCGCAAATCAGCCAGAAGGTAATCATGCCAAATCCTTTCCCGAACCTCGCTTCAGTAGCTCCGCGGCGCGACGACGTTCCTCGTCAGAGAGGGGGGCCTCAACAATGATCTCCTTTCGCTGCTTTACGTATTTGAAAAGAAATCCTAGGCCAAACAGTAAAAGCGCGAAGGGCCCAAACCAGAGAAGATACGTGGTTGGCCTCATCGGTGGGCGATATAGCACAAAGTCTCCGTAGCGTTCAGTAAGGAATGCGATTATTTCTTGATCGGTTTTTCCCGCCTTCATCTGCTCACGTATCTCATTCCTGAGATCGACGGCTAGATCAGCTCGTGATTCTGCAAGGGTTTCGTTTTGACAAACCAGGCAGCGAATCTCTTTCGAGAGATTCGCTACACGCTTTTCAAGTGCCGGATCTTCAGCCATTGGCCGAGCTGTCTGAGCCGGGGCTGAAGCATCGGCAAGGCAGAAGAAGAAAAGAAGTAATGCAAATCGTTTCATCTATTCAGTTCTCTGACCATAGGAAGAATCTTTGTGCTGAGTATTTCATCCGTTACGGGGCCGATTTGTTTGAACCGGATGATCCCGTCGCGATCGATTAGGTAAGTTTCCGGGACGCCGTAGACGCCATAGTCAATACCTACGCGACCATCGCTATCAACCGCACTCAGGACATAGGGATCACGAAACTCCTGGAGCCAACGTAGAGCATCTTCGCGCTTGTCTTTATAGTTAAGACCGTAGATCGGTACCTCGCCCGAACGAGAAAGTGCTAACAGTACCGGATGTTCGTGCCGGCAGGAGATGCACCATGATGCCCATACGTTGAGAAGCCATACCTTCCCGCGCATCTCTGCAGCAGAGAAAGTCTTTGAGGAATCATGAAGTTGCACGAGCTGAAAGTCGGGCGCTGGCTTATTGATTAAAGGTGAGGGAACCGTGCGCGGATCGTGGCCCAGCCCGATAGCCAGGAATGCCACCAGAACTACAAACACTCCCAGTGGGATTGCATAACGACTCATGATTCCTTAACTGAAGCGGGAGCAAGAGCAGGAACTGCCTCTGCCTTTCCTTTTTCAATCGCCTGACGTTGCTTCTGTGCGGCAATGGCATAGCGACGATCAGCCACAGCCAAGCCACCACCCAGTGCCATCAAAAGTGCGCCTCCCCAAATCCAATTAACGAAAGGTTTGTAGTGAACACGTACGCTCCAGGCACCACCGCCGACGGGCTCTCCAAGAGAGACGTAAAGGTCTCTAAAAATGCCGCTATCGATCCCAGCCTCAGTCATAACGTTCTCAGAGGCAAAGTACGATCGTTTTTCAGGATAGATGTTGCGCCGCTCTTTACCATCTTTACTCACTTGGATCTCCGCTCGCGCCGCGCGATAGTTGGGTCCAAGTACATCGGTTACTCCCCCGAAGCGAAAATCGTAGCCACCCATGTGAACTGTCTCGCCGACTTCCATGCGCACATCCTGCTCCGATTCGTAACCGGTTACTAGCGTAACACCCACGATAAACACGGCAACGCCAATATGGGCGAGGTGCATGCCATAGTAGCTGCGACTCTGCATTTTAAGTTTTTGCAATACAGTAAAAGAGCCAGTGCTGCTTCTGATACGGTCTCTGAGATTGAGAGCGGCAGTAGTCACAATCCACAACGCCAGAAGCAATCCCAGACTTACTAAAGGTTTCCATCCACCCAGGGTTAGCGGCAGAACCAGGGCTGTGACCGCACTGGCAACAAAAGCCCACCGCAAACGAACAAAAAGATCCGGGAGACTTGCTTTCTTCCATCTTGCAATTGGCCCAATACCCATTAAGAAAATTGCCGGCGCCATTAATGGTACAAAGACGCTGTTGAAATATGGTGGACCTACCGACAGTTTTCCTAAGCCTAAGGCGTCAATGATCAAAGGGTAGATTGTGCCCAATAAAACGGAGCCTGCAGCTACGGCGAGCAACACGTTGTTTGAAAGTAGCAGGGATTCGCGGGAGACGATATCGAACTTACTTCCCAGTCCTACCTGTTTTGCTCTCCAGGCATACAATAAAAGAGAGCCACCAATCACAATCACAAGAAATGCCAGAATAAAGATTCCGCGTTTTGGATCAGTGGCAAAGGCGTGAACTGAGGTAAGTACTCCTGAGCGCACAAGAAACGTTCCGAGTAAGCTCAATGAGAAGGCCGAGATCGCCAGCAATACCGTCCAGCTCTTAAAGCCCCCGCGCTTTTCAGTTACCGCTAGAGAGTGGATAAGTGCAGTTCCAACCAACCATGGCATAAACGAAGCGTTTTCAACCGGATCCCAGAACCACCAGCCGCCCCAGCCCAATTCGTAATAAGCCCACCAGCTCCCGAGCGCGATACCTAAAGTAAGGAAGGCCCAGGCAACTGTGGTCCATGGACGTGACCAACGCGCCCAGGTCGCATCGAGCCGTCCGCTGATCAATGCTGCGATCGAAAAAGCAAAAGCCACCGAGAAGCCTACGTAGCCCATATAGAGCATTGGAGGGTGGGCGACCATCGCCGGATCCTGCAGCAAAGGATTAAGGTCGCGACCGTCCACAGGCGCTGGAAACAGGCGAGCAAAAGGATTGGAAGTGAGCAGCATGAACAACAAAAAGCCGATACTGATGAAGCCCATCACACTGAGCACTCGGGCAACCATCTCCTTGGGGAGATGCCGGCTGAAAAGTGAAACTGCGACTGTCCAAAGCCCCAACATTAGACTCCAAAGTAGAAGCGAGCCTTCATGTGACCCCCAGGTGGCAGCGAGCCTGTAGTGCAATGGCAACCGGGAGTTCGAGTTTGTAGCAACGTTCAATACCGTGAAATCATTTGTAATAAACAGGTAGCCGAGACAGCAGAATGCAATTGCGACAAAGATAAATTGTGCTTGGCCCGCAGGTGCAGCTACGGCCATAAAAGATTGATTGCCGCGCGCGGCTCCGATCATGGGCAGGGTAGCTTGTAGCACTGCCAACAGCAGCGCGATGATCAATGCAAATTGTCCGATTTCAGGAAGCATTTTTTAGAATTGTAGAACTATTGAACAACGCTCTGACCAGCCTTTTGTGCATGCTCGATAGCATGTTCGGCTTCGGGCGGCATATAGTTCTCATCGTGTTTTGCGAGCACCTGATCTGCGTAGAATACGCCATCCTCACCGACCTTGCCTTGAGCCACACAGCCTTTTCCTTCCTTAAATAAGTCTGGCAGGATCCCTTTGTAGATTACTGGTATACTTTCTGCCGTGTCGGTGATGGTGAATTGAACAGTTAGTCCATCTCCCTGGCGTTTTATACTCCCTTCCTCAACCAGTCCTCCTACTCTAAACGTGCGTCCTATGGGCGCCTCTTTGGCAATAACCTGCGAAGGACTAAAAAAGAACACAAGATTGCTCTGGAAAGCATTCAGGACCAAGGCCGCAGCGATTGCGAGACCAGACAAGCCTGCAAGAATGAATGCGACTCGCTTATGACGTCTTTTCATTTCTCTTACTCTCCTCAAAGATCGAGTCCTGGTCCATGCTATCAAGCAGCGAGCGTTTACGACGCATTAAGAGCACGACCTCTCCGCCCATGGCGATGAGCGCAATCAAATACGAGCCCCAAACATAGAAGCCGTAACCGCCCATATGGAAGAATTCAGCCAGTCTCATTATTAAACTCCTACCTCTGCTACACGTCTCACGTTCTGCTCACGTTCAAGAATAATGCACCGCAATCGCATCAAAACAACTGCCACGGAATAGAGCCAACACGCTGCTAACATGATGAGCATTGCGGCCAGCATCGGCGGAGCAATCGTCGGCTTCTCGAGTATCCTAATCGAAGCGCCCTGATGCAGCGTATTCCACCATTGCACTGAGAAATAGATGATTGGAACGTTAATTACTCCTACCAGAGCAAGTACAGCTCCGGCTCGATCTGCTCGCCTTTGGTCGTCGATTGCTGATTGCAAAGAGATAAAACCAATGTAGAGAAACATCAGAATCAGAGTAGATGTTAACCGCGCATCCCATACCCAATAAGTTCCCCAGGTTGGTTTACCCCATAGCGATCCTGTTACGAGCGATAAGAAAGTAAACATCGCTCCAGTAATTGCCAGCGACGATGCCATCATCGAAGAGAGGCGAGCATTAAATGCCCAACCGATGCCAGCGTATAATGCCATTAGAATGTAAAGAAACATCCCCATCCATGCTGCGGGCACGTGGATAAAGATGATTCTATACGCGTCGCCTTG
>CAZNPP010000101.1:3817-7006 GCA_964574785.1 uncultured Chloracidobacterium sp. | reverse complement strand
GGAATGTACAGGGGCAAGACCAATATCGAGACTAGAACTCCACCCCCACGCAAGCCAAGCGTCAGCGCCGCGCCTATTGCTCCAATCAAACTTAGAACAGGAGTGCCGAGCAGCAGGGAGACTGTCAGAATTAGAAGAGTATTTTGCGGTAAACCAAACTGAACTCCAAGCAGCGGTGCTATTAGTGCCAGAGGTACCCCTGATACCAGCCACAGCGCAAAGACTTTGCCGAGGACCAGCAGATACAGTGGCTGCGGGGTTAGAACTATCTGCTCGAGAGTTCCGTCTTGATAGTCGTTGGCAAACAATCTTCCTAGTGAAAGCATTGAAGCAAGCAATGCGGCTACCCAGACAACTCCCGGTGCGATAGTGCGGAGCAAGTTGGTTTCCGGCCCAATTCCCAGTGGGAAGAGGCTGACCACAATAACAAAGAAAAAGAGAGTTGATAGCACGTCGGCTCGTCGTCGCCAGGCGAGCGTCAAGTCGCGCCACACTAACCAGCGCAAAATCGATAGAGACGCTTGTGCGCTCACGATGCAAGTTCGAGCCGCTGAAACGAACCTGCGGACAGATTAAGTTCCTGATGCGTGGCGATGATGGCCATACCGCCGTTTTCGAGGTGCCTCTCAACAATGGATTTAATAAGTGCTATTGCGTTCGTATCTAATGATGTTAGTACTTCATCGAGGATCCAGAGAACCGTATTGCAAACCAGGAGCCGCGAAAGCGCCAATCTGCGTCTTTGACCCTGAGATAGCAATCTTGCCGGTAGTGATTCACGTCCCTTCAAGCCGACTTTTGGTAAGATTAAGAATGCTTCCTCACTGGTAAGGTCAATGCCGGCTAGCCCGCTGGAGGCGCGAAGGTTCTCCGCTGCTGTTAATTCATCCTTAACTCCGTTACGGTGGCCGATGTAGGTGATAGCTGCGTAATATTCCTCACCGAGCGAGCGAATGTTCGCACCTTGCCACCTGATTTCACCTTCAGCCGGCTCAAGCAGACCACAGATCATACGAAGCAAACTGGTCTTCCCACTTCCGTTAGGACCCTGGATCTGGAGAAAAGATCCTGGACTGAGGGAGAAATTGAGGTCGCGGAAGAGCCGGCGATCGCCCCGTATGCAACCCAGGTTTGTAACCTCTAACACGAACGCTGGTGCTCCTAATAAATGTAACGTTTGATCCTACCCCGGCGGTTGAGGCCGGAACAGCGAAAACAGAGGAGCTGTTGTTGGTTTCAAATTACGAATCGAAGGTTGATGATAGCCGAGAGGAGTTGCGGTTGTCATGCTCACGCGCCTGAGAAACTCAAGGCCTCATTATACCTCTCAATGCTGATGTATTATTTCAGGGTGCTATTAATTTTTCGCAGCCGTTCAGACGGTCTCGCTAATGACCACCTGCTTCTGAGCATCTCTGACCAGAGATCACCAGCTACTGCGATACGCTGCAACATCGTTCTTAGCGTGAAACTCTTCGGGCTTACTTCGCAGCGCTCAACCTCTTCCCATGTGCAAGGTGCAGAAACAGGAGCCCCAGCCTTCGCCCGCACCGAATATGCTGCCGCGAAAGTTGCGCTGTAGCCGTTGCGTCCGGTATCGACCAAAATACGCCCACCGCGGTCAGCTTTGCTGAACTCTAATGTAAGATTCTCAGGGTCGCGCTTGACGAGAATTTGGCCAACGCCGTGAGCGAAACGTGCAACTGTGCCAAAATCAGATTTCCCATTGAGTGGAATAGCGATGTGGAAGCCTTTCGAGCCTGATGTCTTGACCCAACTCGGTAGACCCAACTCAAGCAGGAAATCTCTAACCATGATCGCTGCTGCACACAAAATTTCAATTTCATCTTCTTTCGATGGATCCAGGTCAAACACGCAAATATCGGGGTGGTACAGGTTTGGAGCTCGCGAAGGCCAGACGTGAATAGTAATGCTGTTCTGGTTAGCTATCCAAAGCAGTGATCGGGTGTCATTAACTATTGCGTGGTGAACCGTCCCGCCCTGTTTTGGAACCTCGACCCGCTTCAGCCATTTCGGAAAACCTTTGGAGACATCCTTTTGAAAAAATCCCGGCGCCTCTATGCCGCGGTGATATCGCTCCATTGTAATGGGACGGCGTCGTATGTGAGGCAGGATTATCGGCGCAATCTCTTCGTAGTAGGAGGCGAGTTCGCCTTTAGTTATTCCATCTCCGGGAAACAGGACCTTTTCCGGATGAGTGATCAAGGAATCTCCTTCACAACCTCGCGTGCTTGCTTGTCTTTGCGCACACCAAGTAACCGTGGATGACGCAGCTTGCCGTGCACTGTCCATTCAATAAAGCCAACCTGCACAACAAGCTCTGGACGTACCCAGTGGGTGCGCACGCGTGGCAGACCAAAGGCAATGGTAAACGGCGGCTGCGAAATCTCGAGCTTATCCAGGTGTGCGCGAAGCTCGAGGAGCAGCTTCGTGTCGAAACCAGTTCCGATTTTTCCTGCGAAAACGAAGTCTTCGTTCTGGAAGTAGCCAACAAGCAGCGCTCCGAGACCGACGCGCTTTCCCTGTGGATCAGTGAAGCCGCCGACAACCAGTTCCTGTGCCAGTTCGCATTTCATCTTTAGCCAGTGCGGTGAACGGCGATGCTCGTAGACTGAATCGCGTCGTTTTGCGATGACACCTTCCCAACCTTCCCTTTGCGCGCGTTCCCACGGGAGCAGATCGTCGAGTAACGTCACCCGCTCAAGCGGAGGAGCCAGGTGCAACTGATTTAACAATGAACGGCGTTCATCCAGTGGCAATGATGTCACTGCCTGCCCATCAAACCACATGATATCGAAAACGTTGTAGGCAACCTTTCCGCCACCCCATGTAATCTCGCCATCGAGAATCAGGTCATATACGGGAAGTTTGTTGATAGCCTGGACCACGGCAGGGATGTCTTGCGGGAGTCGGTTGCGTGAGAACAGGCGAACCTCTGGACCATTCTTGAATGCGAGGAGTCGGATCCCGTCAAATTTACGTTCGAAGATCCAATCAGGTCCCGTAAAGCGTTCCTGCGTGAGCGTCGCAGCCATCGGCACTACCCATTCAGGAAAATTTGAAGCAGGTTTTAAGGGCCAGTTTGTATTTTTTGAAGTTCTCTTCGGATTCCGTCTGGGCGCTTTGATCCTGGTCGTTGGCATTTCGTACTAACTATAGCGGTGTGCT
>CAZNPP010000101.1:0-3717 GCA_964574785.1 uncultured Chloracidobacterium sp. | reverse complement strand
ACGCGCTGCGTGCTTGCTGCTAGCTGGCTTTTCATATAAAAACAGTAGCATCCAGTTTATGAAGATCCGCCTATCAGCAGGGAAGACCCGCAAATTAGCAAGCTCGACAACAGAGTCTAAGCGAGATAGAAGTAAATTGCGTCCACGTAAACTCAACAACGCTCACATGTCTTCCGTTTACCCGTTTAGCGCGATTGTCGGTCAAGAGGAGATGAAGCTTGCACTCCTCCTTAACGCCATTGACCCTTCAATTGGCGGCGTGCTCCTCATGGGACATCGTGGCACGGGAAAGTCAACGGCGGTTCGCGCGCTAGCGGATCTGCTGCCGGAGATCACGGCAGTGCAGGGATGCCGGTATCACTGCCATCCAGCAGATAAAACTCAGAGACAAAACAGAAATCGGCTTTGCACTGACTGTGAACGTCGCGTCGCTTCGGGTGAAAAGCTGAAGCGAGAGCGCATCACCATTCCGGTAGTGGATCTGCCGCTCGGCGCTACAGAGGATCGCATCTGCGGCGCCATCGATATCGAACGCGCGCTCGGAACGGGAGTTAAAGCCTTCGAACCAGGTCTGCTCGCGCGCGCAAATCGTGGCTTTCTCTACATCGACGAAGTCAACCTTCTTGAAGACCATCTCGTGGATCTTTTGCTCGATGTTTCTGTAACAGGAATAAATCGAGTCGAACGAGAGAACATCTCAATCGAGCATCCCGCCAGCTTTCTTCTCATCGGTTCGGGCAATCCTGAAGAAGGAGAGCTTCGCCCACAGCTTGTTGATCGTTTTGGACTTCAGGTTGAAGTGAAAACTGAAACTGATCCTGATATGCGGGTCGAGATCGTCGAAAGACGGGATGCATTCGAACGTAACCCGGAGACCTTTCATAAAACGTTCGCGGCAGATCAGAAACAGCTCCGCAAAAAGATCACCCGAGCTCGGGCCGCTATCGCCAAAGTAGAAGTCAACCGCGATTTACTCAGGCAGATTACTCAACTCTGTTCTGAATTGAATGTAGACGGGCATCGAGGCGAGCTGACCATCATGCGCGCCGCCCGAGCACGTGCAGCATTTGGAGGTCGAAGAAGAGTCAATGCTGAGGATGTAAGAGCCGTCGCGGCGATGGCTGTGCGTCATCGACTGAGACGTGATGTACTCGAAGAAACGCCTGGGACCAATAGAATCAATGAGACGTTGGCTAAGGTCTTGCCAGAAACACACTCGTTTAGCGGCGAACGTAACGAAGGCGCTCGAGGTAGTGTGTTGCGTGTGGTCGGCCAAAAGGAGAGCCCCGGTGGAGATGTTGGCTCAGACTCAAAGTTTCAGGCGTTGCTAACACCAATATCCGAAAGAAGCGAACTACAATTTGAGATTCCAAAGAAGTCGGAGGTTTCAAAGTCGCCGGGACAGCAAGTTCACGGGCGGCGCGGAAAGAAGAAAGGAATTCTTGACGGTCATCGAGGCAGGTATTCTGGGGCGCTGCGAACTCGTGGAAACAATGCAATAGTAGCGGTCGATGCAACGTTGCGCGCGGCCGCTTTACTTAAACGTGATAATGGCATTAACAAAGAATCTTTGCGCTACAAGCGGTTTGCCCGCAAGAGTGGAACGCTCTTTATATTTGCCATTGATGCCTCTGGAAGCATGGCTATCAATCGCATCAATCAAGCCCGCGTAGCCATTCTAGGGTTGCTGCGCGAGTCATACATAAACCGTGATAGGGTGGCGATCGTAACGTTTCGCGGACGCAGCGCCGAAGTGGTTTTGCCTCCATCACGTGGCATTTTGCGGGCTCGACTGGCACTGGATTCTATTGCGCTTGGCGGGGGCACGCCTCTCCCTGCGGGATTATCATGTGTACTCAAGTTGGCAAAACGTGAGCGAATGAAACATCACGAGCTCGTAATGCTGCTCTTTACAGATGGAGGCGCTAATGTTGCTGCAAGCAGCCGTGGCAATGAACTACCTCTACATGAATTTATTGATAACGAAATCAAGTCGCTGGGGGCGGAGCTAGTCAAAGCAGGAGTTAGTTCGGTTGTTGTCGACACGCAGAATCGATTCCGCGCGAGTGCGGCTGCGCGTGAGCTCGCGGAGCGACTGGCCGCGCGGTATAAAGCGATCCACGAAGTCACACCCAACCGCACGAAATGACGAAGGAACACATCACAAGGGAAGAACGAGATCGGCGTGTGCTCGAGATCTATGAACAACTGGTCGAAATCGAGCAGCGTTTAATCCCGACGGGTCTTCACGTCTTTGGTCGGCCATCGGAACCGGGCGAACGTGCAGACATGCTACGAATGATCGCCTGCTTCGATCGACCCGAGGTAAAGGCGCGTGCTTTACCCGACCTCGTAGCTGAGGGTCTTGGATTCTCAAGCAACACGTCCGTAAAAAAGGCTACGGATGAGCACCAAGTCGAAATGAGGGAACGAGTCGAGGCGATTGTTGCCGAAGCGATCCAAGAGCTTCTTCAGCAAGGTGTTGACGCGGCACTTGAGCTCCTTCGAAGTCGGGCTGCTGTCGATCCGGATACCGCAAGGCCAATATTTGAGTTGCTCGAAGGCGTTATTCTTCAACTGGAAAGAAATACCGAGAACGAATCTTTGCTGAAGGCGCTGCGTGGTGAATACATTCTGCCGGGTCCAGGCGCCGACATCGTCCAAAACCCCCAAATACTTCCAACCGGTCGCAATACCTATTCAATCAATCCTTATCACGTTCCGTCGCAGACAGCGGTTGCCCGTGCCGAGTTGGTGGCGCAGAAACTGCTTGAACGCTATTGCAACGAACGTGAACGTTACCCACAGGCGATTGCCTTGGTGCTTTGGGGATTGGATAACATCAAAACGCAGGGGGAAGGAGTGGCCCAAGCTCTCTGGTTACTTGGTGTACGGCCAGTTCGCGACGGACTTAATCGAGCTACGGCTGTCGAACCGATCCCGTTAAGCGAGTTGCAGCGGCCGCGGATCGATGTGGTGCTGACAGTTTCGGGGATTTTTAGAGATCTATTCAGTCCGACAGTGCAATTGCTGGATAAAGCCGTTCGTTTGGTTGCTCAACTCGACGAACCGTCAGAAATGAATTTCGTCCGGCGCCATGTGCTCAGCCAGGTTGAAACCGACCGGTGCGAGTTCGACGAAGCGGCGGTTAGGATTTTTTCGAATGCCCCGGGGAACTACGGCACGAACGTTAACTTCATGGTGATGGATTCGCAATGGGATCGCGACGAAACACTTGGTGATCTGTTTGTGACCAGGAAGTGTTTTGCTTATGGCCGCGATAGTCAGGGGAAGGCGATAGAAGGTCGTGAAGCAAGAATTGCGATGGACCGAGCCTTGGCTCGGGTCGAAGCCACCTACCAGAACATAGATACTTTTGAGATCGGGATTACGGATGTCGACCATTATTTTGAATATTTGGGTGGTGTCTCTAAGGCGGTAGAAAGGCGTGCACGGGCGCGCCCTTCAATTTATCTCTCAGATTCGCTCTCACACTATCCGAAGATCAGAACGCTGGAGGAGACAGTTCGCCTTGAAACTCGAGCCAAGACGCTAAATCCGAAATGGTACGAGGGAATGCTGAAGCATGGTTTCCGGGGGGTAGCTGAGATTGAGAGCCACGTCGCCAACACCTTCGGCTGGAGTGCTACGGCCGATGCAGTTGATGATTGGGTTTACACAGAGGTTGCTGAGACATTCGTTCTCGATGAAGAGATG
>CAZNPP010000100.1:6083-15752 GCA_964574785.1 uncultured Chloracidobacterium sp. | reverse complement strand
CAGCATCTTAGCGGCAAGCTCTTTCAGCAGTTTTGCACAAACGGTGCCAGTAATATGTAGGGGGTCGGTTCGAGGATTGAACTCAACAATATCAGCGCCGATCACGCGCCCGCGAATTCTATTGATGAGGTCGATCGCCTGACGCGTTGTTAATCCCCCGGGTTCGCGGTGAGAGACACCCGGGGCAAAGGCCGGATCGAGCGCATCAATATCAAACGAGACATACAAGGGTGAATCAAACTCCAGTTGAAGATCATCACGCCAGTGTTTCATCTCGATCATCTCAACATTAAACCTCTTTGCCTGCTCTCGTTGATGTCCATTCAGTGAGCGGATACCAACCTGTACCAGCCGATCAACAAGGCCTTCTTCCATGATCCTTGCAAATGGTGACGCGTGTGAATATCGATTCTTTTTAAAATCATCATAGAGATCCGGATGAGCATCAAATTGAAGCAGGCTAAGTTTGGAAAACTTTTTCTTGAATGCCCTGATTATTGGGTAAGTAATTGAGTGATCCCCTCCAAGAGAGATGGGAGACAACCCATCGTCCAGCAGCGTCAACATCGAATCCTCTACCAAAGACAGCATTTCCGTTCCTGGGACTGGTTCAACGTCGCCTGCATCAAAAAACAGTGACTCCCGTCCAACATCAACTCCCGACTCACTCCAGAGACTGGACGCTTCTGAGCGCAAGGCAGCTCGAATCTGGGGTGGCGCGTC
Source organism: uncultured Chloracidobacterium sp. (assembly GCA_964574785.1). Lineage (GTDB taxonomy): Bacteria > Acidobacteriota > Blastocatellia > Pyrinomonadales > Pyrinomonadaceae > PSRF01. Next base: position 15,029 of record CAZNPP010000100.1, on the reverse strand, counting down.
GGCTGCGCCTTTCATAAAGGAGGAGTTTTCATCATAACGAAAACCAATTAACGCTAGACTCGCACGCTCCTGATTCTTAACAGAATCACCTTGGCTCATTTTTCAAGACCCTCCTGGGTTTCGGTTCTTGCAGCTTATTGTCGGGATAGCAGGTCGTCACGTATTCTACGTCGCGAGCCGCAAATGAGGAAACCTAAAATTTGGAGGTATGACCATTCAAAAGCCACCCTCCTGGTTGAGCGCCATTCTGGTTACAGGAGCCTTCAGCGTGCTTGTTTGGCTGGAGCGGCGCAGACCCTTGAGAAGACAAACGGAACCAAAGCTGAAGCGCGAGGGTCGCAATTTAGTGGTGGCATCACTTGCCGCTTTGGTAGTTCGGGGTGTTGAACGTCCATTGATTGAACCGCTAACAAAAATAGTCGAGCAAAGGCGGATGGGGATACTAAAGATATTTAGGCTGCCGCAATTGCTTGAAGTTGTTTTAGCCGTGGTTCTTCTCGATTACACTCTCTACCTGTGGCATGTGCTGACGCATCGCCAACCATTGCTATGGCGCTTTCATCTGGTACATCACATTGATTTAGACCTGGATACATCAACAGCTCTCAGATTTCATTTCGGTGAGTTGCTGTTGTCCATACCATGGCGGGCCGGGCAGGTCTTGCTGTTGGGGATTGGGCCAGTCTCGCTGTCAATATGGCAGATGCTGCTTTTCGTTTCGATCATGTTTCATCACTCGAACGTGAATGTACCGTTAGGAATAGAACGAATTCTAAATCATCTAATTGTCACGCCGCGAATGCATGGCATTCACCACTCGATGATTGAGGAGGAGACGAATTCAAACTGGTCCAGTGGCCTGACAATTTGGGACCGATTGCATGGTACACTTCGTCTGAATGTGCCTCAGAGTGAAATCACGATTGGCATTCCCGCTTATAGGGATCCGGAAGAGGTAAAGCTGTCGAGTATTTTGCAGCTTCCGTTCGGTGAACAACGCGCCGCCTTTGGAGTGCGCCGGCCTGCCGGCGCTTTAGGTTCGGCTGAGACGCATGCTGACTAGTACCCCAATGGTCTCCATCATCATTCCAACCTTCAACGAAGAACGCTTTATCGCTGCAACTCTGGATAGCTTACAGAAGATTGAGGAACCAATTGAGATCATAGTAGTTGACGGTGGGAGCACAGACGGGACGGCTGATATTGTTCGCAGCTACGGGGTTCATCTAATAACTTCCGAGCGAGGGCGCGGACAGCAAATGCAGGCTGGGTCTGCAGCGGCTAATGGTGCGATATTTTGGTTTCTTCATGCCGATACGCATCCGGATATTGTAGCTGTTGCAGAAATAGTCGGGGCGCTCGAGGAACGGGCGGTGGTTGGAGGCAACTTCAATCTACAGTTTGCTGCACGTAGCAGCTCGGCACGTTTTCTAGCATGGCTTTACCCGCATCTGCGAAAGCTTAGATTGTATTACGGTGATTCGGCGATCTTTGTGAGAGCCGAAACATATCGTGAGGCCGGCGGGTTCAATGCGCTACCAATATTTGAAGACCTTGATCTTGTTCGGCGTCTGCGCCGCAAAGGGCAGTTTGTACACCTATCGAGCTACGTAACTACTTCTGCGCGACGTTTCGAGGGGAGAGTATTTGCCTTTACCTTTGCGCATTGGATGTTCTTACAGGTGCTCTACTGGATTGGGGTTAAGCCTGTTGCTCTGGGTAAACTGTATCGAGGTCATTGGACTCGCTAAACACCTTTATGAAGGAGTATCCCACAGTGTCCTATTACGAAGAAGACGACCTTGCTCGTTTTGGTGAAATTGGTAAATATCGATCGGACCTGTTCGAAAAATTTATGGCATGGTACCAGGCCTGTCAGGAGGAAGGAGCCCTTTCGCGACGTGAAAAAGCGCTGATCGGTTTGGCGGTAGCGCATACGGTGCAATGTCCCTACTGCATTGATGCCTTTTCGCAATCGTGTTTGGAAGCTGGCTCGAATCTTGAGCAGATGACAGAAGCAATTCACATGGCATCGGCGCTTCGAGGTGGGGCTTCACTGATTCACGGCCTGCAATCCCATCATTCAGTTAATAGAGTTTCAATGTAATTTTGGAGCAGTGCGGCGGCCTGCCGCCGCTTTGGCCCGTTCACGCAAGTACTTTTTTGTTGATGAGAAGAGAGATGTTCGGGGATACAAAAGCGGCGGCAAGCCACCGCACTCGAAATGAGTTCGCGGCACTCCTTACGAGTAGAGGAATAAAGCTCGAAGCGAGTCCTTGCATTGATACGCTGCAGGTAAATGTCGGTAAACTCTGTAATCAGAGCTGCAAACACTGCCACGTTGACGCTGGCCCAACCCGCACTGAGATCATGACCAGTGAAACAGCGGCTCAGATTATCGCGGCAGTGCGCAAGTTTCGTTTCCCTACAGTAGATATTACTGGGGGCGCTCCGGAATTGAATCCTTCATTTCGTTATCTTGTGAAAGAGTCTCGGGCATTGGGATCTAACGTCATCGTTCGTCACAACCTAACCGTGATGTTTGAGCAGGGCCAGACCGACTTGCCCGCATTCTTTCGTAATCACCAGGTAGAAGTAGTTTCGTCGTTACCGTATTTTCTTGCAGCTCAAACAGACGCTCAACGGGGTCGAGGTGTTTTCGATAGGTCAGTCACGGCGTTGCGACGGTTGAATGATGTCGGATATGGCAAGGAAGGAAACGAACTTATCCTAAACCTGGTTTACAACCCTGTTGGCGCTTTCTTGCCTCCAGAGCAATCAGCAATCGAGAAAGACTTCAAACGCGAGCTGCTGGAGCGCTATGGCATTACGTTTAATCGGCTCTACACAATTACTAATATGCCGATTAATCGCTTTCTTGATTACCTGCGTCGTTCTGGCAATGAAGAAAGATATATGCAGAAGCTTATTGCTGCCTTCAATCCAGCGACCGTTGACGGATTAATGTGTCGAACGATGGTCAGTGTCGATTGGCAGGGCCGACTTTATGATTGCGATTTCAATCAGATGCTGGGGCTTGGGGTGGCACTGGAGTTACCACAAACGATTAGTGATTTTGATCCCGCGAGGTTTGTGCGGCGGCGAATTGTTACTGGGAGCCATTGCTTCGGTTGCACGGCCGGCTCAGGCTCAAGCTGCGGCGGCGCAGTGGAGCTATCCCAGAATTCTTAGTCCACTAAACCAGACGAACCAACCACGAAAGGTGCTATAAAGCGCTTAAGTTTCTTTACAGAATCACCTGGCGGCTGACTCTTTATCGGCTTCGAGTTGGGCGCGCGCCTGACTCATTGTCTTATCGAACAACTCTTCCAACCTAACATTGCACCCGCGTAGGCCATTAACGACTTGGTCCGCCCAAGTGAGATAGTCAGATCTTCGTTGGAAGTCCCAATCGTTAGGTGGCGAGAATCCCACATCTCTAATATTGGAGATTTTGTCAGCGAGCTTGATCTGTTTAGCGCCTATGGAAAGGTGAGGTGCATGCTCGATCTGAAGGCGCTTACGTTCCTCTTTCGGTAAGCTCTTATCGTCAGTAACTGCTTCTACCAACGATCTCACCTCGGGGCCAAAATATTGTTCGAGCTCCCCTGACGAGGTCTCAGTATCTTCGACAGTATCGTGAAGAATTGCTGCGAGAATGATTGGCAGATCACGCACACCGCCCACTGTCCAAAGAGTCTCAGCGACATCAATCGGGTGATTGATGTAGGGGGAACCGTCAACATCTTTACGGCGCTGCCTTCGATGGCGATCGGCGGCAAACTTTGTCGCAGTTAAGAGCTGGGCGACATCGTTTTTCATGGTGGGCTCGTAAATCGTTAAATCGTCAATCGTGAATCGAGAATTCCACGAACCTAATAGCTGCTATTCGCGCTTCACGATTCACTATTCACGATTTACGAGAGTGGTGCACCCGGCAGGACTCGAACCTGCGGCCTTCTGATTCGAAGTCAGACGCTCTATCCAACTGAGCTACGGGTGCGTGGTTGGTAAATAGTAAATGGTAAATGGTGAATCGTAAATCGTGAATCGTGAGGATCCATTCAACCTTTCGATACCATTCACGATTCACGATTCACGATTCACTGAAATTCATGACGAATGAAGCGGACCAGATCGTTGATCTGCTCCGATGTTAATTTTCCTTTGAACGGAGGCATCGAGTCGCCACCATTCGTTATCTGATCGATTAACTCCTCATCACTATGATGGCGTGCATGATCTCCACCCAGGTTGGGTACCTTTAGGGTTTTGTCCTCGATCTTTACGGTCCCTCCTTCACCTGTCTCGCCGTGGCAAACTGCGCAATTCGCGGAAAAGCTCTTCCGTGTGGCAGCGAACTCATCCTGAGTCGTCACCGGGGTCGAAATTGGAGAGACTACAGGACTCGGTTGCACTTGTGTAGTTGTCTCAGGCGCTGTGCCTCCGCACCCAACTGCGACAAATAATATTGCGGCGCTCAACAGAACGACGTAAGCACACTTCATATTGAATCTCTCCCGTGGCTGGAAAATGGCAAATAATAAATGGTAAATGGCAAATGGTAAATGCTGCCTTATCCTCACCCCAATGAGTCCAGGCACTCCGCCAAGCTCCGTTGCCGGCACGTAAACATCGGCGTGTCACGCAATGTGTAGGAACTCGCCTTTGTCTCACGTAGTTCCTGAACGAGGTCAAGAAAATCAGCGGGCTGATCAGTTTCAAATGCCACAACAAACTCCTGATCGTCCAAACCGAAAGAATAAGTCGTGTGCAACTTAACTGAGCGGTACTTGGAACCGATCCGAATGTGCTCGTCCATCATCTCCTGACGCTGCTCAGGCGTACGCGCGTACCATTCTCGTGTTTTCACAAAAGGATAAACAAAAAGGTAATCTGATTTCCCAGGCACGATGTGCAAACGGTCTTCAACGTGTTCAGGGTTGTCTTTATCGATGTACATTGAGCGCTTTGTCATCGAGAGAAATGACTGCGCGGGTTCGATGTACTTGGCCAACTCGGTCTTGTTCAGAGATGCTGTCATCGCCTGCATTGGATCCAATTCATAACCGATTCGCCAGACCATAAAGTCCACATTGGTCCGCAGCCCAATGGTTGAGTAGGTATGAATCAACAACTGATTGCGTAACTCGTCAAAGGTGCGAATATACTCCTGCTTGCAGCGCTCTTTGTCCCCATTGGCAAGCATGCGCCACTCGGGACGAGCATGGTAGAAGGTGAAGTTGACGAACTGTCGGGGTAAAGTGGGTTTCGGCTCGTCGTGTTCACCCGTATTGGGAGCCAGACGAAGTGAGCCGCGTGTTACACTGTTCTCCTTTTCGATAGTCATACAATTTCACCTCGGACAAAAAGCTTTTATGTTGGCGAGAAGTCGAATGTTGAATGCAATCTTATTCTGCCCGCGATTAATTGCGATTGCAACTGCGTGTGGCTCAAACAGAAGACCTCAATCTAAAAAGATTCATAATGACTGAACCTTTAGACGAAACGACGAAGCTCAAGTCGAGACGCCAGTTTCTTCTTCTGTTGCCGTTGGGCATCATTGCCGGAATGCTCGCAACTGTCGCGACAGCTGCCTTTCGCTTCCTGCGCCCTGCACTCTCGCATGCTGAAGACGAATGGATTGATGTGGCGCCTGTTGCTGAGTTGAAAGGCAACAAGCCAATTGCAGTTCAGGTAACCCGAGACCATGTTGCCGGTTGGGCCAGGGTTAGGCAGCGACACAACGTTTATGTGCTACCAGTAAGTGACAACCAGATTCTCTCCGCAATCTGTCCACACGAAGGTTGCGAAGTGGCCTGGCATGATGATCTGAATATCTTTGCTTGCCCTTGTCATGACAGCAACTTCACGCCTGAAGGAGAGCGCATCGACGGACCCGCACGTCGAGGGCTTGATCCACTTCCCGCCCGTGTCGAGAATGGAAAACTTCAAGTTCAGTATCGCCATTACCTTACGGGTATCGAGGAGCGAATCTCGCACGGATGACCGTTTCTGATGACAGCAAGGTTGAGTTCGCCGGCTCCTGGCAATACGTCAAATGGTTTGAGATCTGGGCCAGAACAACCGCCGGTGTGGTTGTAATGTTGCTGGCACTACAGTTTGTCACGGGCGTGCTACTCAGTTTTTACTACGTACCCTCCACGGCCCATGCTCACATTACAGTCGCGTATATCGAAAAGGTTGTTGCCTCTGGCTCATGGATTCGAGCGCTTCACTATCACGGCTCACAATGGCTAACAGTTTTCCTTCTTCTACATTTGGTCCAACTCTTCGCTCGTGAGGCTTATCACACGCAACGAGCTGCCTGGTTTACAACAGTCATTCTTCTCGCACTTACGCTGAAAGCCGGCGGCACTGGTTATTCCTTGCCATGGGATGCCCGGGCATTTTTCAGTACCAGAGTCGCAGAAGGGTTAGTGGGTGGTCTGCCCTTGATAGGTACGGCAGCGCGACGCTGGATGTTAGGCGGCAATGAGATCTCTACTCTCACTCTGTCGCGGTTCTATGGTCTTCATGTCCTCGTCACACCGTTCTTAATCCTTTTAGTGATATTTACTCGGTTCTACCGAGTGGGTAGGCAGGGTTCAGGTGGGGGGCACCTCCTGAACAGGTTCACGTTGAGTACGATTGCCGCAGGTATTATTTTCATTGGACTAGCTCTGTACTCAGCAAGATATCGCGCCCCACTCGGACCGGCGGCGACAGATCTGACGCCTGATTATCTGCCCAGACCCGGACCTCAGTTCACTTGGTTGTATGAACTTTTGAAGCATCTGCCAGCATCTCTTTCGGCTCTTTTAACGCTGCTGATATTGATCGGGTTCGGACTTCTTCCTTTTCTGCGCTTCTCAGTTTTGGAGAGATTCAGCGCGAGACCGCAAAGAGTTGCTGGATTCGCGCTCCTGTCTATCTTAATTGGACTCGTGATAATGATGACCGCGCTCTCCTATATTTCAGATCTCAGAGACCCACGCACTCGAGAGCAACTGGCTAAGCAAGCAGCGGCGGAGGCTGCTTTCAGATCTGAACCATTTGTTCCTGCCTTTATGGGACAGACGGAAACAACTCCCGACCCCTCGACCGAAACAGAGCCTCCGGAGGCTTACAAAAGACTCTGCGCCACCTGCCATGGTGAGGAGGGCCAGGGAGCACAAGTAGGTCCACTGAAATTCCCGTCACTGATGAATGTTTCGTTAAAGCCTCAACGCACGGTTTCAGACATAATGGCGATTATCGAAGATCCGGAAGCGTACGGCTTGCAACCACCGATGCGTTCCTTTGCCGGAAAGATTACCGAGGAAGAGAAACGCGCCATAGCCGAGTGGGTGGTGAAACTCGTGAATAGTGAATGGTGAATCGTGAATCGTAAATCGTAAATTGTGAGTGATGAGTGATGAGTGATGAGCGATAATGAGCGATGAGTGATAATGAGTGATGAGTGATTAATGACTGATGAGTGAAGAGATTTGAGATGAAAACCCTATATGGCCGCTTTAGCATGGAGATTGCGCTTACTATCGTTTCAATGGTTCTCTCCATCTCGGGGTCTCACAGTTACGCTGTCTCCTCGTCTGGTTTCCAAAGCCCGGCGGCCGTCCAACGCGAATACATTTGGTTCGAGGCGGAGAACATGCGCGGTTTTGCCACCAATCCGCGTGGCGAACCGATTCTAAATCCGTCATGGCTCAATCTTCCAAAACTGAAAGCCCCGGGTTGGGGAATCAATGGACCAGGAGTCTCGGCTGAATGGTCGCAAGGTGGTGAAAGCGAGTGGAACTCTGCGGCCGCCAGCGCCGACGAAACGAAGGCAACAATCTACCAGGATATCGAGATACCTCTACCGGGTGATTACAACGTCTGGGTTCGATATGCTGACTGGGCGCGAAAGTCTGAAAACTTTACCGTTACGATCTCGCAGAATCGTCAGGAAGTCTTTCGCCATGAATTCGGCACTAAGGACGTTATCGATGCACATGACGAAGTGAGCATGTACTGGGGCTGGGCCTTTAGCTGGGATCAGGCGCCCGCGAAGCTGGGTAAAGGGCCAGCTCGTTTTTCGATCGTAATCGACAAACCTAGTGAGGCGAGACGTCATGTTGATAGCGTGCTTATCACCAACGATCTCTCCTACGTGCCTGAAGGTCGCCAGAAGCCCGACTTTGCCGGCATGCGTTACCTTCGCCAGTGGTCTCACTCCAGAACTGCGTTGACCCCAATCGTCGGCAATAAAATCCGCTTAGATGTACCGCCAGCTTGGAAACAGCCAAGGATCAACGGACGTGACTTTTTCATGCCATGGAACGTAGCGAAGGAGTTTTGGCAACTCTACGATAAGCCTCCTGCTGAACGCCCGCTCTATCCTTTTCATGCTGAACCAATCGAGGAATTTATCCAGAAATACAAAGGTGCCAAGGACGTACCTATCTTTTCTTCTCAACTCGTCGTGCCCGTGATCTATATCAATCACCTCGCCGAGTACATGAAGGAGGGCAGCCCATTTCTTCGGTACCTTCGCGAGACGAAGTCGCCTTTTGCCATCCTTATCAACTACGGTTCAGCTCAGTTTTCGGAAGAAGAAGGGCAAGCGGCCTGGCAGAAGTTAACGGGAGAATTCAAGGATCAGTTTCTTGGCTGGATCTCTGGCGAAAGCATCGGTTACGTCTGGGATGAATCTGCCAAAGAGCTGGAAATATCAGGAAACTGGTCGCGGAAAGAACTTCTTGAAGCCCACCGCCTCTTCTACACAAACGCCCTCACGAGGAAATGGAGCTCGATGTTTCACACAGAAACAGGAGCCATGTGGGACAAGCTAATTCCAGCTCAGTCGACTTCGAGCACCTCCTTTGCTCATGCGTTGAGCGATTGGGGAGTGCGACTTCTCGGTGTTGAGACGGCGGCGGTACAACCGATGTTTGCGATGAG
>CAZNPP010000100.1:0-5983 GCA_964574785.1 uncultured Chloracidobacterium sp. | reverse complement strand
AGGAGTTCATGAAGTTTGCAGAAAGGCATCCAAATCGTGGCACCCCATATACACCCATAGCCTTTCTTCTCGATCATGCACACGGATGGGACATGACTGATTATCCACACTGGCCCTTTGGTGTTTCCCAGCTTGATCGACATGATCGGGCGCTGCGTGAGCTTTTCGGCGTCGCGTATTACCCGGGAACTGTTATCGAGGGAGAACCAGCAACCGGCGATCGCCAAGCGTTTGTGTCCAGTGTGTTTGGCGACATCTTTGACGTGGTAACCGCAGCTAGTCAGCGAGATGCTATAGACAATTATCGGGTTATCGTTGCTGGTGGCAATTTGGAGTTGGATGAGTTCTGGTCTTCAAAGCTGGCCGACTACGTAAAGAGTGGGGGAGTTCTTGTGATTAATGCTGCACAGGCAAGTGGTTTGTCAGAAGAGCTACTTGGTGTGAGGCGATTGGCTCGGCAAGCTGAATCGGCGAGTGCGCACTGTGATTTAGAAGGGGCTTCCAATGATCTCAGCGGGCAGGTGTTTCGCTATGAAAAGGTTCAAGCGAAGGGCGCCCGCGTATTGATTAATTCACCTGCCGGTGACCCGCTTGTAACTATAAATCAGGTTGGCAAAGGCGCAGTGGTCTACTGTGCGCTAGCAGACTATCTTGGCCTCGATGAACGGATTACACCATTTGCCGCTCACCTATTCGCCCATCTTTTTTCAAATGCAGTTCCGGTGAAGGTCAACGGTGACGTCGAGTACTTGATTAATCGTACTAACAATGGCTGGGTGGTAACACTGATAAACAACAACGGAGTTTTTAAACCGCAGCAGGGGATGGCGTCGGTCGATCGCAGCTTGTCTGTGACCGCTTCGATTAGATTAAATGGAGAGCGCATTTATAGTGCGTATGAATGGATTGGGGAAAAAAAGCTGAAGATTGAAAACAATCCCCGCCCTCAGGATATCGCACTAAACATTGCGCCTGGTGGGATTGCGATCGTTGAACTTAGAACGCAATAGGTCTCTCCGAATGCACTGTTGCTGACGCTATCAGACATACTCTCATTTCACTGAAAATTGTTGTTGTAAATTGTTCGATGTGGAGGTTTGATAGAAATGCACAACGAGTTTACCGCCATTATTGAGCAAGATGGTGAATGGTTTATAGGATATAGCCCCGAGATACCTGGTGCCAACGGACAAGGTGGCACGGTTGAGGAGTGTCGCGAGGATTTAGCCGAAGCAATCGCTCTCATTCTCGAGGATCGGCGTGAAGATGGTTTGCGTGGAGTGCCGCAGGACGCCATCCGTGAGACGGTTGTGGTGCAATGAAGCGAAGCGCATTGTTGCAGCACTTACGTAAGCATGGATGTTATCTGAAGTGAGGGTCGGAAACATTCTTGTGGATGAATCCGAAGACAGGAGCGGTGGAAGCTGTGCCGCGGCATACGGAAGTCCCAGGTTAGTTAGCGAAGAAGATTTGTCGTAACTTGTCTTTGCCAGAACCATGAACGCGTCGGCTCTATTACGCTGCGCGACGAAGTCGGCGTGAACTGCGTTGTATCCCGGGGCGGGGCTGGACTTGCCGTCGTTCTGCCCTGCGGAAACCTACTAGCTTCATAGCGCGCGGAATCTCACGATTCTGCATGAACCACCGCCAAACATTTCCAGTACGCAAATTCTCAGCGCTCAGCAAAGTGATACCGACATCAATCCCAATCACATCTTGGTTTACCCAACCAGTGTTTGGATTGAAGGCATCAACGAAGCCGTAATAATCATAGATTTGATCCCCCCACTTTTCATGCATCGTTTTCAGCGCTGCTAGTGCTATCTCTGGAGTGAACATCAAGGAACCGCCAGGGGCACAGGGAACAACTGTGCCGTCAATATTGCGGCTCGGGGGTGGTCCACCCCAGGCGCGATACCCTTTCGCACTGTCCGAAGCCGTAATTCCCCAGACATTCTCTGAGTATCCAGGAAACTTATCGGAAAGACTCAAACAGAACTCCCGGTGAGCAAGAGTAGCCTTCACCGAATTCTCAAAGTAATTCATGTATGGAAACCAACTCTCCTCCTGTTCTCTATAGTCGATCCATGCCTGAGAGTATTGGTGTACGAAAAGCGGAGCATAGGGGAAAGTCATATAGGTATGGCCGGCATAGGTGATTAACATTCGCCGCCACGAATACCACGCGCCTGGGGGAATGGGGTGAGTAGGCGATCCAATGGCCAGCATCTGCAGGATCGTATGTTCACTGTAGGTATTCCATGTGGTCTTGATGAATCCCGTTTCCGGCCGCCAACCGTGTGAGAGACGCAAAGAATTGCCGGCCAACATGTAAGGAAAGTCGACGCGCTCATAGATCATTGTTGCAAGCCTGACTATCTCAGGCTCACGATTGAAGCATTGGCGTGCGGTTAGCACACCTGCTAGCAGTAGGGCAGTATCAATGGTTGAGATTTCGCTCCGCCATGCTCTTTCACCGGTATCACGATTGACGAAGTGATAGAACCAGCCACGTTCATGTGGAGACTGCTCGGCGTAGAAACGAAGGGTGGTGAGCACGCGGTCGCGGGCTGCTTTGCGCTCAATCCAGCCACGTTCACTTGCTATGCATAGAGCCGTAAGTCCAAAACCTGTTGCGGCGCTACTGGCAATGTTCTTGCTTCGGTGCGTGTCGTCGTAAGGTTTGCCACTGGCGCGTGCGCGATCGGCAACTAGTCCTGTCTTGGGATCGGCTTGTTCCCAGAAGAAGCGAAAAGAACGTTTGGAAAGGTCTTCAAGGAAAGCATCATCCTCGGCTGTTAGGTGCGCATTTGCTCGCGACTGGCAATATGTCGGCGGAGCAAAGGTGGTTACGAATAGAATCGTAACTGCGATTCGGATTGCAACAATGCGTGATGTCTTCGAAAAGCCGTTTCTTGAAAGTTTCACGAGAAGCTTGTCCTTTAGGAGTACAGCGCTTGCATAACCAAGCAGACTTTAGTGATGTTTCGTGTAACTAACAATTTTGATTCTGCGACCTTGGTTCAAGGGTTATCTCCTTTCGCGATTGATCGCGAAGGAGTACGCTCCCAAAACCCTAAATTGAATTCAAATCATTTAGCCTTGTCATCACAGCTTATTTGCCTTGGCAGAGGAACTTAGCAGCATAGCAAAAATGTTTAACCGGACAGTAGTGATGTGAAAACTAAAAAGATACCACCGGCTTGCCCGGTGGAGTCTCATGTTTGCCGCTACAACAATGCACCGCGAGAACAGGTAAATGCCATGGGCTTGTCCCATGGAGGTTCACGTTCGCCGCTAGAGATAGCAGAACGTTAATTGGAAGGATCTAAGTGCTCGTTCCGTGGAGCCTCCCGCCTAACCCTTTACCCAGATGTTTACAGCAGTAACGTGAACCTCCATGGGACAAGCTCATGGCATCCACCTGTTCTCGTGGTGCATTGTTGTAGCCGCAAACATGAGGCTCCACCGGGGCAAGCCGGTGGTATCTTTTTAGTTTTTACACACACTCGGAACCATGCCTCACATCGGTCGGCAAAGCCGTAGCTATATACTCGCTTTGGTTGCGGGTCTGCTGTGTTGCTTAGTGGATCAGTTCTTCGGCCTACTGATGAGGTGAGGGGGAAACTCCGCCGCCTTTTGTCCTCCCTCACGACGCAGATTCTGTTGGCCAAACCGCGCAGGATAAAGTGGAATATACATTCCCGCCGTCTCCTTCAGTATTTCGAACAATTGCGGCCTAAGCTTGTCAACGACCTCTCTATGCTGTGGGCTGGTAATCAGATTTCGCGACTCTAGAGGGTCGGCTTTGATGTCGTAAAGTTCGTTAGTATCCCAAAGCCCGTAGTAATGGATGTACTTGTATTGGTCCCCGCGAAGGGCAAACATAGTTGGGGTTTGCGGAAACGCCCACTCCCAGTAGTACTCGTAAAGCAGAAAATCGCGCCACGAGGTCTGTTTGCCTTCGGCTAACAAGAGGAAGCTTCTGCCATCCATATAGTCTGGGGCTTTTAAACCTGCAGCTTCGAGTATTGTCGGAGCGATATCAATATTTGCTACCACTTGAGGAACAACTGTGCCGCCGCGGAACAGTTCAGGACACTGCATAATCATCGGCACGCGCATCGATTCTTCGTAAGCCGTGCGCTTGTCGATTAGACCATGCTCGCCAAAGGCAAAGCCGTTGTCACCCATGAAGATAATTAGCGTTGAATCCAACCAGCCTTTTTGCTTCAACAAATCGACGACCTGACCCACTCCTTCATCAACTGCTAACAAGGTTTCGGCGTAGCGCTTGTAATACTCGCCGATGTCGAGATTGCTGTGATAAGGAAAATCAACTCCATGCCAACTGTTCCGTTGATTCTGAACCCACATCGGCGCACCTTGAACGTTGGCGGGCTCCATGGTCCTTGGTGGAACAAAGGTCTGGTCCTGATAACGGCCCCGATGTCTCTCGGCGGGAATAAATTCCGCGTGTACAGCTTTATGAGAGAGGTAGAGCATGAAAGGCCGATCAGATCTGCGGTTTTGCAACCATTCAAGAGCGTATTCTGTCAGCTCGTCCGTGATGTAGCCACGTTGGGGCACTCGCTTGCCATTGACGTTGAAGCCATCCTTGCTCGGTAAATATGAGCCCTGTCCCTTAAAGCTTACCCAGTGGTTGAATCCGGGTTGCGGATGATCGATGGGACCACCCATGTGCCACTTGCCAATAAAAGCTGTATCGTAACCAGCACGCTGCAGATATTGAGAGAAGAAGGTCAGGCCATCGGGTAGGGGGCTGTCGTTGTCGACCACTCGATGCCGGTGCGCATACATTCCCGTTAGCATGGAAGCGCGGGAAGGCGAACAGAGCGCTGTAGTGACGAAAGCATTAGGAAGATGGACACCATTGCGCGCGATGGCATCGAGATTAGGCGTCTCCAAAAAAGTCTGACCGCGCAAAAACCCAAAGGCATCGTAACGTTGGTCATCAGTAAGGATGAACAAGACATTGCGTGGCTTGCGATTCGGAACCTTTGGTAGCTGTAGTGATCTACTTGCAGGTTTCGTGGTGGGAGTTTCCGTTCTCTGCGCTTTAATTGTGCTTGTACACACCGACCACACCAGTACGAGACCCAAAGCAAGGCTCACAACTCTCTTGAGTCGTATCAGCATACGAACGCCTCCTTGTAACTGATTAGAGTTAGTCGTCGCGAACACAGCGAAATCCCAGGTTGTTCAAGCCGCTGTCCGGGGTGGCGTGACTGCGGGCGGCGACACGGTAATTTGAGCAGAAGTTTTCACTGCACATCCATGATCCGCCACGGATGACACGCTCTTTACCGTCTGTTGGTCCAACTGGGCTATCGGTTACAGTTTTTCTAAACGTGTATGTGTCAGATGCATACCAGTCAGCGCACCACTCCCAAACATTCCCCGCCATGTCGAAAAGACCGTAACCGTTGGGAGGAAAATTTCCGACGGGCGCGCGTCCTGCAAATCCGTCTTCGCCAGTATCGCGGGTGGGAAAGTGACCTTGCCACCAGTTTGCTACTGGCTTCCCTCCTGGCCGCAAGTCATCACCCCAGGCGTAGGTTTTCCCCACTAGCCCACCACGGGCGGCGTACTCCCATTCGGCCTCAGTAGGAAGTCGTTTGCCATAGTGTTGCGCGTATGCAGTGGCGTCATTCCAGGAAACTTGAGTGACGGGTTCGTTTGGCGCTGCTTCTGAATTAGGTCCCTCGGGCTGGCGCCAGTTTGCGCCGTCCACTTTCTGCCAAGCCCCTTCTTTAATACTAAAAACTACGGACCACCCGAATCGCTCAGCTTCAGTCTTGTAGCCAGTTGCGGCAACAAACTCAGCGAAGTCCGCAACTGTTACTTCATTAGTATCTATCCAAAAAGATTTAACTCTGACTAGATGAGGTGGACCTTCATTGGGCATGCCATCATCAGTGCCCATTTGAAAGTCACCGCCCTTAATTAGGACCATCTGATT
>CAZNPP010000099.1:0-15807 GCA_964574785.1 uncultured Chloracidobacterium sp. | reverse complement strand
GGTGGTTGCGAGAGCCAGAAACTCTCGGCAACCATTTGTCATTTGTAACTTGTCATTTTCCATTTTTCATTTGCCAGTCTTCGTAGTTTTGATGGTCGTCTGCATGCTCAACGAGCGTTGGGAAAATGTGGAAAATACGAAAAATAATGAAAAATGAAAAATGACAAGTTACAAATGAAAAATGGGCCTTAAGGAGTTTCTGGAGAGGAGTCAGAAGGAAAACCTTGGCTCGGTAATCCGAGATTCTGAATTCTGGCTTCTGGCTTCTGACTTCACTCTACAATCATGTCCCGCGAACTGGCGCCCGCGGGAACAATTGGAAAGACGTTCTCCTCCTTCTCGACCACTAGATCTATGACCGCCACTCCTTTGTACGAGAGTCCATCTTCAAGGACCTCCGCGAGCTCATCAGGCCGAGTAGCGCGTCGACCATAAGCACCATAAGCTTCCGCTAATTTCACAAAATCAGGCGCTACTGAGAGATCAACTTCAGAATAGGTGCGGTCGTAAAACATCTCCTGCCATTGGCGCACCATTCCCAGATAACCATTGTTCATGATCAGAACCTTGACCGGCAGATCGTATTGCACCGCCATCGACAATTCCTGATTGGTCATCTGGAAGCCACCGTCACCAACCACGGCAACGACCAACTGATCTTGTTTCAGATCGCGCATTGCCAATTGAGCACCAATTGCTGCTGGCAAACCAAAGCCCATCGCTCCCAAACCTCCACTCGTAATCCACTGGCGCGATCTCTTGAGCGGATAGAACTGTGCGGCCCACATCTGGTGCTGCCCGACATCTGTCGCAATGACTGCATTTCCATCCGTCAGTCTGTGAAGCTCGCGAATCACGTGCTGCGGTTTGATCTGCTCGCGTGAGCCAGAGAAGCGTAGAGGCTGATCACGCTGCCAAGCGCGTATTCGATCCCACCACGCAGATCTGCGCTCGACGCTCAGTTGAACCTCTCGTTCCTTACAAAACTGAACAGCCTGTCTAAGGGCTATGAGGGCTTCGCGAGCATCGGCGGTTAATGACACGTCAGGGGCGCGATTCTTACCAATATTTGCCTCGTCGATGTCGATATGAATTACTCGAGCATGCGGTGCAAACGTAGCAAGTTTACCTGTTACGCGATCGTCAAACCGCACCCCGACCGCTATCAACAGATCACTTTCGGCCACCGCCATATTTGCTGCGTATGTGCCATGCATCCCAAGCATGCCCAAACTCAGTAAATGACCAGACGGAAATGCTCCCAATCCCATCAACGTCGGGGTAACTGGTAGCTGCAATGTCTCTGCAAGGACACGTAGCTCGCTAGCAGCGCCCGAACTAACTATACCTCCGCCAACGTAGAGCACAGGCCGCTCGCTTTGCATGATTTGCGACGCAGCAAGAGCAACAACTTTGGGATCCGGTTGTGCTCTTTGTTCAAGACAGGGAAAGCTAATGTGGTCAAGACGCGAGAATTGAGTCGGAGCAGCCGAGACATCCTTAGGAATGTCGATTACCACTGGCCCAGGCCTACCGGTACGTGCCAAATGAAATCCCTCGTGGACCACAGCCGCAAGATCACGAACATCTCTTACCAGGTAGTTGTGCTTAACGCAGGGACGTGTGATTCCCACTGTGTCGACTTCCTGAAAAGCATCTGTGCCGATCAGAGAAGTTGGTACCTGCCCCGTAATCACCACAATTGGAGTTGAATCCATGTAGGCGTTAGCTATGCCGGTTATTGCATTTGTGGCACCCGGTCCAGAAGTTACCAGCGCAACACCTACTCGTCCCGAAGACCGTGCATATCCTTCGGCCATATGTACTGCACCCTGTTCATGACGCACCAGATAGTGAGTTAGACGGTCCCGCGCGCGCCACAATTCGTCGTAGATATGCAGGACAGCACCGCCAGGATAGCCGAAGATTGTTTCGACTCCTTCGTGAAGAAGTGCCTGGACCAATATCTCGGCGCCACGAGGCAAACGCTGTTCGTCATGCGTGGTGGAAGGCTCGATGGCCGATGTCAAACTTACTGGTGCGCTCATGATAGTTAAAAGCCTCTACTTAGTTTTAGCATCCGGCAAACAGCGCCTTTTTGCTTAATAAAGACGCTTGGGCCTTTTCCATCAGGTATTTATCGACACCGGCAGCGGCCCGGCGTCCGTCAGCGATTGCCCAAACCACCAACGACTGTCCCCGTGCAATATCACCCGCGGCAAACACTCCCGGGATGTTAGTCATCTTCTCTTCGTCAACTGCGACATTACCGCGCTCGTTAAGCCGGACGCCGAGTGCTGATAGCAGCCCCTCAGGTTCGGCTCCTAAAAAGCCGAGTGCTAACAAGACCATCTGCACCTTCCACGTTTTCTCAGTTCCGCATATTTCTTGTGAACTAAACTGACCGTTCTCGTTTTTGGCCCACTGGACCTCAACCGTCTCGACACCGCAAATCCTGCCGTCTTCAGCAAGAAAGCGTTTACTTTGAATAGAGTAAGCTCGCGGATCTTGTCCAAAAACGGCGACTGCTTCTTCCTGACCATAGTCGAGACGATAAACCCTGGGCCATTGTGGCCAGGGATTTTCCGGCGACCGCTCCTCTGGAGGCTTCGCCAGTAGTTCGAATTGGACCAAACTGCGACAGCCTTGGCGCAAAGCTGTAGCAACGCAGTCAGTCCCTGTATCACCCCCGCCGATAACTATGACATCCTTATTCCGAGCTGATAGGTGTTCGGGGACTTCTGTTTGATCAAGAAGGCTTTCGGTATTGGCCTGAAGAAATTCGAGGGCAAAATGGATGCCCTCGAATTCTCGACCCTCGATAGCTAAATCACGAGCTCGAGCGGCGCCGCCGCACAACACAACGGCATCGAATTCGTCCTTTAAGCGGTTGACGGGGTAGTCAATGCCCACATTAATTCCGGTGAGGAAGTTGATACCTTCAGCCGACATGATTTCGACCCGGCGTTGGACCACTCTTTTATCCAGTTTCATACTGGGAATGCCATACATCAGCAACCCACCGCTTCGGTTCGCCCGGTCGAACACAGTGACGAAATGTCCGGCGCTGTTTAGTTGACTAGCACACGCAAGTCCTGCCGGACCGGACCCAATGACCGCTACATGCCTTCCTGTGCGCTCTAAGGGTGGTTCAGGCACGACCCAGCCAGCCTCAAAGCCTTTGTCAATAATTGCTTGCTCAATACTCTTAATCGTCACAGGAGAATCATTGATTCCAAGGACACAGGAAGCCTCGCAAGGAGCAGGACAGACACGGCCAGTAAATTCAGGAAAGTTGTTTGTTTCAAGCAGTCGATCAAGTGCGGAGCGCCAACGATCGCGATAGACCAGATCATTCCATTCAGGAATTAGATTGTTGAGCGGGCAGCCTGTGGTAGCACCACTAATTGTGCTTCCTGTATGACAGAACGGAACGCCGCAATCCATGCAACGCGCCCCTTGTTCACGTAATTGACTTTCCGAAGGATGATGATGAAATTCGCGCCAGTCTGCTAAGCGTTCCAGTCTTGGGCGGACCACTGGAAGAGCGCGAGCATACTCCATGAAACCTGTTGGCTTACCCATGGAACTTCCTCATTTCCCTCCAGCTCGGGCTACGTGACTCGCATTAAGTTCGAACGCAGCAAGTTCAACTGCATCGTCCTTCATGCCACTCACCAGTAAACGTTTCCTGGTTTCGAGTACGCGCTGATAATCATTGGGTATCACTCGCACAAACTTCGGCACCCACTCGTCCCAGGAAAGCAGAATCTCAGTGGCGCGCCTGCTGCCCGTGTACTCTGCGTGCCGGAAAACCATGTTCTTTATGACTTCGACCTCTTCAACTTCCTCCACTTCAGTAAGGCGCACCATCTCAGGGTTGCAATGTCGTCGAAAATCTCCTTCATCAAGGACATAAGCGATACCTCCTGACATTCCCGCAGCAAAGTTGCGTCCTGTTGGTCCAAGCACAACAACACGCCCTCCGGTCATGTATTCACAGCCATGATCTCCTATGGCCTCTACCACCGCGAGAGCTCCGCTGTTGCGCACGCAAAATCGCTCGCCAGCAACACCGCATATGTAAACTTCACCACTTGTGGCGCCGTACAAGGCAACATTCCCAACAATGACATTCTCTCCGGGAATAAACTTGGACTCTTTAGGTGGATAGACAATGATTTTGCCACCCGAGAGTCCCTTGCCAAGATAGTCGTTCGCGTCACCTTCCAAACTGAGCGTTAAGCCAACTGGCACAAAAGCGCCGAAGCTTTGTCCCGCAGACCCGCTAAAGTGAAGACGAATGGTATCTTCTGGAAGTCCTTGGCCACCGTAACGACGGCTCACCTCGCTTCCAAGACGCGTACCAACCGCTCGATTTTGATTGCGTATTTTCAGTGCGGCTGAAACTGGCGTAGCTTTCTCAACGGCGGGGCGGCAAAGCTCTAATAAGACCCGCTGGTCCAACGAAGTCTCCAAGCCATGATCTTGAGGGATTTGACAATACCGGCCTTCAGTTTTCCCTGGCGGCTGGTAAAGGACTGATGAGAAGTCGAGACCGCGTGCCTTCCAATGTTCTACCGCTGTGCGTAATTCGAGAAACTCTGTGCGACCAACCATTTCATTAAAAGTGCGAAAGCCCAGCGAAGCCATTAGCTCGCGCACTTCCTGAGCTATGAAGCGCATGAAGTTCACGACGTGAGACGGGTCACCTTTGAACCGCTCTCGCAGCCGAGGATCCTGCGTAGCTACTCCCACGGGACAGGTATTCAGATGACACACTCGCATCATGATGCACCCAAGGCTGACCAGTGGCGCTGTGGCAAAACCGAACTCTTCAGCGCCTAACAGCGCGGCTATAACTACATCACGGCCGGTTTTTAGCTGACCGTCAGTTTCCACAGTAATACGACTGCGTAATCCGTTTAGTAAAAGGGTTTGCTGTGTTTCGGCGAGACCTAATTCCCAAGGTATGCCTGCGTGCTTGATGCTCGTAAGTGGCGCGGCGCCCGTACCGCCATCGTAGCCACTGATCAGCACAACATCTGCATGTGCTTTGGCTACGCCAGCAGCAACCGTGCCTACTCCGACTTCAGCTACCAGCTTCACGCTAATGCGAGCTCTCGGGTTTGCGTTTTTTAAGTCATAGATTAGTTCTGCGAGATCCTCGATCGAATAGATGTCATGATGGGGCGGCGGTGAAATCAGACCCACTCCAGGAGTCGAATGTCGAACCCGAGCAATTGCTGGATAAACCTTATGGCCCGGGAGTTGCCCGCCCTCGCCTGGCTTTGCTCCTTGCGCAATTTTGATCTGCAGCTCTTCCGCATTAACCAGGTACTCACTAGTGACGCCAAAACGTCCCGAAGCCACTTGTTTGATCGCGCTGTTGCGAGAGTCTCCATTACTGTTGCGTTGGTATCGAGAAGGATCTTCTCCACCCTCCCCGGTATTGCTCTTGCCGCCTAATCGATTCATCGCGATAGCCAGTGCCTCATGTGCCTCTTTACTTATCGAGCCATACGACATCGCGCCGGTCTTGAAGCGTCTGACTATGTGTTCAATGGGCTCGACCTCTTCCAGCGTCACGGGCGTACGATTGACTTTGAAGGTCATCAGCCCACGCAGTGTGCTAAGGCGACTGGTCTGGTCATCAATGAGACTGCTGTATTCTTTGAAAGCCTTGTAGTTATTAGTGCGACAAGCGTATTGAAGTTTATGAATCGTTTGGGGATTGACCAGGTGATACTCGCCGCCGCTTCGATAACGATACTGACCCACATCCGGCAGCGTTTGAAGCATTGGCCGCTCCGGAAAAGCTTCTTTGTGACGTAATCTGGCTTCTTCTGCAATTACGTCAAGTCCGATGCCGCTTAGACGTGAAGGTGTCCAAGTGAAGTAGCGGTCGATTAGATCCTGGTCCAAGCCGATAGCTTCAAAGATTTGAGCACCACAATAACTTTGAATAGTCGAGATGCCCATTTTGGAGATGACCTTGACTATTCCCTTGTTCACTGCCTTTACATAATTCTTTATGGCATTGGCCGGCTTAACGTTCGCGAGCGAACCGTCCGCAATCATTGCTCTTAAGGTTTCAATCGCAAGGTAGGGATTGATTGCAGCGGCGCCATAGCCAAGGAGCAATGCAAAATGGTGCACCTCGCGAGGCTCACCGCTTTCAATAACAAACCCTACTTGTGTGCGTGTACCTTCACGAATTAGGTGATGATGAACGGCCGAGACTGCTAGCAAAGCTGGTATTGGCGCCTGCTCGTGAGTTGTTCCGCGATCGGAAAGGACAATGACTCCATACCCTTCGGCAATGGCACTGCTAGCCTGGTGACACAAATCTTCTACCGCTAACTGAAGACCCCGGCCACCCTCATTTACGTTAAAGAGCATTGGCAGCGTTATTGATCTGAATCTCGAAGTAATAGTCGAATCGCTGCTAGCTAATTGCTTGAGTGTTTCAAGCTCTTCGTTAGTGAGGATTGGCGAACTAAACTTGATCAGTCGAGCGCACTCCGGCGTGGGCTCAAGCATGTTAGCTTCCGGGCCAACCGTCGTATCTGTAGACATCACCAACTCTTCGCGAATTGCGTCTACTGGAGGGTTAGTTACCTGTGCGAAGAGTTGTTTGAAGTAGTTGTAGAGGAGTTGCGGCTTTTCGGAGAGAACCGCCAGCGGAGTGTCGGTACCCATTGAGCCCACAGCCTCGTTTCCATCTCTAGCCATTGGACTCAGCAAGAGACTTAGTTCTTCTCTTGTATATCCAAAAACCTGTTGTATTCTCAGCAGCCCTGCATGATCAACTTCTTCGGCGCCGCTGGATATAGGCACCCGCTCAAGGTTTACAAGGTTCTCTTTTAGCCATTGTCCGTAAGGACGTTCAGTAGCTATTTGGTGTTTTAGTTCATCATCATCGACGACTCGGCCAGCTTGAGTGTCAACCAAGAGCATGCGTCCTGGTTGTAAACGCCCTTTTTGCAGAATGGACTCAGGCCTAACATCAAGAACACCGGTCTCAGAAGCCATAATCACGCGGTCGTCGTCCGTGACGTAATAGCGTGCCGGTCGCAAGCCATTGCGGTCCAGTACAGCTCCGATCTTCACACCGTCAGTGAACGCCACAACTGCTGGACCATCCCACGGCTCCATTAAACATGAATGGAATTCATAGAACGCCTTCTTCTCTGCACTCATGGACTCATGTCCGCTCCACGGCTCGGGAATCATCATCATCGCAGCATGCGGCAAAGACCGACCGGTGAGCGTAAGCATTTCGAGCACATTGTCGAACATGGCCGAATCGCTGCCGTTGGTATCAATAACTGGCAGAATCTTCGGCAGATCGCTGCCGAATAGTTCTGATTTGAATTTGCTTTCGCGAGCGCGCATCCAATTGATGTTTCCGCGCAGCGTGTTTATTTCGCCGTTGTGAGCGAGATAACGATAAGGATGAGCTCGAGCCCAACTGGGAAAAGTGTTGGTGCTAAAGCGAGAGTGCACCAGGCCTAAGGCTGACGTAACCCGTCTGTCACACAGCTCCGGGTAGAATGTAGGTAGTTGTTCCGCCGTCAACATCCCCTTGTAAACGATCGTGCGGGACGAAAGGCTTGCGACGTAGAATGTGCCACGACGATCAACTCCAGAACGCTTGATTGCTTTGGTCACACGCTTGCGAATTACGTAAAGCTTGCGTTCAAAAGCTGAATGATCAGAAATCGCTCGCTTAGAACCAATTAGGATCTGGCGCACGAAAGGCTGCGAAGCCTGAGCGGTCGGACCGATGGTCGAATTGTCAACCGGTACGGTTCTCCAACCGAGCACAAGTTGCCCTTCTTCGCGAACAATCCTTTCAAAGACAACTTCGCACTGGCGCCGTTCGCGTGAGTTTCTGGGAAGGAAGACCATTCCTATGCCGTATTGGCCAGCAAACGGAAGCTTAATCTTCTTTGCCTCACATATCTGGGAAAGGAATTCGTGAGGAATCTGAATTAGTATTCCGGCGCCATCACCAGTGTTCTTCTCGCTACCACAAGCGCCCCGATGCTCTAAATTGAGTAGCATTTGCAAGGCTTGGCTAACAATGTCCTGAGATTTTCGGCCCTTGATGTCTACAACGAAACCAACTCCACACGCATCGTGTTCGAAATGCGGGTCGTATAAACCTTGCTTTGGTGGAACGGTTAAATGTTTCAAGGTCCAAGCCGATCCATAGCGGCTAAAAAAGAGAAGCCACCAACCTTTTGCGTTGATGGCCTCCAGGAGGTTCTAAGTTTCGCTAGCGGGCCATCAACTGGTGTCGTCAACCTTGCTAATGATGTAAATGAGTCCTACCACGACTACGCGTGATGCAGGGCTTGAAAATGTTACGGATAGGGCTGCAGAAGGACTCATTTTTGCTCGCTTTGCGCTTCAGGCCTTTCGTCCTTGCGCTTAGAACACGCTGCCGTTTGAAATGTTCTCCGTAGAACTCTTCAGCAGCTGGGCAAATCTACATCTTTACTTCGGGTTTGCATAATTTATTCTTTTTTGGGAGCTATAAATTTAATAGGACCTATAGGGCAAAATTGGACTTATAGGACGAATTCGTCTTCCCGTTGTCGAATTCCCCCACTTCGTCTATCTTGCAGAACACTAAGGAGAGACCCGAATGAAGAAAGTTGAAGCCATCATAAGGCCCCACCTTCTCGATGCAGTGAAAAGCTCACTCGAGGAAACAGACGTAATCGGGATGACCGTCAGCGATGTTCAGGGCTATGGACGCCAGCGCGGTCACACCGAGACTTATCGTGGCGCCGAATATAAGATCGAGTTTATTCCCAAGATAAAGATCGAGTTGATTATTCGGGATGACATGGAAGACCTCATCGTCGAAGCGATTCTGAAGACGGCTCGAACAGGTGAGTTTGGCGACGGAAAAATCTTTGTTACAAGAGTAGACGATGTCATTCGCATCCGCACCGGCGAACGCGGCGAAGCAGCGGTATGAAGATAGTGATGAGTGATGAGTGACGAGTGAGGAATTCAGAAGTCAGGAGTCAGGAGTCAGGAGTTTTTCCGGCTTCTGGCTTCTGACTCCTGACTTCTGGCTTCTGGCTTCTGACTTCTGTTCTGAAAGGTGACACGTCATGGAGATGTCCCAGCTTGAGTTTTTTCTCAAAGTTGTCGAGGAGGGGAGCTTCTCGAAGGCGGCTGAGCGCGTCTACCGCACCCAACCAGCCGTCAGTATTGCCATCCGCCGTCTGGAAGAAGAGATCGGAGCCCCACTCTTTGAACGCTCCCAAAAGGCACCCGCACTTACCGAAGTTGGCGAACTCGTTTATGACTACGCTCAACGAATCGTCGCCTTGCGTGACCAAGCGCTCGACGTGGTAGCGGAGCTACGCTCCCTTAAACGCGGCCGCGTACGCATCGGCGCCAATGAGAGCACTTCACTCTATCTTTTACCTCACATCATTCTCGACTATCGAGCGCGATACCCAAATGTAAAGGTCGAGATCTTTCGCTATGTCTCAGAGCGTTTACCTCGGGAAGTGCTTGATCGCAATGTGGACTTTGCGCTATTGGCTTTTGAGCCAGTCGATAGCGATCTCGACTCCTTTCCCGTGCTCAAAGATGAACTTGTGCTAATCATGCACGCTGAACATCCCTTGGCGCAGCGTGAATCTGTAAGTGTGAAGGAATTGGGCGGTGAGCCGTTTCTTGCGCACAACGTAAAAACAGCCTCGCGTTACAAGGTTATGGACACTTTTGCGCAGCACCATACGCCGCTAAATATCACCCTCGAACTAGCGACCGTGGAAACCATCAAGCGATTTGTACAGTTAAAGATTGGACTTGCCTTTGTTCCACGGATGTGCGTCCGCGAGGAGCTGGAACGTGGGACTCTCGTAAGTATTCCTGTACCAGATTTGACATATTTTCGAACTCTCTGGGCCACACATCGTCGTGAGACGGTCCTATCACATGGCGCCGCAGCGTTTCTCGAGATTCTGCGACAACGAGCCAAAGCCGAAGGGCACTTATTAGAGAATAAATAAAATTAAGTTGACGAGCGGGTTCACTTTAGCTTAGAGTGCGCTCCACATTTTTGAAACCGGATCAATTCCGGAATAGACGTGGCGATTTAGGGCGACTTGCTCCACGTAAAAAACTGCTAAAGAGCTGCATGGATTCTCCGGACCTAGTCGAAGAACCCCGCGCACTCTGAGGCGCGGGGTTTTTCTTTCCCGCGACGTCGGCTAGCTCCTTAATCGACACGCAGATTCCTTTAGGAGGCTGCGATGGCTACTATTTTTGAAGAACCACAAACCGGACTAACTCACGATTTTGAAACTCTGGCACTCCATGCCGGAGCAACCCCGGACCCGTTTACTGGCGCACTGTTAACGCCTATTTACCAAACAACAACCTATCGCCAGGAAGCTGTTGGTCGCGACAAAGGGTTTACCTATAGTCGCTCGAGCAACCCAACTGTTTCTGCCCTTGAACGCCGGCTTGCAGCATTGGAAGGAGCCGAGTTTGCGACCTGTTATTCAACTGGCCTGGCAGCCACGACAGTCTTGTGTCTTGCACTGCTCAGATCTGGTGATCGAGTTGTCGTTTCACAAGCAGTCTATGGTGGAACCGTGCGTCTCTTGCGCCAGACGCTTGGTCCTTTCGGCATACAGGCAGAATTTGTAGACACCTCCGATCTAGACGCCCTCAACCAAGCTTTAAGAGAGCCCACGCGGCTCCTGTTCATAGAAACACCAGCCAATCCGACTCTTAAATTGACAGACATCGGGCTTGCATCGAAGGCGGCAAAAACAGCTAATGCATTGTTAGTTGTTGATAACACACTGCTATCGCCAGCGTTGCAGCGGCCACTCCAATTTGGCGCCGACATTGTCCTGCATTCGACAACGAAGTTCATCGAGGGCCACAACGCGACGGTTGGCGGTGCATTGATCACGTCAGATGCTGAGTTGCAAGAACGCTTTACATTTACGCGAAATGCGATTGGCGCCATCCAATCTCCATTTCCTGCATGGTTAACGCTGCAAGGAGTAAAGACGTTGCCGGTAAGGATGGCTCGACACTGTGAGAATGCGCTGCACGTCGCGAGTTTTCTCCAAAGCCATCCACGGGTAACGAGGCTACTTTATCCAGATCTCGAGTCATTTCCTCAATTCGAGCTGGCTCAACGGCAGCAGGATGCTGGCGGGGCTCTCATTTCGTTTGAAGTTGAAGGTGGAGTCGAGGCAGGCGTGCGCTTGATGAATTCCCTACGTCTCTGCGCCCTGGCCGAAAATCTTGGCGCAGCAGAGACCCTTGTAACGCATCCAGCGTCAATGACTCACAGTGCGGTGCCCATTGAGCAAAGATTGGCTGCGGGAATTACGGACGGTTTAGTGCGACTGTCGGTAGGTCTCGAGAACTCAAACGATCTGATTGCAGATCTTAATCAGGCCTTGCGCTATTAATGGGAGAACTGGCAATGTCTGAAAAGAAGATCGTTGTCTTAAAGTTTGGCAGTTCCGTTCTTCGAAGTGAAGATGATCTGCCCTCTGTGGTCCATGAAATCTATCGCTTTTGGCGGCAAGGGACACAAGTTTTGGCTGTCGTTTCAGCATTCGGCGATACAACCGATCAACTATTACGCTCGGCCGAGAACATCTGCACGAAACCAGAAGAGTCAGCGCTTGCAGCGTTATTGGCTACGGGTGAGACAACCGCTTCGGCACTTCTGGGAATCGCCCTACAGAGAGCTGGAATACCTGCAAAGGTTCTGGACCCAGTCGAAGCAGGTTTGCGAACATCTGGTCCAGGATTGGATGCAGAACTGGTTGCGGTCAATCGCAGTAAGTTGCTCGCAGAGTTGAAAGACGCAATAGTCGTTTTGCCGGGGTTTGCTGGACGAGATGACCATGGGCGTACCGCACTGCTGGGGCGTGGTGGTTCTGATTTATCAGCCCTCTTCCTCGCCGGCCAACTTGGTGGACACTGTTTCCTTATCAAGGATGTAGACGGACTCTACACGAGCGATCCTGCCCGAAAAGAGGGCGTGCCGGCTCGTCGCTTTGCGAAAGCAAGCTACGAAACTGCGTGTCGTGTTGGCGAAGTGGTCGTGCAGCCTAAAGCCGTTCGTTTTGCAGCTTCTCGCAATTTGAGTTTCACAGTAACTGCGATCGCCAGCCCGCATAGTACCGAAGTTGGACCAAATGGTGACGAGCTTGCGCAAATCGATGGATCCTACTCACCGCTTCGGGTTGCGCTTGTTGGCTGCGGAACAGTTGGGGGCGGTGTTTATGAGCGACTCCGAGCGCTGCCGCATTTGTTTAGTGTGACAGGTGTTGCGGTGCGTAACCTTAACCGCGTACGCACTCCTAATGTGCTCACACATCTCCTTACTGAAGAATCAGAAAAACTGATCAACGGCCAATGTGACGTCGTCGTTGAACTCGTCGGTGGAACTGAATCCGCCGCGAGCCTCGTGACCCAGGCTTTGAGCCTGGGGCGACACGTAGTCACTGCGAATAAGGCCCTCATCGCAAAGGAGGGCCGCTATTTGAAAGCGCTGGCCGCCGCCAATGGAGCTACCATTTGCTGGAGTGCCGCTGTTGGGGGCGCTTTACCAGCTCGCGAAACTATTGTCCAAGCCAAGTCGTTTGGCAGAATCACCGGCTTCTCCGGCATTCTAAACAGCACTACAAACTTCATCCTTGATCGTCTGGCCCAGGGGTATGATTTTGCCGGCGCAGTTTTCGCTGCTCAAGCCGCCGGCCTTGCTGAAGCGGATCCCACTCTTGACCTGGACGGAACTGACGCCGCACAGAAATTGGCAGCACTCGCTTTCGAGGCGTTTGGTGTTGTGTTGCCAACTTCATCAATATGCAAGGAAGGAATCCTCGATCTTGATTTCAATCGGATCATCGAAGCTCGTAAACGCGAGCATGTTATCCGGCTCGTTGCAACCTGCAAGCGAAAGACGTTTGGACTTGATGCCAGTGTCGCTCCCGTTGAGTTAGCAATGGATCACCCACTGGCCAGTGTCTTAGGACCACAGAACCGACTACTAATAGAACTCGAAGGAGGCGAATGTCTGCAAACGTCAGGAACCGGTGCTGGACGCTGGCCCACTTCCGAGGCGGTGATGGCCGACTTGCTGGATATATACCGCGAATCCTGCGCTCGCGGGACCGCATCACCAGAATTGGAGGAATGCGTCGCATGAAACTAGCTACTCGTTGTGTGCATTTGGAAAAAGAAACAGACGACCCTTACTGTGCCATTTCACCACCAATCTACCAAACTGCTACTTTCGAACAACCCACCGCTAATGAGTTTGGTCAATACGACTATACCCGGACCGCAAATCCCACCCGCACTCTCTTGCAAGAACAATTAGCCGTACTCGAAGACGGTAAGTATGCGTGCGCCTTTGCCAGCGGCATGGCAGCAATTACTGCACTTACCAGGTTGTTAAGTGCTGGCGATGAGATCATGGCTGGTAATGATCTTTATGGTGGGACTGTGCGCCTGCTTGATCAAGTTCTGAACCGCCAAAATATCAGCACTCGTTATATAGATACTACAAACCTTCATACGGTCCAACGAGAGCTAAATCCGCGGACAAAGCTAATTCTTGTTGAGACGCCCAGCAATCCCCTGCTGCGCGTGTCCGACATTCGGGGATTGGCTCAGCTTGCGTGTGCGAATGGCACTTTACTCGCTGTTGACAACTCGCTACTTTCGCCGTGTTTGCAACAACCGCTCGCACTTGGCGCTGATGTGGTAATCCACTCGGCCACCAAATTCTTATGTGGACATAGTGACGTCACGGCGGGCGCGTTAGTCACTAATAATTATGATTTGCATAAGCAGATTGCGTTTCAACAGAATGCGGAAGGCGCCGGACTCAGTCCTTTTGAATCCTGGTTATTACTGCGAGGAATGAAAACGCTGTCTTTACGTGTTGAGCGACAGAACGACTCAGCTCGGACCGTTGCGGAGTTCCTGTCCCAACACGACGCCGTCGAAAAGGTTTATTACACTGGCTTAAGGAGGCACGAAGGCTACGATTTGCATTGTAGGCAGGCAAAAGGAGATGGCGCCGTAATCAGTTTCACAACCGGAGACGTGTCGCTTTCGGAAAGACTTGTGGCTGCTACCAGACTGTTCAAGATTGCTGTAAGTTTTGGGGCGGTTGGTTCGGTGATTAGCCTGCCCTGCAGAATGTCGCATTCGAGTATTCCAATAGAGCTTAAGGATGAGCTTGCTCCACCAGCAGACCTTGTAAGACTTTCGGTAGGCATCGAGGACGTTAATGATTTGATCGAGGATCTCAGCCAGGCTTTCGAAGCAGCAATGGACCACTGTGCGTTAGCAAGGTCCGCCTCCGTGGGTCAGTAATCTCAGCTTCAATATGTCATTTGTTTTGGTTAGATTCGCTCTGCTTTAAAAAGGGTGTGTCAAAAAGCTGTTAGCAGGAAGCCAGAAGTCAGCGTCAGACCACCTGGAGGTGGTTGCGAGAACCAGAAACTCAGGTACGGAGTTTCTTGAGAGAAGTCAGCGTCGGATCGCCTGGCGGTTACGAGAAACAGAAACTCGTTTTCTTGGACACCGTAGCATCGGGCTTAAGTATGGATACCCTAAACTTTCAGTTTAGGGTGTCTCAATTTCAGCCTAAAACCAGCTCCCACCCTTCTATGTTTTTCTCGTTGTCACACACACCTCACCCTTGGAGTTCGGGATTGTGGAAGCGCGAGGTACAAAAAAGTGGGGGCCGTGGAGTTAGGCCGAAATTGAGACACCCTAAGCTAAAAGCATAGGGTATCTTGGAAACGGGAGTTTCCGGAGAGTAGTAAGGACAGTCAACTGTCGTGGCTGACACAGAAACAGGAGCGAAAGACCAAAGGCCCAAGACCCAAGACGCAACGCATCACTTCTTTTGTCCGAGTGCTTCGGCACGCTGGAATGCCGCCCAGACAGCTTTAGATAGCACAGTGCGTAGGCTGCCCTTTTCCATCTGATAGATCGCCTCAGCTGAAGTTCCACCAGGTGATGTAACCATGTTGCGCAGTTCAGCGGGGTGTTTATGAGACTCTCTGGCAAAAAGTACCGAACCCAGAATTGTCTGGGTAACTAATTCCTCAGCTACATGTCTAGAAAATCCTAAATGCACTCCCGCGTCAACAAGCGCCTCCATCACCAAAAAGATGTAGGTTGGGCCAGTGGCACTGAGAGCTGTCGCCATGTCTATCATTCGCTCTTCTTCGACCCACATCTCGCGACCTAATGCGCCAAGCAATGCGCGCATCTGAGCCTTCTGAGAATCATGAACTTGCGGCGTCGCGGTCCATGCAGTCATTCCCTGTCCAATCTGAGCGGGAGTGTTCGGCATAGCCCGCACGACAGAAGGATGCAGCAACTCACCGGCGATAGTCGCCATCGTGGCGCCGGCGACGATCGAGAGCACAAGTTGATCCTGTTGCAATTCACCCCTCAATTCCCGCAGTATTCCGCCAATCCTTTGTGGTTTGACCGCTAATACAATAATCGAAGGTATCTCGACGGCATGATCATCTCCCTCGCTCCGATGACCAAAGGCAACAGCCTCGAGGTTACTGGCTACCAGATTGATCCCATATTTTGTTTGTAATTCGATGCGACGCTCGGCTCGCGGGTGACTACCAATCACCTGCTCTGGCTTTACTAATTCACGTCTAAGCAGTCCTGCAATGATGGCTTCCGCCATCACACCAGAACCTATGAAAGACAGTCGAGCATGTTCCAGTGGGTTCATAAGGTAAAGGATAA
>CAZNPP010000098.1:0-15890 GCA_964574785.1 uncultured Chloracidobacterium sp. | reverse complement strand
GACCAAGAGTGGACGCTCTTCAAGCGCTGGGAGCTTGAGGAGACACAGATCCCCAACAAGTATAAAGAACTGCTCATGCTAGCGGTGCACTCAGAGACACGCTGCCGCTATTGCACGCTTTTCCATACGGAGCTTGCCCGGATGTTCGGCGCCACTGATGAAGAGATACAAGAAGCCGTACATCTCGCCAAGCATACTGTAGGCTGGAGCGTTTATCTCAACGGTATGCAGACAGACTACGATCGGTTCGCAAAGGAACTCGAACAGATCGGTAAACACTTGAAACCTAAAACAGCCCGGGCGGGAAGATGAAAGTTGAGCGTATCCGCCCCACAGTGCTTCGGGTTACCCTTCACGCCTACGAGTTGGCTGCGCTCATCGCGGCCGCGCGCTGGGTAGTGGAGGGGACCGAAGGAGAACTCCCAAAGGAGTCACGAGATCAGATCCAGCAAGTGCTGGAGAGTTACGATCTGGAAGTCCGGCGGCTCGATTCACAATAGCTGCCGGACCTCCTTAGGCTCCACCAGAAGATGGTGCCGTTGGCAATTGCCTTTCCCTTTCCTGTTCCAACTCTCAGAGTTCAAGTAACAACAACCGCACCTTGCGATCGAGATGCTACAGAGCATCTCTCCCAAATTGCTGCCGCCAAAAGTTGAAACTCCCTAGGTTTAAAGCATAGGGTATTGTCATCGGCTGATTCGTTCGTTTCACCGTTCGTTCGATCGCGCTAATGTGTCATTATGGCTCGGCTCATTGTATAGTTTTGTCATTTTAGTGGTCCGGGGGCAACAGGTGAATGACCTCTGGACTCGACTTCTGACTTCTGAATCCAAGCTTTCATGCTCCGTCGTTCCCAAATTGCGAACGCCTATGTCAGTCTCGGTTCGAATCTCGGCGACCGGGCTGGTAACCTTCTCCTTGGCGTTCGCGGAATACTTGATTCAGCTCTTGAGATCCTCCGCCTATCGCCGGTGTATGAAACGCAAGCAGTGGGGACTGTCACTCAGCCACCTTTTCTTAACATGGTAGCGGAACTTCGTGGAAGTAGCCTCCCTTCTCCTGAGCAAGTAATGGCTCGGCTACTTAGAGTCGAATATGCGCTCGGTAGGACTCGCGAGGTTCCGCGTGGCCCGAGAACACTTGATCTTGATTTGCTTCTTTATTGTGAGGAGATTCGAACAACGGAATTTCTAACTTTACCGCACCCTCGTATGCCCCATCGGCGTTTTGTTCTGGTGCCACTCGCAGAACTGGTTCCGCGGCTTGTCCATCCCACAACACACAAGACAATAGCGGAACTGCTCGCAGAAGTTGATGACGATTCGGAAGTAAAGCGCTGGACACCGGGATAAAGTCCGTTGTCCGTGGTCCGTTGTCCGTTGTAAGTAGTCAATTATGTATGACCACGGACAACTGACAAAGGACTACGGACTACGGACTACGGACTACGGTGAAGCACTTAACTAAACACGACGTCTACAATTGACACGATACTGTTACCAATCGCAGTGTAGTCGCGGTCGCTGAACGAAGTCTGAGGTGCAAATCGAGCTATTTCGCGAAGCGGAGCCACCAAGCCTGCCGTAGCGCTGGGCGGAGCATTATCGATAAGACGCTGCAGAAGCCTAAGATCAGCCTGTAGATCGTCGTCGTTCTCGTAAACCATGGAGAACTTAATCTGAGTCACAACCATGCCCGTGTAGAAGTACCAGACCTCCGAGCCGCGCAACGCGCTAGTATGGGTTTCTATTGCTTGGTCGAAGAGCGCTATTAGCTGATTCACATTGCCATTACCACTCATTAGGGTCTGCAAAGCCAGCCGCAATGGCCTCTCTTCGGGTCGACCTTTCAGGAAATCAATAAGGTCCAAAAGTACCTTCTTTGCCTCTGGAACAAACTCCCTGTCTCTCAAAGCGTCTGCTGAGAAATACATGGCGCGGGTAATAGCGAAGCCAGCAAAAAAGGCCTCCGCCTCATATGTCGAGATGCTGCTGGTTGTGGCGGCCGAAATCAGCAGATTCCTGGAAAGTGCTTCAATTTTACGTTCAGCGTCGCTGCCAGCTATTAGTGTTCTGTCTTGGCCTATTTGGGCGCCGTAGGCGGAAATCGTGGCATTTGTCATAGCCATCACTCCAATTAAAAGGGCCAATCCCAAAGCTCTCAGTATCACGTTCTTCATCGGTTTCTCCTTCTTAATAGTTAATGTTGATTGCCACGGTTCGAAGAGCGCTTCGAACGTCTCACTAACTAGTGCGAAGAAGCGCCGAAAGGTTTCAAGGAGGCGACGTGGCGCATGCTGTTAGCTTGGGTCCCGGGCAATCCCTGATATTTCGAGGTAGATACGAGAATTTAAGTAGTCAGAATTCAGTAGTCGGGAGTCAGCGTTAGACCGCCTGATAGGCGGTTGCGAGAAACAGAAACTCTGCTTGAAGAGCAGTCTATCCACGAAGCCACACCAATAAGCACCAAGAACTTGTTCGTGATATTTCGTGTTATTTCGTGGAAAGTTCTTGCATTTGACTGGCGGAGTTTCTGGAGAGAATTCAGAAGCAAGAAGCCCGAAGTCAACTGGCTGAAGTGTCAGAATTCGACAATCGACAATGAGCGATCGGTAATCGACAAATTCGCAATTGGCAGTCGCTAACAAAACATCGACAATCCGCGCAATGGAGTCAGAAGCAGCTTCTGACTCCTCTCCAGAAACTCCGCAGTCAAATGCAAGAACTTTCCACGAATTAACACGAAATATCACGAACAAGTTCTTGGTGCTTATTCGTGTGGCTTCGTGGATAGACTCTTCAAGCTGGAGTTTCTGTTTCTCGCAACCGCCCGCAGGCAGTCCTACGCTGACTTCTGACTCCTCTCCAGAAACTCCTTTGTTCCATGGACACCCTGATACTTTAGTTTAGGGAGTCTCAGTTTCGGCCTAAGGTCTTGGGCCAATCCCCTACACGGCAGTGTAGGGATATCTTCAGATCCAGCCTACACAGCACCACTCCCGATGGTCCAAATCCCCTACACGGCAGTGTAGGGATATCTTCAGATCCGACCTACTCAGCAGATCGACTGGCCCACTAACCAATCCTCTACACAACCTCTCGGGAACACACTTGGACCAATATCTGTGTATCGGGCTGGACTTGAACAATCCCTACACTGCCGTGTAGGGGATTTGTGGGCCATCGGGTATGGTGCTGAGTAGGCTGGATCTGAAGGCATCCCTACACTGCCGTGTAGGGGATTTGTGGGCCATTGGGTATGGTGCTGAGTAGGCTGGATCTGAAGGCATCCCTACACTGCTGTGTAGGGGATTCTCCTCTTGAGCCATGGGTGTTCTGCTTATGTAGCTGGATCTGAACACATCCCAACACTGAACAGCATAGGGTATCCATGAATCAACCAATGCTGGTATGACACCTGAGAAGGGGTTTCTTATTTTCGCAACCGCCCCAAGGCGGTCCTACGCTGACTTCTGACTTCTGCTAGATGCCCACGGATAAAGCGCAAGACTCAATAGTGCCCACTGGGCCATAGTCAGAATTACACCCACCTGGTCAGTCAGCCCGTGAGGTTCCCCCGACCTAAGTAGTCCAAACTGAACTGGTACGATTAGCAGCAAAATGGTGAGCAGACCGCTATTCACGCGATTCCATTCAGGTGTTTGTCGCGCCTGACCAGCCCGCAGATCGCGTATCACCCAGATTACAGCTAAAAGCGCAAGCACACCCCAGAATATGGGACCAACCCAGGCGAGCGAGATGTCAACCCCTAGCGTGTCTCCACGAAACCGATACCTTTCGGGATAAGAGATACCGTAGTAGGTAGCTTCAATTGCAAATGGAACTGTCCACAAGAGGAGTAACCAATGGAATGGCTGGCGCGCACCCCTCCAACCAAGATACAGAAGCACAACACAGAATATTGTCAGCAGCGGAAGAATCCAGTAGTCACCACCAACGCCGTTGCCGGAAAAAGGTACCCCCCAATACGTGGAACCCCAGGAGTAGGTCGCTCCATCCATAGCGCCGCGAATGAGTGGCAACCATACGGTTATCATCGGGATAGCTGCCAAAATCAAAATGGACTTTAGAAGGCGATCAGGTTTCATATTCGTAAATCGTTAATAGTGAATCGTGAACCGTGAATCGTGAATCGCTAATCGTGAATGGTGAACGGCTGAGTCATAAGGTAATGGCTTTACTATTCACGATTCACGATTCACGTCGTTCTTGATTATAAAGTCAGCCGCCGCACGAGGGTTATCGCTGGCAAAGTGAATCTGTTGCGCAGGAAAGTATATGGTCTCATACGCTCGAATCGTCTCATTCGCTGGTAGCCTTTCTTGCCCGCGTGCAATAGCGCGTTCAAGTGCTATACAGTGTTCATTGACCATAAGAATTCATAAGCTGGTTCTTTATCCTCGCTGTCTACTGTGGTTCAGGCCGGATGCCTGGGATGTTCAAGCGCATTCGATACAAGCCACTGCGTGCACAAAGGTACAAGGACTTGCCATCTTCATCGCCCCACGCCATGTTGTGAACATGTTTGGGAGTAATAATCGTCCCCAGATGTTTGCCGGCTGGCGAAATGACCCAGAGACCTCCTGGTCCGGAAACATAGAGATTGCCTTTCTGATCCACTTTGATACCATCCAGCGCATCTTCACCTGGTGCGCTCGTCATATCGAAAAACAGTTGACCATTCTTAAGAGTTGCGTCGGCATTCACCTCATAGCGCATGATGATTTTCTTCTTCTCGTCCCAGTTACCGACATACAGATACTTTTCATCTGGAGAGAATGCCAGGCCGTTGGGACCGGTGAAATCTGTACTCACTAACTGCAGTTTTCCCTTATGAAGTGAGAAGACACCACTAAACGCCAACTCTTTGCGTGGATCGTCAAAAAACTTTGGTAGGCCAAACGGAGGATCAGTAAAGAACAGTGCTCCATCAGAACGGTAAACAAGATCGTTGGGACTGTTCAAGCGCTTA
The DNA here is from genome assembly GCA_964574785.1 of uncultured Chloracidobacterium sp. Lineage (GTDB taxonomy): Bacteria > Acidobacteriota > Blastocatellia > Pyrinomonadales > Pyrinomonadaceae > PSRF01. The sequence continues at coordinate 10,898 of CAZNPP010000098.1, read as the reverse complement.
CCCTGATAGCTATCAGCAAGAACGGTCAATGACCCATCTTTTTCAAGGCGCGTCACCCGATGGTTACCGTGTTCATTTATCGTCAGGCGTCCCTGTTGGTCCAAGGTCAGTCCGTTTGAGCCAGGCTGCCCATACTCGACGATATCGACTCCGGAATAACCACTCGGTGTTCGAAATACTGTCAACTGACCAGGTTCGTTGCCGTTGGGCTGATACTTATAGATGATGTTGCTATTTGGATCGCTGAAAAGCAGGTACCCGGCATCGCGATTTACCCAAACCGGCCCCTCAGTGAACTTGAAACCTTCAGCGAGCTTGAAAACCTTCGGATTGGGACCGACAATATCGTTAATCGCCGGATCCTTCCTGAGTACCTCGACATTGACTTCGCTGGGAGTAATAGCAATTGGTCCAACCACTCCTTTATAGAATTCAAGCTTTGCATAGCGCAGCCAAATGAAGTTAGTTGGTGGATTCGACAGTGGTCCATTGATACCAAAGATGGCAAGTTGAATCTGCTGTCCCGGCACTAGGTTATGCCCAATGATTAAACGATTGGGAGCGTTCCAACCGCTAATCACAGAGCCACCCATCTGACCGAGAGAGCGAACGAGCTCTCCATCAACCCAGATCTCCGCATAGTCGTCCAGCGAGGTCTCGAAAACCACGGTTGACCCAGTTGGATCGAAGCTGCCAATGCGGTCTGGAACAGTTAATCGCACGCGATACCAGTTGAACGAGAGGCGTCCGGCGCCACGCCGCTTTGAAAGTGATCCCGCATCGATCAGTTCCCATGCAGAATCATCAAAGTTAACGCCTCCAGCATGGGGCGTGTAGTCGTAGGTCTTAACAGGGGAACCGGTGGGTTGACCATCTAAACCAGGGCCAATGAAATCGACTTCGACGATCTTAGTATCGCTATAGCGCCATTGCCCCTTAACAGCTCGTATGCCATCTGAACTCGCCAAATCAATAGCGGCATCAGGTTGACCTGTTGGTACATAAGGCCGTGTTTGCGCAAACGTAACCATCGGCGTCAGCGCCGCCCACCCCCAAACAAGGAACCAAAAGAATCTTTTCATGACGAGACTCTACTTTCTCGGGGCCTCCCCATGGATGCCCCGTTCTTTGCAACTGACAACGGACAACTGACAACGGACCTTACCGCACTTTCACCACGTAATAATTAAATGGCCCAGAAACTTCCTTAAACCAATGAGGAACGCCGTTTGGCACAACGATCACATCGCCTCTCTTGATCAGACGGGTTTCACCGCCCGAAATTGCAGAACCGCGAATCTCACCCGACGCAATTGTCTTTGGCGCAACAGCCGTCCCCCCAGTGACGAACGTTGCTGTCCCATCCAGCACATAGATAATGTCCGTGTCCTCCATGTGAATCTCAGCAAGACCGGACTTGTCGCGATGGCTGGCGTGGACCATGTAGTTTCGTCCATCGGAGTCGTCTAATAACACGGCGCCTTTGGCGAAGGCAGCTGCAACGGTCTGGCTATCAAAGTACGTAACTGAGCCGTTGCCGTTCATTGCTAAATTATTGAATGCGTTAGCGCCAGCAATAGCGAGTTCTTCGTCCTGTTGCGCACTCGCTGCGCCGCTCACGCCGATGCCTCCAACAATCTGTCCATCGATTGCAATGGGCACACCGCCCTGCAAAGGTGTGAATAGACCATCGGGAAGGGCAACCATTGCTGTCCGGCCGTTCTTAATGATGTCTTCAAATGCCTTGGTGGGACGTTTGAAGAGAACCGCAGTGCGTGCTTTGCCAATCGAGATGTTGGCCCCTGCAGCAAAGGTGCCATCGAGCCTTTCGAGCGCCATCAGGTTGCCACCGTCATCAACCACGGCAATGACACCGCCCGGAGCGTTGTTCTTCTTTGCGTAGGCGACGGCAGCGGCAATTACTTTTTTGGCTCCATCGAGTGTCAGGACTTTTTTGTCGGCAACCTGCTGAGCCATAACTGCGGAGCTAGTAGCAATGAGCACCAGGGTTAGAACAATACTTTTTACGATTAATCTCATGATTCCTCCTCTTTTTTGCAGCTGCTGCGTCCAGCCTGCGTCCTCGCAAGTTCGCAAGCTGGAGAGCATCCGCTAACAACTACATCATTGGCTCGGCTGTGATCGTCACCCTAAAGAGTTCAGCCGTCTTAGAGTAGAAAACCGAATCGCGAGCCCGTTTAACTACACCTTTTTCGCTGGCTCCAGTATTTGGAGCTGCCTGACGTGGCGCCTGGTCGGGACCAATGCCCGGCTCCTGATTAACTTCGGTACCACCGTCCCACAAAATAAACTTTGCTGTGATGTCCCCACTGAGTGGATTTCCCTTTGAGTCAAAGAGCTCAATCCCGGGGTCAGGCGCGTAGAACAGATCGTTCGACTGACCGAACATCGTAATCATGTAAAGTTTCATATTTGGTGAAGCGGTAAAGCTGAATTCATAGCTGGCGCCGGGCCCAATCGGCCCCGGTCCCATTTCACCTGCGGGTGTATTGAAAACTCCGTGTAGTGATGAGCTGTGGTGCTTTGTTTCAAGAGACTTAATTAAATATGCGGGGTTACCATCTTCAGCCTGAGCCTCTATTGCATTGGTGGCTGGCTTACCTTCAGTAAACAAATTGAGTTTCTTGCTATCGAGCACCCACATGCCTGGCGAAAGTGCGAATGCCCATTTCGAGCCATCTGAAGCCCTTTGACCGTCTGGGCTGGAAATGTTTTCAATAAGAACTCTGAACTTTGTGCCTCGATTCTGTGGAACCTTCGCGGTCGCAACTGCTAGTTGAGACAGTAAGACGGTACCCAGTACCGTTAGCGAGACTAAAAGTCTGCGGTATTTCATGTTTTGATTCTCCTAAAATTGTTGGTCTTCGGTCTTTGGTCTTCGGTTTTTGTCTTAGACCAAAGTCTAGGTTCAAGACCAAAGGCCTGAGACCTAAGGTTTAAACTCGCATCTGAAGATGCAGCGCTTGTTGTTGTAATGATGGAGCTTGGCGCAGGCCACCACGTGGCTGGCCTTAACCCCCTTGTAGAGTTCACCCGCCGCCAACATCCCTAACGGCGGTGCTGTGAAATATATCCAGAGTGCAGTCCATACCTGGGCCACCGCAGCCGAACCAAACGTCCGTGCCGGATTCATGCTCATTCCCGACAATGGATTCTCAATGGTGATGTAGGTGGCGACGAGAAAACCCGCGAAGAAACCGGTCCAGCGAGCTAACCGTCTGGTATTCGAGACGGTAAGGATGACGGTCATAAGGACGAACGAGATAGTCAACTCAGCAAGAAAAGCGACCCCTGGTCCATAAGTACCAGGCACAGTAACCACATAGTTGACTGACTTGTTGGCCAGTAGATTGCCGAGGGCCAGCATCGCAAGCACCACTCCCAGAATCCCGCCGCAGAATTGAAACAGTGTGTAGAAGACTCCATCCCAGCCCTCGATCTTGCCGAGCCGGAAGAAAGTCAACGTAACGGCGGGATTCATATGCGCTCCTGAGCGTTTGCCGAACGGCGAAAAGACGATTCCCACTAATGTGGCGCCCATGGCTATGCCCATAATCATTTGCCGCAGCATCTCGCTCCCGATATTCTGTGCGACCGGCGACCCAGGGTGAAAAAGCAAAACTCCGAACCCGCAAGCAGACATCATGAAAATGCCCAGGGCCGCTGCTTCCATCAGGTACTCAGGCCAATGAGTTTTCAGTGCTCGCATCATGCTCGTGGTCCACCTTGCCTTCTCATCCATCTCTTTGTTGTAGATCCACCAGTCCGAAGTCATCATCTTCAGCCGACGTGGCTCAGGCACACTTGTAGCTCCAGGATTTAGCAGATCCATATTCATCGCTATCGCTGCTTTCCTTATCTGAGAACGCTTAGAAAGGGTCGGTTAGACCGGCACTGATTAGATATGCGTTGATGCTGCTGGTGGCGTTTAATCGTCGCTGATCATTCGCGGAAGCGCGATTAATGTTTACTCGTCTTGCCCGGATTCGTCTTTTGATTATCAGCCTGCGTCGCATCACTACTTTCCTCACAATCAATTTCCGCTTCCGGTTTGTTAGTCGATTCGAGCAAGCGATCCTTACAGAGACCTTTTAACGCAAAGCCGCGAAGACGCTAAGACGCAAAGTCTTTAAAAGTAGAGGAGTGGAAGGGCAAAGCCAATGGACGGATTTGGAAATGGTAGAAATCTCAGGAGTAGTAGATAGACCAGGAGTACTAATAGACCAGAGGTAATAGACCAGGAGTGCCAGGACCAGGGACAGCAGGCTCCAGAAGCAGAAAAACCTTTAAGGGGATTTTGCGTCTTTGCAGCTTAGCGTCTTTGCGTTAAAGATTCTCTCACGTCTCAGCCTTTGCCTTAAGAATTGTTCCGCGACTTCATAGCGTCGGCGATTCGGGCGCGGGACTCAGCGGAAAGTGAACCTGACATCTCCCGAGGCTGTTCATTTCGCAGCGCTTCACGCATGATCTTCAAATGCTGCAAATACCTGGCACACCAAACGCAAAAGAACATGTGCAGTCGCATGGACAATTTCTCTCTGGTGCTAAGTTGCCGGTCAAGGGATTCTGACATTAACGGCGTTACCTCTCGGCAGGATCTCAGCCTGCTCAATAACCAAAGACGAAAGGATCCTCTCCTATGGGATTGTTCTTTCAATTTTAACCTTCATGCCGCAACAGGATTCTCAAAATAAGGTTTTCAGTCTATTCGATGATAAGCACGGAGTTAAGTCCCCCAAAACCGTCTGGGACCTTCTGACCATTGCTCGGATCTTCTATCCAACGATTGCCATCAACAAGGAATTTATACTCATACCGCCCAGGCAGTGGTGCTTGGATCTCGATTCGCCACAAACCACCTGCATCTTTTGTTAATCCACCTCTACTTGCTTCCCATCGGTTAAAGTCACCAACAACCGCCACCGTCTTGGCGGTATCATCGTGAAAGAGAAATATCAGCCTGTCATTCTCGACTCGAGGCGGCGCACACCCGACAGTATTCAATTCATGTTCTTCAGTAAGCGCTAATTCAATGGCGCGTCTAGCATTGACCGTTCCGTAACCTTGTCTGATAACAGGCCTGCTTGCGATCCGGTCAGCCGTCGAAATCAGAATGTTCTTAATAGCTCCAGGCGTTAGTCGAGGATTGGCTTCGAGCATCTGGGCAACAATTGATGAAACAATTGGCGCTGCGAAGGATGTTCCATCCACGTGCTGATAATGCGTAGCAACAATCTTGTTTTGACGCATCAACTGTTCGATGACATCTCGAATGGTATCTACCCCAGCAACTGCGAGTGACCTTGGAAGTTCGGCCTCGCGATAAAGTTCTCCAACCTTATTCTGCAGTTCATAATCAGGAGTCTCTGCGAGTAATGATAAAGCTTCAGCCTTTACGTACAGAGCTGTTCCGGGAACAATGGGTGCAGCCACCCACATTGCCGGCGCAATAATCTCGGGTTTAACTGTGCCGTCAGCAGTAATTCCAAAGTTCGAGTGATAGAGTTCGAGTTTGTCGCCCTCGAAGCTGTTTTCGTCGCTGTAACCACCCACGGTGATTACTGAAGGTGAATTGGCGGGAGGAATTGAATGCTTGCCATCGGCCCCCGAATTACCAGCGGCGACAACGACAACTATACCGTGCCTGATAGCAGCCTCAGCAGCTTGGTCTATCATGCTTTGTGAACAGGCAACGTCTTCATCTCCACCAAGTGAGATATTAAGGATGCGAATGTCGTATCGATCGCGGTTTTCAATCACCCACTCAATGCCTCGAGCAATGTTCTCTTCGCTGATATGTCCGTGATCGCTTACTTTCACGAGGACCAGGTGAGACTCTGAAGCTAAACCGCGATAAGCACCCCTTGCCAGCGTGCCGTTTCCTGCAGCCACAACTGCAGTTTGAGTCCCGTGCCATTGCCAGTCTTCGACCAAAGAGGTGGAACTGAGTACTTGATAAGGGGCCGCGACGTCTTTGAAAGCGACAATTCTATTCCCGGGTTCAATCAGGTCAGGATGTGGGTAAAAACCGGAATCAAGAAAGGCAATTGTGACACCCTTGCCCGAATACCCATTGACTGCTTTAAGCCTTGTTGGAGTGGGAATGACCGCAAATCGGTTAAGCGAGTGCTGGTGGTCGTGTCTTACGGTTCTATTGACGTCTTCCATGTGCGCTTTTCGCCCCGTTTATCCTCACGGCGATTTAGCCCCGCCCTGGCAAGGACAAACAACCCCCTCAGTGCTGTTGTCGCATTTCAGAACCAATCCTTACAGAGCTAATTATTAGTCTAAAGAAATCCAGCGCTGTAAGCTTTGCCCACTCCTCGCCGACTATACTTTGAGAGAGAAGTTCGTCCATGTCCGTTGTGTAATACCGCCAAGCTATATGTCCGATGCTCTGCTTGTGAAAACCGACCTTGATAGTTCGCGGGGGAGCAGTGAGTTCTCATGGATTGGGTTTTTGAGTTCAGTTACGTCAGCTCTTTTTGGCGATGCTCGGCATTATGCTCTCGAGCATAGACTCTTCAACACAATCAGCCTTCTGAATGGTGTTGCGAATATTGGCGGGGCTCTTGCCACACTGAATTTGGCAAATTACGCCCCTCTATTTATTCTCAATCTCGTTGTTGGGATACTGTTTCTCTGCTTCTATTATGTTTCACGGGTCCGGCATACATATAGAAACCTCTACTGGCCCTTTGTGCTCTTGATATTGGTGTTTCTATTCCTGAATGCACTGGGTAATGCAGGTTCACGCGGTGCAGCACACTATTACTTTATTCCAGCGTTGGTTATTGCAATTGTCCTTTCCGACAGGCTCATCACAACAGTGATCGCAATCGCAGTATTTGGCGTAGCTACGATAGGACTGATGGGCGTAGAACAGTTGAGGCCCGAATGGCTCACCCATTATTCCAGCGAGCGGGAGCGCTTCATCGACATCTCAGGCAATCTGCTCTTTGTTCAGGTGTTTACCGGGATATTGGTCCAGGCACTCACTCAGAACCTTAATCATGAGCGACGTAAATCGGACACGTTGCTGCGTAATGTTCTGCCTGAAGCGATCGCTGATGAACTGAAGCAAGCCGAACGAGTACAGCCGGTTGAGTATGACGCTTCTGTACTCTTCACGGACTTCGTTGGGTTTACTCAGATTGCTGAAAGCTATTCACCTCAGCAGATCATCGGTGCTTTGGATGATTGCTTCAGTGAATTTGATCAGATTGCCAGACGTCACGGTTTGGAAAAAATCAAGACGATAGGCGATGCCTACATGGCTGTTGGCGGAGTGCCAACTAGAAACCTCACGCATGCCTTGGATTGTGTCTTGGCGGCTCTTGAGATCCAGTCTTTGATCTCATCGATGCGCGAGCAGAAGATTGCTCAGAACAAATCTTTTTGGGAGATCAGAATCGGGATTCACTCAGGACCTTTAGTTGCCGGAGTTATTGGCAAAGAGAAGTTCTCATACGATGTGTGGGGCGATACAGTTAATACCGCTAACCGACTGGAGGGTTCTGGTGTTCCGCGGAGGATCAATATTTCCGGCGCAACGTATGAACGAGTGAAGGAGTTTTTTGACTGCGAATTCCGCGGTCGGGTTGCCGCCAAGCATAAGGGCGAGATCGATATGTACTTCGTTAACCGCATTCGGCCCGAGTTGACAAGGAATGGAGACGGCAAAACCCCAAACGAAAAGTTCATGTACCTTTACAACAAAACGTCCGACAAACTTTAAGCTTGTCGCAAGAGATGCCATGGGCATGCCCCGTGGAGTCTCACGTTCGCTGCTACTAAAAAGAGATCAAAAGTCCCAAGGATGTCACGGGGCAGGCCCGTGGCATCTCTGGTTGATGATGGTTTCCGTTTTGTAGCTGCGAGCGTGAGGCTTCACGGGGCAAGCCCGTGGCATCCTAGCGATTTTTGTGGTCTCTTTCTGTAGCTGCGAGCGTGAGACTCCACGGGGCAAGCCCGTGGCATCCTGTGATTAACCCGGCTCGGGGGGGCTCACATGACGAGGACGGTCGCTATCTCGGCTTGATGGTTCCTCAGGAGTCGGCTCCACGCTTCGCAACACTGGGTCAATCTTTGGCGCCGGAACAGATTGCAACTCTTTAGGCCCAGGCATAGGTAACACTCGCTGTTGCTCAGGCGATCTATCCGTTTCCTCATTCGCTTCTAGATCGCTCGAATTGTATTCAAGCGCTTCCCCAAACTCACCTTGTTCCGGCAAGGCGCTGTCCTCAAAATGACTTTCACGGGCTGCGATCAGGTTCTGAAAGTCTGCCGGCCGTGCGGGCGGCTTGGGGAAGTCCTCCTTCGGCTTTCCCTTCAAAAACTCTTTCATGAAATCGATAAAGATTGGCAAAGCCACACGCGAACCCGTCATGCCCCTGCCTAAGGTCTTCTTTCTTGACGGATATCCAACCCAGACTCCGGTTACATAAGTGGGTGTGTAGCCGAGGAACCATGCATCCGTATAGCTGTTGACAGTTCCGGTTTTGCCACCGAGTGGTACTCCCAGTACCCTGGCGCGGGCCGCAGTGCCGCGGTTAACTACATCCTGCATCATCTCGTTCATGGTCAATGCTACATACTCATTTGTAACACGTGACGTGGTTTTTTCCCGTTCTTCAAGTACTTTCCCATCATGCGTCAGTACCTTGCGGATCATGTAAGGTGCGGCGCGCTCACCCTTATTTGGGAACACAGAATAAGCTGAAGTCATTTCGAGGAGTGGTACCTCAGTCGCGCCCAACGCTGAAGGGAGATACGGAGACATTGGAACCGTTATTCCAAAACGCCTCACCATCCGGGCGCCGGTCGTAATTCCTATTTGATCTAGTAGATGCACAGACGGAACATTCATCGATCTTGCGAGTGCAGTTCTTAAAGCAACATCACGACTACCAACAGAGCCATCATAATTACGCGGCTGCCACCGCGTGTAACCATCGAATTTGACTATAGGCGCTCCACTTACCATTGAGTCTGGTGTCAAGCCAGCCTCGACAGCAGCAGTGTAGATAAAAGGTTTGAAAGCTGATCCCGTTTGCCTGTAGGCCTGCACCGCGTTATTAAACTTGTTGGTGGTAAAGTCGTAGCCACCAACCATTGCGATGATCTCTCCAGTTTTCGCGTTAAGCGTGACAAGCGCACCCTGAACCTCAGGTATCTGAGAGAGCGTAACTTCGAGGCGTCTAGCGGTGTGATCGACCTTCTTGATTTCAAATTCGACAAGATCACCGATCTTGAACTCCGTGCGCGGTTGTTTACCTGAGCGACCCATGTTATTCCGGGTTACGGTGGCAGTATGGCTACCGAAACGAATCTCAGCGCTGTTCTTGGTCTCGTTTATCGACATAATGAGGCCCATAACAAATCGACCAGGGTGATATTTCTTTACATGCCAGTGCGGATGCTGGTAAGAGTTTAGCGTTCGCTTTTTCGAATCTTCAGCATCTGAATTTTCGAGGATATTGGTGTAATGCGACCTCCAGCGGTTGAAGCTGCGGTCATAGTTGCGAAGCCCGGTTCTGATAGCTTTAGCAGCATGCTCTTGAGCTGCGGCATTGATTGTAGTGTAGACGCGTAAACCGCCTTGGGCTACGGGCGTCGTATATGTCCTCTCAAGATATTGCCTGATCTCTTCAACTGGATAATCAAACGGGGTTGACTTGTACCCAGGGGGGTAATGGGCCGTGTAGACTAATTTAATTGGCTTTGCCTTTGCGGCTTCAGCCTCGCCGCGTGAAACAAACCCGTTAAGCGCCATCTGTTCCAGTACAAGATCCCGACGGGCCTTTGCCTCTCGAGGATTAACTGTGGGTGAAAAGCGACTGGGAGCCTTGGGTAGAGCAGCTAAGAGAGCTGCCTCTTCAAGTTGCAAGTCCTTCACGGACTTTCCGAAGTAAGTGTTGGCCGCAGCCTCGACGCCATAAGAGTTTGCTCCGAGAAATATATAGTTAGCATACATCTCAAAGATCTTTTCTTTTGTATAAAGTCGTTCGAGCTGAATTGCCAACGCCCATTCACGCAGCTTGCGTTCAATTGTCTGCTCGTTCGAGAGAAAGAGGTTCTTGGCAAGTTGTTGCGTCAGTGTCGAACCACCCTCGCGGCTGCCGGTGCGAAGATTTGTGTAAACAGCACCGAGAATACGAATTGGGTCGACGCCAATGTGACTGTAATAGCGAACGTCCTCAATGGCGAGAATTGCATGCCTCAATACGGGAGGGATTTCAGTGTAGGTAAGGGGAATGCGCCTTTCGAGGGCTAATTCGCCAATTACAGTCTCTCCGTCGTCAGCATAAACCAGCGTCACCTGACTGGGGCGGTATGTTTCAAGTGTTGCGGCGCGCGCGGCGGCTGGCGAACTGTTTAGGCGGTCTACCACTATTAGGCCAGTTAAGGCGCCGGCAATAAGAGCACTCAACAATGCAAGATTAAAATGAAACGCTCTCCACAGACTTCGCCTCCGCACCCACCGCCAAAGGGGGAGTGACGATAATAGCTGTTTGATCTTTCGTGTTTCAGAAACCATCCAACTCAAAACGTCATTCATCTTGAAAAATCTGATCATTAGATGCCCACAATGCCAGACGTATTTGTTTTAAGTTTCATGGAAATTTTGTTTGCAGTTTATTTGTGATTGTCCGACAAACTTCACACTTGTCGTCGCGCCTGGCGTCAGTTGGGCGCACCTGAAACTCCCTCGTCTGTATTGAGTCGCATTCCGCTTGCGATTGTGATGTATGAGCTGCGAGCGCTCTTCCCAGCAACTGATAGAGTCGAGCAATTTTGTAACCTGGGGGTGCGGGCTCTATGAGTTGCGGGAATTTGCGGGGCCCGGTATACAGAACAGGGAGCGGAGAAGCTGG
>CAZNPP010000097.1:0-15928 GCA_964574785.1 uncultured Chloracidobacterium sp. | reverse complement strand
ACGAGCGTTGGGAAAATGTGGAAAATACGAAAAATAATGAAAAATGAAAAATGACGAGTTACAAATGAAAAATGGGCCTTAAGGAGTTTCTGGAGAGAAGTCAGAAGGCAGGAGGCAGTAGCCAGAAGTTTAGGGGAGCAGAATTGAACATACCAACTGATAAACATATCAAACTTCTGACTTCTGACTTCTGACTTCTGAAACATCCAAAGATGTTTATAAAGGAAATAACCGTTACTGCTTTTCAGCAGCATACAAGAGTTATTGGCTGCGAGAAGACTCTTAGCGCAATCTGCATCGATCCTGGTGACGACGCGGAACGAATAGTCAGCGTGATTGATAAAAACGGATTCGACCTCCAGGCAATTGCATTAACTCACGCGCACATGGACCACGTTGGTGGTGTAGCCGCGCTCAAGAATCTGAATCCGAATGCTCCTATCATTCTTCACAAGGCAGATGAGTTCATTTACACAGCTCTTCCTGAACAGCCTTCATGGATTGGTATCCCGCAGGCTCAGTGGCAGACATTCGGCTTTGCTTACGACACGCCGCCTCCAATTGATGAGTACTGGACTGATGGTCAACTTTACAAGGTCGGGGAGCTCGAGTTCACAGTGCTTCATTGCCCTGGACACACACCTGGCCACGTTGTCTTATTTGAACCAATACAAAGAAAGGTATTCGTGGGTGACGTATTGTTCGCTGGCTCAATAGGGCGAACAGATCTACCTGGTGGTTCAACCGAGCAGTTAATGAACTCAATCCTTACTAAACTGTTGCCGTTGGGAGATGACGTCGAGGTTTATTCAGGGCATGGCCCAGTTACAACAATTGGACATGAACGACGTACTAATCCGTTTCTTACCGGCGGCTATCAACTGGGTTACGGCGGGCGCTTCTGATCTCTTCTATTTCTTATCGCGCGGGCTTCGAAGCCGGCTGGCCTTCATCTGCTCCCATTCCTGTTTCTGATCTTGAGTGAGTTGGCTGGGAAGTGTTTCGACAGGAATGCCATTTTGAGCACAGAACTGACGCCATAAAACGAAGCGCAGATCAAATTGGCCAGTTTCGTCGGAAATAACATTGTCGACTGGTGGTGGATTGTTCTTCTTTTCGTCCCTCATCTTTATCTACCCGCTGGTTCAGAGATCCATCAGAACAGAAGTCTAGCAGACAGGAGTCAGGAGCAGGAAGCAGGAGGCAGGAAGCAGGATGCAGGAGGCAGGAGGCAGGAGCACTTGGCTTGCCTTCCGCTTCCTGCCTCCCGCCTCCTGCTCCTGCGTGCCTCCCGCTTCCTGCCTCCTGCTCCTGCCTCCTGGCTCCTGCCTCCCATCTTCTAGCGTCCGCTAGTTAGGTAAATTGGGCCAGTGGGTAGTTGAGCTCCGCCTTCAGGCTCAAGAGTAATTGCGAAGACAGCGGAATCGCGAGCGTTCTCTGGAATCTGATCCTCAAGCGCGCCACTACCGTTTTCATCCAACGTAAACACATTGCCGGGAAGCGGCTGCCCCCCAACAATGAACCAGAGTTGGTAGGTCTTTCCTTCCTCCGCACGCGGCAAACCATCAGCAAGCAATACTGCTCGTCCTTTTAGATCATAGGCCACGGTGGCGTGTGCTTCTGGCGCCAGATCAGTTCCTGACAATTCGGCCGTGCGGGTTCCCGGCTTAGTTACGATCTCAATTGCATCACGCTGTCGGGCAAGCTGCTGTTGGGCATGCTTGACCTGCAAGGAAAGGTAGGCTAATTCCTGTCGGGCAGCGTTGTTCTGGTTCCACAATGCAGTCAGCGAAATAACGAAAACAGCAAAGAAAAACACCGCTGCAATTGCACCCCACTGCTGCAATGAGGACCACGCTGTTTTTGTCTTTATTGGTAGAGGAATTACTTTAGCTCCCCCAGACCTTCCACCTCCTTCACTTGTTTTGTTATCACTGCGAATAATACTGAGTATACGATCCCGCAGCTCTGGAGATGGCTCTGCTGGCGGCGCGGCAAACGCTAAAAGAGAAGCTGTATCACTCCACTCCACAAGAAGAGAGCTGCATTCAGCGCAGCTCTCCAGGTGGGCTTCAAGTGAAGATAGTTCTTCAGCATCAAGCGCGGCAAGCGCATGAGCCGATAGCATCTCCGTGTATTCTCTATGAACCATTAGACCTTACATCTTATCTAAAGCAGGTTATGAGCTTGATGACTTAGAAGTTCTCGCAATTTTTGCATTCCTGAACGCATCCGAGTCTTAATAGTGCCCAGAGGCGTACCAAGTTTCTTTGCTATTTCGGACTGCGTTAATCCCTCAAAATATGCCATCTTCAGGGTAATACTCTGCTCTTCCGGTATTTCCTGAAGCGCTCGTCTAACTATTTCACTCCGCTCCGAGCGAAACGTGTCTAAGTCCGCATCAGAGGTCCGATCTTCCTCATTTGGGACCGTCCTCGCAGCCAATCTTCCCCGGGCAGCAAGCATCCGCAGCCGATCAATGGCACGGCTACGAGCCACCGTCACCAGCCAGGTAAACGGCTTCCCCCGGGACTCGTCAAACTGGCCCGCTCGTCGCCAGACTTGCAGGAAAACTTCCTGCAAGACATCCTCCGCTTCTTCGCGGCTGTTCAAGATACGAACGAGTAGGCCAAAAAGGATTTGTCGGTAGCGGTCGTAGAGGGAGCCTAATGCCACCTCGTCTTGGCGAGCAATAGCCTGGAGGAGTTCACCATCTGAAATCTGAGCCTGTTCGGGTCGCACCTCGACAAAAAAGGGGATAGAAGAAAAAGTAGTAGTAACGCAGAAGTCGCTTATTTAATCGGCTGCGATACCTAACTTAAGCGACTGTTATCTCATCGGTGAGATAAACATCCTGAATGGCATTCAACAACTCGACGCCTTCGCTCATTGGCCGCTGGAAAGCCTTTCGGCCGGAGATCAACCCCATACCGCCGCCGCGCTTGTTGATGACCGCGGTTCTTACTGCTTCCGCTAGATCGCTGGCGCCTTTCGACTCACCCCCAGAGTTGATCAATCCGCAGCGGCCCATGTAGCAATTTGCTACCTGATAGCGAACGAGATCAATTGGATTTTCACTGGAAAGCCTTTCATAGACTAATTTGCTGGTTTTCCCATAAGAACCACCCAACGCCTTTTCAACGGCGAGATATCCACTGTTTCTTTCAGGAAGTTTCTGCTTGATAATGTCAGCCTGAATCGTAACACCGAGATGATTCGCTTGACCCGTAAGATCAGCCGAGGCATGCATATCACCTTCAGAAGTCTTGAACTTGGAATTACGGAGGTAGCACCAGAGAATGCAGGCCATACCCAACTCGTGAGCTTGGGCAAAGGCTTCACTGATTTCGGTTAACTGTCGCGTTGACTCTCCAGAGCCAAAGTAGACAGTCGCACCAACTCCAACGGCTCCAAGATTGTGTGCTTCTTTCACCGTTCCAAAAAGCACCTGATCAAACTTATTTGGGAGCGTTAGCAGTTCATTGTGATTAATCTTAACGATGAAAGGAATCTTATGAGCGTACTTTCTAGCTACAATCCCGAGCACACCAAAAGTCGAAGCTACCGCATTACAACCACCTTCGATAGCAAGCTTCACAATGTTTTCAGGATCAAAATATTCGGGATTCGGGGCGAATGAAGCTCCTGCGGAATGTTCAATCCCCTGGTCTACAGGGAGAATCGACAAGTAACCAGTTCCAGCCAGCCGCCCGTGACTGAATAGAGCTTGTAGCGAACGAAGAACATTTGGCGAGCGGTCTGAATACACTGAAACGCGGTCAATGAAATCGGGCCCAGGCAAGCTTAGTTGCTCTTTAGGAACCGTTTGCGACCTGTGTTCCAGAAGAGTGCTTGCGTGTTCCCCCAACAGTTCTTCAATGCGTTCAAGTGGTGTTGCTGCACGTTTTAGTTCGGTGGCCATTTGGAAGACTCCCTCCTGAATGAAAGCTGCTGCGAGACTGATTTGTTGAGAAACGAGGTGCTAATTATAGCACAGTGCTCAGTAGTCAGTTGTCCATAGTCCGTAGTCCGTTGTCCGTTTTCTGTTGTCCGTTGATCACCGCTGACCACGGACGACGGACAAGTGACCACTGACAACTGACCACTAACTGCACTAACTGCACTAACTGACCAATCCTTACTAAACCCTCCTAAAAGTGGTACCATCGGCGGCGGCATATTCGCTCGTTGTCAACTGAACCACCTCGCAAACAAATTGGGCTGAGATCGGCTGACCGCCAGTTGATCCTCCCAACAATACAGATCCCAGAATTTCGCATGCGACGTTCAACCCCACTCTTCGCTGTACTCGTAATGCTCGCTTGCGTCGCAACCGGATTCTCATCAACCGTCGACGCTAATGATCCAGCCTTGCGACCGATTAAGTGGCACGCACGCACAATCAAGATCTCATTCTCAATTTCGCTCAGTTCACCGTCGACTGCCATAAAACCCGGGAGCGACGTTCTTGGTGCAGTTAGAAGGGCATTCAAGCATTGGTCCACCGTAACTGGAATTACTTTTATCGAGATCCCGTCAAAGCTTCAATCCATCAGTTCAGTAACTGGAGGGGATGGAATCAATCTGATAACTATAGCGGCCACAGATGAAAACATGGCGATCTTTCACACAGGAGATAGTCCCGCTCGTACTCGCGTCTTTTTTGACACCGAAACCGGGCAAATCGCCGAGGCCGACATCGTCATCAATCCGACGCCGTATTCTGAATGGGGTCTTCCGCTCCAATTCTCAACTGATGGGACCCCTGGCACATATGATTTGGAGTCCGCTCTTGCACATGAGGTTGGACACTTCCTCGGTCTCGATCACTCTTATCTAATCTCCTCTACCATGCAACCGTGTCAGCCATTGAACGGAATGTTTGGAGGACCCGCAGTTGCGCAAAGAAGCCTGAGCGAGGCTGATCGAATTGCTGCCCGAAGCCTCTATAAATCTGACAAACAAAGTGGCAGCGTCGAGGGAAGAATTCTAAACAATCTCGATGGAAATAATCTTTCAGCGGTTGCAACTCACATCTGGATTGAGAGTGTTGCTACCGGTGCCGTCATAGCAAACACCCTCACAGACGCGACGGGAGGCTTTCGCATCGACAATCTCCCTATTGGTGAATATAGGGTATTAGCTGAATCGTTGGATCGAGGAATACTTGGGCCAATGCTGGCTTCGGACAATAGCAGTCAGCAGAGTTTTCGCAGCGTAGAGATTAGCAGCTCGGTTCGCGTTACAGCAGGAACATCGAGCACCGTAAACTATGTTCTTGTGCCTCCACAGAATTCATCGCCTGAGCTAAGCCCATGGTTTCTTGGCACGAATGGCGAGCTATCAGTAGTTCCAGTTTCAGGAAGTGCTGGCAAGAAGCTCATTGTTTACATTGCTGGTGAGGGCATCGATCAGGTTCCCAGCACTGGAATTTCAGTCACTTCTCCGTTTTTCACGATCGATGCTGCCAGTCTGACTCCCCACGACTTTGGCGGAAAAGTTCCAGCAATAAGTTTTGAACTAATGGTCGCACCGAATGTGCTGTTTGGAGATTACACCATTAAGTTGCAAGCGAATTCTGGCGAGGTAACCTACATACCAGGTGGAATTACGATTGATCCGCAAGGCTATGCGGGAGCTGTTTCAAGAGAATTCGCCGACGACTCCGAATTTCAGATTGCAGATCTCAACCTGACTCGCACTCTTCTTCAACAGCCTGCCAGAGATTCAGTTGCAGTTTGGAATCGCCTTATTCTTAATCTTGAAGACTAGAACCTTCTTTCCTCAATCACGGTTTAGCAACTACTATTAGAGACTGATGAAGCACAAGCTCGTCGAGTATGTAGTATGCCCGTCGTGTGAAGCGAATGTACGGCTGGCAATAGTTACCACTGAAGAGGCAGGCGAGATCCTTGAAGGAGAACTCATCTGTGAGAAATGCGATCGTAGATTTCCTATAGTGCGCGGTGTGCCTCGGTTTGCGACGCCGGATCAAGTTGAGCAGGAAAAGGCGGCTACAGCCGAAAACTTTGGCTGGCAATGGCAGCACTTCACTCAGGAGGACGAGTTATATACCGAACAGTTTCTTGGTTGGATCGCACCAGTTGGTCCAGAGTTCTTTGCAAACAAAGTCGTGCTTGAAGGTGGAACTGGCAAAGGTCGGCACACACAATTAGTCGCTCGCTGGGGTGCGGCCGAAGTTATTGGCATAGATCTCAGCAGTGCAGTCGAAACAGCTTTTGCGGCCACTCGTGAGTTGCCAAATGCCCATATTATTCAAGCCGATATTTATAACTTACCACTGGCTCGAAAGTTCGATTACGCTTTTTCGGTTGGGGTATTGCATCATCTACCCGATCCCAGACGCGGGTTTTGTTCTCTTGCTAAAAAAGTAAGGCCGGGCGGTTACCTTTCAGCGTGGGTATATGGCGCTGAGAACAACGAGTGGATCACCCGCTGGGTTGATCCCTTGCGAAAGCAGTTTACTTCGCGGATCGAGCGGAACACTTTGTTGCACTTATCGAAGTTACCTGCAAGCGTCTTGTTCTTGATGACTAAGCTGATTTATAGACCTTTGAACAGATCGAAACGAGGGTCGCGAATTGCGCGTCGCCTTTTTTATAACGATTATCTGAATTCCATCTCGAATTTCGGTTGGAGGGAACAGCACACAATTGTCTTCGACCATCTGGTAGCGCCCACATCACACTATATTCCGCGAGAAGAATTTGATGAATGGTGGCGTGACATCGAGAGCAACGAGGTCCAGATTAGTTGGCACAACAGTAATAGCTGGAGAGGGTTTGGAAGGCTTTAGGCCTTTGGTCTTGGGCCTTCGGTCTTCGCTTTCGGATTTCAAGCAAAATTCCTGTTGAGCTCGTCTTCCAAATAAACAAAGGCCCAAGACCAAAGATCCAACCCACATTATGCTGTCTGCTCAGGCAACACGACGCGCAGTCTGGCGGCCGCTCTGGGAGTTGCCCCGCCGCTCTGAACTAATCCTCTCGCTCGCTCGTCGAGAGCTTACAGCCCGTTACAAAGGATCACTGCTCGGCGTCCTTTGGGCTCTCCTCACACCAATAGTTATGATTGCGATCTTCACCTTCATATTCGCGGGCATATTCGGAGCAAGATTCGGAATTAGCAACTCACAGTGGGATTACCCTCTTTACCTGTTCTGCGGCTTGCTACCCTGGACCATGTTTCAGGACAGCATTCAACAATCCGCAAACACAATCGTCAGCCATGCGAATTTAGTAAAGCGCGTCGTTTTTCCACTCGAGACTCTGCCGGTAGCCCAAACGATTGCCTCGCTGGGAAATCAGATGTTCGGGTTATTAGCTCTGCTTGCAGCCTCTATTATCATCCACAGTAAACTTCATCTGACGATTTTATGGCTGCCGGTGCTCTTGATACCGCAGTTGCTGTTAACTCTCGGAGTAGCGTGGCTGATTGCATCACTGGGGGTGTTTTTGCGGGATATCGCTCAGGGAATTTCGCTAGTGTTGATGGCCTGGTTTTATTTGACTCCTATTATCTATCCTGAATCGCTCGTGCCCGCACGCTTTCAAACATTTATCGCATTCAATCCATTCTCTCATCTCGTACGCAGCTACCGCCTCACAATACTTGAAGGTCTTCCCCCAGACTGGACGAGCCTGGGTTACTTCACATTGTTTAGCGCTATCTGTTTCTTTTTTGGCTACTGGTGGTTTGCGCGCACTCGCAAAAATTTCGCAGATGTGATCTAACCTGGTGAGTAACTGCATTTAAGTACGCCACCGATGTTCTATTTTTCCAATCACAACAACAATTCCCATCAGCCACCAAAAAACCAATGCCACTTCACCATCGCCAAAGTTGTAATTGACCAACGAACTCGCGAAGAAAGCTGCGAGCGCGCCTGTGCCCCCCATCAAGACTCCATATCGGTTTGTGTCAGCCGTTTCGCTGGCGGAAGCTTCACTCCTCATACTAATCAGCCAGAACGACGCAACTATCCAAAGCCAGAATATTAAGGCTGGTAACCCTCGCTCGAAGGCTAATTGCAGTGGGGTCGAATGTAAATGGACAACATCAGAACCGGGAAAGCCCCATTCAGTCCAATTAACCTTTATTGAGTCCATGCCGTGGCCGAACACAGGATGGATGAATACTCGATCAATTCCAGCGTTAACCAGTTGTAATCGCAGATTAGCACTATGGTCCTGGAGTAACAGTGCGTCTTGCGCGCGGGTCATCCAGACCATAGTCGCTCCGGCGCCGAGAATAATGGCTATCGCAACGACTGCCACATGTTGCCTACGCGCTCGCATAGCTCTTAAGCTCACGACCATCGCACCGAGGGCAAAGGACACAAGAACAGACCTCATCGATGTCAGGACGATTCCAGCGGCTAATGTAACGACTGCCAATGTAGCAACTCTGAATCGTAGGTTATTGCCGTGATTACGGAAATTGGCAATGGCTAAACCAAGAGCGAGTAAGGCTACGATCTGGAGAATTTCAGAAAAGGTTTGATAATGCCTGGTCCAACCTGAAGCTCTAAACCGATGAGTGCGTTCTGTTCCTGTGATTCCCGAAGGTGAGGCGCGGTTTTTGAGCTCGTCAGTAACCAAAATCCCGGGACGTTCGACGTGTTCTCCTTGTGATATCACGCTTAACGACAACCTCGTCCCGGCAGGGGACTTCCTGATGATCTCGTCGATCGCAGCAGATGAGTAAATTCGTTTTTTGGCTACGCGCCAGATCGCATCGCCTGCTACAAGCTGAGCTTCATGAAAAGGACTCTCAGTAGCGAGCGCCGTAACTACAACCCCGCGGCCTCGAACCAAATCGTAAACACTGTAGAAGGTTCCCGCGATACCTGAGAGAATCATCAAGACCACAAGTAAGACTGCACTTCCGCGAGTGACGATTGCCTGGGTTAGATAGAAAGCAAATAGAACTAAGACGGACTGTAGTTTTGGAATGCTTATGCCTGGTTCCTCAGAAAACAGGCTTGAAAGTACTGTCCAAAGAAAGAAGAGCAAGATCGGAAGATCGAGCCTGGTATGTTTAAGACCAATCTTTCCAGTGGCTATTGTGCGCACTAGCCAACCTGCTGCAGCGATTGCAAGGGCAATTTCAGCACCCGCAATAGAATGAGGTGCAAACGCAGAATAAAGCGCGAACCCCCCAAGCGCTACACTATGGGACGTCATCGCTAAAAAAGATGGAATTGCGCGATCACTCTGCAATTGATACTCGTTGCAACAAAAGTGCTAGGCTAGAGACTTATCCGTTCACCCCCGAGCGAGCGATTTAACCCCTCCCAAATAAGGCCTTAAGTAGTGCAAATTCTTGAAAATGAGTGGCGTTGACACCTTCATTGCCCCATGCTAGCGTATCACCTCGAGTGTGCCCGTTGATGAGATGAGCGCAAAAAAGAAACAAGGCACATCCGGGTCTCGGCTTATATTGCCCGCCGCTATTAAGTGATACCGCTTTCATATTTGGTGATACATAATACTTCCAATGGCTTTCGAAAAAGCTAAGGTTCTTAAAGCCGCTGAAAAATTCCTCTCCCAGGGGAAAATTAACGCAGCAATTAAAGAATACCGTCAGATTGTCCAGCATGATGACAGTGATCTCACCACTCTTAACATGCTTGGTGATCTCTGCGCGCGTACTGGTAACAAGGAAGAAGCTATCTCGTGCTTTTCGCGCATAGCCGAGCATTATCGAGAACAGCAATTCACGCTAAAAGCTATCGCCATGTACAAGAAGATCGAACGGCTTAAGCCGCGCGATCTCGAGGTGGCCGCTAAACTCGCAGACCTCTATGCGACTCAGGGACTCATTGTTGATGCTCGTGCTCAGTATCTGATTGTGGCCGATGGCTACACTCGTGCTGGCAACGCGGAGCGCATGCTCGAGACTCTTCATAACATCGCTGATCTTGACCCTCCAAATACTGAGATCAGACTCAAGCTGGCTGAGGGATACCTTAAAGAAGGATTGCGAACCGAAGCAGCCACTGCCTTTCTCGAGGCGGGATCACGCCTACTGGAAACAGAGGCATATGAAAAAGCACTCGAGGCCTACTCCAAAGTCTTGGCGCTTCGTCATAACGATAGGACTGCAATAAAAGGTCTCGTTGCCGCTCATGTTGCGCTTGGTACTACCGATGAAGCTGCGCAAGTCCTCGCGCAAGTTGTTGAAGAAATCCCCGATGACACTGAACTGATCTCATTACTCGCTCAGACGTATATCGATGCTGAAGATCCTAAGGGCGCTGAGGATGCTACTTCACTTCTGATGACCCATGATGCATCGAACTATACTCGCTTCATCGGTGTTGCGCGGCTTTACTTGAATCTTGGCGAGGTAAACGATTCCGTTCGCGTACTGGCGGGGATTATCGAGAAGATGCTTGCTGGCCGAGAGGAGACGGACCTCCTTGAGTTGGTCAATGAAGTACTCGCCCGCAATCCCGAGCACGTGGGAGCACTCCGCTTGCTGTCGCGTATTCATTGGTGGCAGCGCGACATGGAGAAACTTCGTTCCTCCCTAGAGCGTCTTGTAGAAGCAGCACAAGCGGCTGGACTTGAGGAGGACGAGCGTTACGCCCTCACGCAACTGGTTCGTTTAAGTCCCGAGGATCGTCAGTATGATCAAAGATTGAGTGTGTTGGGCGGTTTCCAGGAGGATCTTGTCGAGGAACCTCAAGGAGCTGTGGAATCAGAGATCTCTGAACCACCGCCAACATTTGAAAGCTTTGCCATTGTAAGTGACGAAACGGCGGAGGTTGAGGTTCCAACGGGCGCAGAGGGTGGAGAGTTCGAATGGAATTCAGTTGCAGCAACCACACCAAGTGATCCAAGCGCTTCCTTCGCTGACTTAAGCGAAGTTACCGATACGGTAGAGAGCGGTTTCACCTCAAACTCGGGTTTTGAACTCTCAGGTGCACAGGAGATCGATTTCAGCTCAGCCGTAGTCAATGCACAAGAGTCCGGATTGTCGTCCGGAATGGACGATGCCAGAACGGAATCGACTATTCGTCAGGAGTTGGAAAGCGTAGATTTTTATATTGAGCAAGGATACAACGATATCGCCTTCGATACTCTCAATCTGCTCGAGCGACAGTTTGGTTCCAGTGCAGATATTCAGTCACGTCGTCAAAGATTGGAAGGTGGCGCTACTGTTCAAGTCGATCCGTCTCAGGATTTCGTTTTTGATACAGAAGTGCCGCTCTCCTCACCCCACACGACCGAACTCATCCACGGAATCGAGAGCTTTGAGATTTCGTCTTCGCCCGCTACTGAAGTAAACGAAGCTGCAGCGAATACTGGAATCGATTCGGGATTGGCAGAGATCTTCGAAGAGTTTCGCGTTGCTGCTGAAGAAGACCAACCTGCGACTGCTGAGGATTTTGAAACTCATTACAACATGGGGACCGCTTACAAAGAGATGGACCTCATGGATGAAGCAATTCAGGAATTTCAGGCTGCTGCAGGAGCTACGAAGCCGGATGACGGTACCTCCAGGTTTCTTCAATGCTGCAATATGCTGGGACATTGCTTTCTACAAAAGGGAATGCCCCGCGCTGCCGTGATCTGGTTTAAGAAAGGCCTTGACGCCCCCGCGCAAAGTGAAGCGGAGACACTCGCCCTGCGCTACGAACTCGCCTCTGCGTATGAACAGATGGGTGACTTTGGGCGAGCACTTGATGCCTTTACCGAAGTTTACGGAATCAACGTTGCCTACCGCGAAGTAGCTGAGAAGCTGAAGAGCCTACAGGGATATAAGAAAAAGCGTAAAAAGAGCGGCAAGCGAGAAGTGGCAGAATAGTAAAACCCATTTCTTCTGTGGTTTGGCTCCGGGCAAGTTACGCGCTAATATTCCCTATCATCCTCTGCAGGATTTGGTATATGTCAGCAAGGCTCAGCGTCATTTTTTACATTATTTTATGCATGGAAATTGGGGTGATGCTCACACTTCTTCCTTGGTGGCCCCAAGGGCTGTGGGGGATGAGCGATTGGGGAAACAACTACTTCCTGTTATACGCTGCGCGCAAAACAGGATTCTATGATTTGCAGACAGTTGTAGCGTCCGGGTGGGTGCGTGGGGCAGTGACCGGGCTTGGGTTATTGAATATAGGCATGGCCTTCTGGGAGATTTTCCACTTTAACCAAACGGTTCAGGCTCTTCAGGGAAACTCAAGGAATGCCGCTCAGTCTCGAACCACCAATAATCTATCTAGTGACGAGCGGCGAGACTAGGGAAACCACAACGCCGGCGTCTGAAGAGTTCTCTGGAATTCTCGCACTTACCGAAGCAGCAGTCGCCGCAAAGATCAATCTCTTACAACTTCGCGAAAAAAGCCTTTCGGCACGTAACCTATATACTTTGGTGTTGCGTGCAACCGAAATCACTCGTGGTAGCGCGACGCGTTTGCTGGTTAATGACCGCGCTGACATCGCGATGGCGGCGGGGGCCGATGGCGTTCACCTAACTTCTCAATCGTTACCGGTGTCAGTTATTCGCAACACTTTCGGCATGAGTTTCGTGGTAGGCGTCTCGACGCATACAGTCGAAGAAGCTGTAAAAGCTAGAGATTCTGGTGCAGACTTCGTTGTCTTTGGTCCAATCTTTGAAACAGCTTCTAAGAAGATGTATGGCCCTCCTGCGGGAACTCAAAAGCTGAGTAAAGTTACGGGTGAGTTGGGGAGCTTTCCAGTTCTTGGAATCGGGGGCATAACCTTAGAGAAGTGTTCTGAGATTTTTTCTGTCGGAGCTTCAGGAGTAGGCGCTATCGGACTTTTTAATGGCCCGGAGAAAGTGAAGGAAATTACAGCGATGATCCGTTCCACGTACGTGGCAACGAGTCGAAGGCAGGAAAGCCGATGAGCCGTAGTGAGATTGAGAATCCTGCCGTGGTGTTAACTATTGCTGGAATCGATCCGTCGGGGGGAGCAGGCGTACTTGCTGACGTGCGAACCTTCGCAGCTTTTGGGTGTTACGCTACCGCGGCTATCACCTCGCTGACTTTTCAGAACACAACAGGAGTTTTTGGAGCTATCAATCAGAGTGCAGCTATTGTCAGAGCTCAGGTTACGCCCATAATTGAAGATTTCACAATTGCTGCTGCCAAGACTGGAATGTTGCCAACGAGAGAGGTCATTGTCGAGGTGGCGCGACTTTTCCGCACGACCGGATTGCCAGCGCCTGTGGTGGATCCGGTAATGCGGGCAACTTCTGGAGACGATTTGATCGATGATGGTGCTGTGGGTTCTTTGATTACCGATCTACTGCCGCTGGCCCGCTTAGTTACGCCCAACATCCCAGAAGCTGAGCGACTCACTGGTCTGTCTATTAGTACTGAAGATGCTATGCGGCAGGCAGCTCAACTGATTAGAAAAATGGGTGCGCCTGCTGTTTTAGTAAAAGGAGGTCATCTTTTTAGCAATCGCGCAAAAGCAAAAGTTCTTAATCAGAACCAACTTGAGGCAGTCGATATCCTGGATGAGGATGGGCGGGTGACCGTCCTCCGAGGGGAACTAATTCCCGGAGGAGAATTTCACGGTTCCGGTTGTGTGCTTTCTGCGGCAATCGCCGCTGGTCTTGGAAAGGGTATGAACCTTGAAGACTCAGTGCGTTCTGCGAAGCAATTTGTAACGGAAGCAATGCGTAGAACACCGAACCTTGGCCGTGGCACCCGCCCGGTGTTGGTAAATTGTGAGTGATGAGTGGTGAGTGATGAGTTATGAGTAAATAAGTCAGAAGAGTCAGAAGCGTAAAGTTTGGTTCACGTATTTTCGTTGATCTGGAGTTAGATCCACGAAAACACACCAACCAAACATGAAAAGCCTTACGTTCCTTTTTCTGACTCCTGACTCCTGTCTTCTGACTCCTTTACTCATTACCTTCAATCGTGACTTTTCCCATCCTCACTTCCGATAAGGGTCGATTATTGCTGTCCGTCGGCGAAGCCGCAATCTTATCGACAACCTCCTGCCCCTCAGTGACTCGTCCGAATATTGTGTAATTCGGTGCGAGTTGATAATCGGAATGCATGATGAAGAACTGTGATCCATTAGTATTGGGACCAGCGTTAGCCATAGCAACCGTACCAGCTTTGTAGCCACGCTGGTAAACCGGTGAAGACGGATTAATCTCATCATTAAAGCGGCCTCCCCATGCAGACTCACCGCCGCGTCCGGTGCCGGTTGGATCCCCACCTTGGATCATAAAACCTTTAATCACGCGATGAAAAATTATTCCGTCGTAATATCCACGTTCCGCTAAAGTTATGAAGTTCTCGGTTGTTTTTGGGGCGTCACTTTCCAAGAGTTCGAAACGAACTGTCCCCTGGTTCGTTTCCAATACCGCATTACGATTTGCCATGTAATCTCCTCCGTGTAGCTAGAATGATTAGTCAGAAGTCAGAAGACAGGAGTCAGAAGCCCAGAAGTCAAAAGGCACAAGCCAGAAGTATACAGTTAGGAAGTTGGCTCTGCTATTAGCTCCAAGCTCCGGTAGTGTCCTAATCTGGGGACACTACCCAAGCTCCAGGCTCTGGCTCCTGACTTCTGTCTTCTGTCTTCTGACTAATCATCAATATCCAAAATGAATTCTTCGATTGCGATAGCCACACCGTCATCATCATTTGAAGCAGTGATCCGCAAGCCTTCCAGTTCGTGCAATCTGGGTTCGGCGTTCTCCATAATGACGCCTGTACCGGCGAAGCTCAACATCTCTAGATCGTTTAGGTTATCACCTATTGCCATGATTTCCTCACGCGCGATTCCCAACTCGGCTGCGGTGGCTGCTACGCCAACACCTTTTGAAGCTTCGGGATGTACTATGTCTATCAACGAGAAATCCCTCTTGCGATAGGTTGTACAGAAGATCTTCACCCTCTGCCCAAGTTCCTGATGAAGGACCAACTCAAGCTCCTGCATCTCGTCGCAGCTACCTGAGAAGGCCAGATGCACTGGTGGATGGTCCAGGTATTCCTCAATGGATTCCACCTGGCATACTGCATCTTGTCCTTCATCACCATGAATGCGCCGGGCCCAGGCTACATATTGAAGCAAAGGCTTGTTATCTCCTCGTAAGTGATCATAGACGAGGATACCAAGACCTTCATGGTCATCGCTAACGAGAGGATCGGCGCCCGCGTCTCGGCCAACTCTCAGAGCATGACGAGCGGCCTCGAGCGGAAGCGGCATCACTACCACTGTTTCAAGTGTGCGGGCGTGTTTTGTAAGGGCGCCGTTGTGGGCAATTACAGGTACGTCAACCCCGAGTTCCAGAGCAAGCGGACGCGCATCTCGAAATCGTCTACCAGTTACAAGTGCGACTTTTACTCCCCGCTTCCGAGCTGCTTCAAGAGCCTGGCGATTGCGAATAGAGACATGTCCATGGGAGTTGAGTAACGTTCCGTCGAGATCCAGAGCAAGTAAACTAACTGGCATAGAAGTAGAACAAGTTAAATGACGGCAACGGAAAAGGCAAAAGCAGGACGACAGAAGTCAGGAGTCAGAAGTCAGCGTAGGACCGCCTGCGGGCGGTTACGAGAATCAGTAACTCCTGGTCTCAGGCTTCGAGAAGAACTTCGTGTCAGTTCGTGTGATTTGGTGGAAGGCTTTGGAACGGGAAACAAAACTGATCCACGAAGTCACACGAACTTACACAAAAAAACCACTCAATATTTCTTGAGAGCTTGTTTAGAACATGACACTAAGTTCCCAGGAACTCAGAGGGATCCTTGTCTTTAATCGAGCGAGTTACTGGAGAGAATCTCCAACTCGCTACTATCCGACTCCTTGACAGACTCCTGACTCCTGACTTCTGAATTCGGACTCCTGCCCATCCCTCATTCCTCCCCCATGCAACAACTTTGCTCCAACCGCAAGCATCCTCCAGCCGGTTGACTGTTTAG
>CAZNPP010000096.1:0-15931 GCA_964574785.1 uncultured Chloracidobacterium sp. | reverse complement strand
CAGGAAAGGCATGCGGGTGAAAACCTGGGTGGACCCTTCGAGGCTATTGTGGTGGAATTGAAACCCAGCTAAGCTAACTGCCATCAAGCGGTACAAATACAAATCGAACCAGGCAAGCGGGTGCTTTTTCCAAGGAACCCCAAAACGTGGGTTTGGGTTTGTCTCGATCAGGCTGTCGGTCGATGTCTCTTTGAACCAGCGTAACTGTCAACGCCTTAGCCAACAGCAACTACAAACGAGAACTAGGACATGTCAGAGACCTTCGATTTCGTCGTGGTCGGGGGCGGGTCCGCAGGGGCAGTAATCGCGGCCCGTCTTTCCGAGGATCCAACCTGCCGTGTGGCACTCCTTGAGGCAGGTGGCCGACCACCAGAAGTAGAGTTGATGCCAGTCGCGTGTGCGGCCATGCAACTGAATCCCGCCACAGACTGGATGTATACCGCAGATCCTGGTAAGGCCGGGCTAGGGCTCAGGAACCGACGGGTGCCAGTTCCCCGAGGCAAGATGCTCGGTGGGTCCTCTGGGCTGAACTATATGGCCTATGTGAGAGGCCACCCGGGGGACTTTGACTCCTGGGCGGAGGGAGGCGCCACTGGTTGGAGCTACGCTGATGTACTGCCCTATTTCCGGAAGAGCGAGGGACTCGCCCCAAGTGACGAGATCGTTATCGATGCACCAGCGCACAACAACGATGGACCGTTGGGGGTCTCGGTGCGCTCGCCGATACTGACAGGCGCATGCGAATTCCTTGAAGCGGCTCAAGCAGTTGGGATTCCGTGCGGTGATTACAACGGACGCAACCGGGGAGGCGCGAAAGGTGTTGCGTCACTCGTGCAAACAACTACGCGGCAAGGGAAGCGGTCCAGCACTTATCGCGCCTTCCTGGAAGGCGAAGCAGAGCGCAGACCTAATCTAACCATCATCACCGGAGCGCAGGCGACCGGCTTGTTGCTGGAGAGCGGACCGGGACACGTTGTCGCAAAGGGTGTCGATTATCGAAAGGCTGGCGAGAAAGTCGTCGCCATCGCAAGCAAAGAGGTGATCTTGAGTGCGGGCGCTGTAGGCTCGCCCCACTTGCTGCTGTTGTCCGGGATTGGGCCACAACGCGAACTTGAGGCGATCGGCGCGCCTTGTTTGTTTGATTCTCCGCATGTCGGCAAGCACCTGAAAGATCACATTCAAGTGCCGCTGTTCTTCCCTGCGCCTGGCGTTGGTGTTTCGATGGTTGAAGTCGGCCTTTCGATGGGACCACCAGCCCTTCGCCATCCCGCTGGACCACTACCTGCCGATCCTGAGGATGATGACAAGATGCCTGCCGACCTTCAGGCATTGAAGCAGGAAGCAGAGCAACGCCTTGCAGAATGGGCGACCACCGGGTGTGGGCTGGTTTCGTCTTCGCTTTACGAGGCATGTGCCTGGTTTTCGACTGGCCTAGGCGACCACCATACTCACGATGCGCAGCTCGCTTTCATTCCCTGTGGATTCAACTATGACTTGTGGCATTCATGTCTGAACATTGATACGGGACAGTATTTCGATGACGCCGCCAAGCGCCTGTCGCCGGATGCCGAAGCTGTGATCGTGCTCGCCAACCCAGTTCAGCCGCACAGCGAAGGCGAGATTGTTCTCGAAAGCGCCGATCCCTTGGTCCACCCAACCATCCGCATGAATTATTTCGAAGATTCCCACGACATGAAGGTGATGCTCGCCGCGCTGCGCCGCGCCTTTGACGTTGTAGCTCATTGGCCTTCGCTCCACCAGATTGGATCGTGGATGGTCCCACCGTCCCTGGCAAAGAAACACGGCTATCGTGAGGGTACTGCACCAAGCGATGCCCTTCTTGAGGATCTCGCGCTACATTTTTCAATAACTGTGTACCACCTGACGAGCACTTGCCGTATCGGCAGTGTGGTCGATCCGCGACTCCGTGTGTTGGGAGTAGAAAAACTGCGCGTGGCGGATGCGAGTGTTATGCCCAACGTGGTCAGCGGAAATACGAATGCGGCGTCAATCATGATTGCTGAGAAGGCCGCAGAGATGATCGCTGTCGATCATGGAGTGAAGCTCAGCGAGTTCGTCGGCCAAGCTTGACCGACAGAGCATCTGCGATGGAGGTGTCAGCACAGTGCCGAAAATCAAGAGTAAAGGAACATGAGAGTGAACCATGCGTCGAGGTTGTTAGCGACGTTTGTCCTAGTCGCGATCTGTACAGTGGTCGCTCAAGCACAGGAGAAGCCATGTCTCACGGCATCGAAATTCGGGCCCGAAGACCAGGTGGGCAATGTCAATCACATCACCCCAGCGAAGACCCTGGCCGCAAGCAAACTGGTGACGACCGGTAAGGCTTACCGGCTAGCGATTGAAACCAGCAAGAACACGCCCGCGTTCGGCACCCGCACGTTCTCAATTACGGTGGTCCAGCCGGGCCAGCTGGCGGGGACCAGCCTCGGACCGAACAAGGCCACATACAACGACGACATCATCACTGGCTGGGTCGGCATTGGCTCGCAGGTCGATGGTCTTGGCCATGCTGGCATCGACAACCTTTATTTCAACTGCAACAGGGCGCCGGCCTTCGCGATGGTGGATGGTCTTAAGAAGCTCGGCATCGAGAACGTGCCGGCTGTAGCAACACGAGGTGTCCTGCTTGACATGGCAGGTTACTTCAACACCGAGATCGTCAAAGAGGGGACAGCCTTCAACCGAGCCGAGATTGAGGGGGCGATGAAGCGACAGGGCATCAACGAGATAGAGAAGGGTGACGTGGTGCTCTTCCACACAGGCTGGATGAAACTGCTGGGTAAGGACAATGAGCGGTTCGTATCGGCCAATCCCGGACTAGGCCGTGAGGGAGCGAGGTATCTCGCGTCGCTTGGCGTGGCAATGGTCGGAGCGGACACGGCCAACTTCGAAGTAATTCCCTTCGAAAAGGACGCCGGTCTATACGAGGTCCATCAGATACTCCTCGCACTCAACGGAATCTTCATCCTCGAAAACATGAATACCGAGGAGATGGCTAAGGACCAAGCGTGGGAATTCCTGTTCACGCTTGGCGTCCCGCGAATCACCGGTGGCGTGCAGGCAATCATCAACCCCGTCGCCATCAGGTAACGACGATAAGATAGTTCGTTTGCTAACAGGTCCGGAAAACTAATCAACAGGAGAACTTCATGCAGAAAGAGCAGAAACTCACTAGTACTGCGCCAACCAGCTTGAGCGAGTATGATGCAATTACCAGTACAGTTCAGGTCTATATCAATGGGGGCAGGACGGGAAGGGCCGACGATATGAAGCCTGCCTTTCACCCGGATGCGACGATCTTCGGCTATGTCGGCCCCGATCTGTTCGCCGGCCCGATACAGCAGTTGTTTGACTGGAATGACCAGAATGGTCCAGCTACAGAGCTTCAGTCACGGATTGTCAGTATCGAGATCATCGGTACGATCGCTTCGGTGCGCCTGGAACTCGACAACTGGACCGGTCATCGATTCACCGACTTATTTACGCTACTTAAAGTCGATGGGGAATGGAAAATCATGAACAAGGTCTTCTATCTGCACCCTTGAGTCCGACAAACTTCAGTTTGTCGATTCCGAGACGCTAGACGCACCAATCAAATAAATAGAAGACGACAAACTTTTCAGAACCATTCGTACCAGCAGCACAACAACGAAAAGGAGTTTCTGATGAAAGCAAAGCTCAACGCCAAGTATGTTGTGTTTTCTGTGATTGCGATGACGACGGTGTACGTGCTGTATCACAACGAACGGTTTCTAATCGAACCGACGAATGCGATCTGGCAACATTACGAGCCTTTCAAGTGGTGGTTGCTACCGCACGGTGTCTTCGGCGCTTTAGTCTTGCTGATTGCCCCAATGCAATTCTCCGATCGGCTACGGCGACGATTTACTAAGTTTCATCGCCTTTCAGGAAAGCTGTACGTTGTAGGGGTGCTCGCCCTGGCGCCGCTTGGTGCATATATCCAGTACTACGAAGAGCGCCTTGGATTCCCTCGCTCCTTCACAGTTCTGGCGATAGTTAATGCAGTAATGCTGATTGCTACTACAGCTTTAGCCTTCTTGTTCGCGTACAAGCGAAAAATCGCTCAGCATCGCCAGTGGGTAGTGCGAAGTTACGCCGTTGCACTGGTATTTATTCAAGGCCGGTTTATTTTGGGTGTTACAGGTTGGGAACATCTTGGAGTGGAGATTGTGCAAGCGGTGATCTGGTCTTGCCTGGCTATGTCAATTCTCCTGGGCGACATCACCAACCATTGGACGGAAATCCGCTCTGCATTGTCTGCACCAGTCAGGTCAGGGGTGTCGACGAAGCAGAATGTGCTTGATGGGACCGTCAGGGTAACCTGAGAAGAGTTTTGCCGTACACAGCTCGTTCCGAAAAAATCCAAGCTCGATCATGACTTACCAGAGGAGAACATATGCCAATCACTGCCTTCAACCATTTCACCGACGGTCTCGATCCATCTCAAAGGAGCCGCGAACACTTCATCACTAACATTAACCTGGAAGATGACCGTCTCTGGGTGCCTTACGCGGACGGGGTCTGGTTCCAGCCCTGTTGCTTTAATGTGACTTCGGGTGGCTTCAGCGTTGTTCTGAAAGGTCTCCCCGGCGCCATGCTGGGAACGCATTACCACATCGGTACCGTTCGCGGGTATACGATGCGTGGTTACTGGCGATACCTGGAGCATGATTGGGTGGCAAGACCTGGGACGTTCATTTACGAACCCGCCGGCGAAGCTCACACACTGGTGATCACCGAGGACTCACCAGAGCCCGCGATCATACTTTTCATGGTTGAGGGAGGCCTCATCTATCTCGACAAGGCTGCCAACGATGGTTTTGCCGCCTATGACGATGGATTCACGGCTCTTGAACTGACTCGTAAGTACTATCGCGAGGCCGGTTTCGACGTGCGCCAGTTGGACCAACTCGTGCGGTGATTTAACGAACGCTGATGGGCAAGTAAAGAATCAACTATTCGGAGGGAAGCCATGAGCAATCTAGATTCAGTTCAAAGGGTTTATGATGCATTTGCTAAAGGTGACATTCCGGCGGTGCTCGCGTTTCTGAGTCCTGATATCAAATGGACAGAAGCTGAAGGCTTTCCCTACGGCGGCACATACGTTGGCCCAAGTGCCGTGTTAGAAGGCGTGTTCATGAGGCTGGGAACAGAGTGGGACGGGTTTTCTGCGGTGCCCGAAGAATTCATTGATGCGGGGGACACCGTTGTTGTTTTGGGCAAGTACAGCGGTAAGTACAAAGCTACAGGCAAGAGCTTTCAGGCAAACTTTGCACATGTCTGGACAATTCAACAGGGCAACGCCGTGCAGTTTGTGCAGTACGCAGATACGTTGCTAGTTCAGCAAGCATTACAACCATAGGAATGGAAAACAATGAAAACGACCCTGGCAACGGCATTTCTGATCATCGTTGCCTCATTAAATCCAATCTCTCAAATATCTCAAATAAAAAAACCCAAAACTCCAAGCCCTTACCTCTTCGTTTGGGCGGCAGATGCCGACCAAAAAGATTCTGACTTCCTCGCTGTTATTGATGCCCGTCCAAATGGGCCAACCTACGGAGAGGTAGTCACTACACTGCCAATCGGTCAACGCGCCACGGTACCTCATCACACTGAGTATGAGCTTTCAGCCCAATCTACTCTGTTTGCCAATGGCTGGGCTGCTGGCCGGACTTTTATTATTGATCTGAGTAACCCAGTTAAGCCCAGATTGGCTGGGCAATTCACTGATGCCGCAGAGTACAGTTTTCCGCACAGCTTTGCGCGGCTTCCGAATGGAAACCTTTTGGCTACTTTTCAGGTGAAGAAAGAAGGTTACGAGCCGCCTGGCGCCTTGGTTGAACTAGATGGTAACGGAAAAGTTCTACGTGCCAGCAGCGCAGACGTTCCCGGTATGGATAAAAAGCTGTTGTGGCCCTACAGCCTGACCGTGTTGCCCCAAATAGATCGAGTGGTAACTACAAGTACTGAGATGGGCCTGCCAAAATGGGCCTTACCCAAGTCGACGCACTCAACGGAGCATGTGCACACTTTGACCGATACTAAACATATACAGATCTGGTCGCTAAGCGACTTGCGTCTGTTAGCAACGATCGCCCTGCCACCGCAAGGCAAAACGCATCTCAATCCGGCAGAGCCGCGTATCCTTTCCGATGGCACAGTTTATGTAAACACTTTCAATTGCGGACTCTATCGACTGATCGGACTTGAGAGCTCAGATCCGAAAGCGGAGTTTGTGTACTCCTTCCCGGCAGCGGATAAGGAGGGGTTTGAATGTGGAGTGCCCGTTGTCTATGGAAGGTTTTGGATACAGACTGATCCGTCATTGCCGGGGCTGATTGCGCTTGACGTAAGCAATCCGGCAAAGCCAGTGGAGGTTTCACGGTTGATTTTCGACAAACGCTTCAGCAAGTCGCATTGGGTCGGTGCAGATAGAAGGTTCAGTAGATTGGTTGTAACGGGCAATAATGAATCCTGGGTTTTGATAGTGAACATTGATAGAGAAACGGGCAGGCTAACGATCGATGATAACTTCAAAGCTAAGGGTGCTGCCCATCCAGGGATAGATTTCAACCGCACGCATTGGCCTCATGGGCCAACCGGCAAGGCTGAAGTTCACGGGGCGCTCTTTGGGCCATGAGTAAAGAACAAGTCGCAGCACTTGAGTAATCTATTCTGTGGACCTATCTAACGGCCGGAGACAGAATCAGACAATGGGAAACAATTCAAATAAGAATAGACTTGGCAAGTTACAGAACTGGGAGCGGAGAAGCTGGAAAAATTTGAGCTCAACACTCTCGAATTAGACCACGGAACGTTCAATCACGCGCTAAATTGTTCCAGCTTCTCCGCTCCCAGTTCTGTAACGCTGCCTATCGCTGCAATGCCTTGTAACTCCTGCCAACCGGACCACAGCGAGTTCTTATACTCCGTGCCGAACTATCGAGTTGAACAATAAAGAAGCACCTGATATGAATAGCAAGCTCCAGTTCTTGATGTCCCAATTCTCCGGAGACAGAATCAGACAATGGGAAACAATCTAGATGGACCTCAAATAAATCGAGGTATGACGCGTCGTGGTTTCGTTGCGGGAACCATTGCCGCTGCATCCGCCACCGCCTTCTTTACGAACCAGTTGGCTGCAGCGCAAACTCGTTATCCCGATCCGAATGTCATTGTCCTCAACCAACGGTTCGCCAAATACAAGGTTGTGAATGCTGCTGTCGAGCGACTTCATACAGGCATGAGGTGGGCAGAAGGACCAGCATGGAACACCGTGGGCCGTTATCTCGTCTGGAGCGATATTCCCAATAATCTAAAGCACCGTTGGTTGGCCGATGATGGACACGTCAGCATCTTTCAGACTCCTTCAAACAACAGTAACGGCAACACATTTGACTGGCAGGGACGGCTTATCTCCTGTGAGCACGATACGCATCGCGTCGTGCGCTTTGAACATAACGGCGCCATAACCGTCCTTGCCGAGAATTGGCAGGGTAAACCATTGAATGCTCCCAACGATGTAGTAGTTCATCCCGACGGTGGCATCTGGTTCACAGATCCCGGCTACAGTAGTTTCTACGAAGGCGGACGTCGTGAGTTAAGTCAAAAGGAGGCCATCTATCGCATTGATCCCAAGGGCGCAAAGATGGAAATAGTGACGGACCAGATGTACAAGCCAAATGGAATCTGCTTTGGTCCAGATTACAAGAAGCTCTACGTCGCCGAGACCGGCGCCTCACACTATCCTTCTGCGCCGCAAAACATAATGGTGTTTGATGTAGTAAACGGCACGAAACTGCGAGCGGGAAAGGAATTCACCTCTATGAAGATGAGAATGCAAAGCGGCGAGGTGGCGGGTTTCGCGGACGGCATTCGGGCAGACGCTGACGGCAACATCTGGGCAGGTGCCGGATGGGTCGGGCAGGGTTATGATGGTGTGCACGTTTTCGCACCTGACGGAGAGCGGATCGGACAGATACTGCTGCCCGAGATCTGTGCCAATCTTTGTTTTGGAGGACCTAAGAGAAATCGACTATTTATGACCGCGAGTCAATCATTGTATTCCTTGTTTGTAGAAGTTCAGGGCGCGCATGTCGCCTAGCTTTAGAGTAAGTATCTTTTCTTATCCAATCCACGAAGTAACACGCTGCGGCGATGCTCAGCGATGCCCAGTTCCGATTAACGGAAGCGATCAATGGGATGGTTGATTCTCGATTAGACGAACCCTTTCCCGATGAATCTTACCGGGACGTATTTCCATCTGTTCGACACGCGTTAACTCAAGTGCTCGTCGGGCACACGGCATATCATGTTGGACAACTCGCAATCTGGCGTCGGGCAATGGGTCTGCCCCCAATGACGAGATCGTTTGAGTAAAGTAGATGGCCGTACTCGACCGGTTCATGCCTAACCCGGATACACGAGGGCGGCACGAAATCACGATCCTTGCACCAGCCGAATTTGTATTGGAGGTTGCTCGAAACTTCGACATACAGTCGGTCCGGATGGTTCACGCTATATTCTGGCTACGGGCTAAGATGCTCGCTGCCAAGAGTTCCCCCGCGAGACGTTCAAAAGGGCTCGTTGAGGAAATGTTGGAGTTGGGCTGGGGATGCCTCGCTGATGAGCCGGGGCACTTTTTTGTTGCTGGAGCGGCTTGTCAACCTTGGTTGGCAGACGTAGTTTTTACACCGATCGCCCCTGAGCAGTTTGCGACCTATGCTGAGCCCGACCGGGTAAAGATCGCCTGGACGCTGGAAGCCGAAGCTTTAGAGCCGGAGCTAACCCGCTTTGCCACTGAAACACGAGTCGTCGCAACTGATGATCAAGCTCGCAGGAGATTCCACCGCTACTGGCGCATCTTCGGAATCGGGATTGTGATGATCCGCTGGCTCCTGTTGCCTGCGATTCGTAGTAAAGCAGAGCGACAGTGGCGCTCTGCCCGCTCTTCCGCGCGATAGCAAGAGTGAAACGTGCGGGGAACAAAGGATTCACGTCTCATTCTCATGCTCCCTCAAGCATCAGTAACTGAGTTAAGATAAGATCAAAACGAAATCGTCAATCGTGAATCTAAATCCTGGATTCGAACTATTTTCCCGATTCCCGATTCACGATTCACCATTCACGAACACATGCAACGTTCAGCTGAAACAGAGTTAAAGGTCGAACGTACAGTCGAGAAGAATACTCAGCGAGCTTATGCGTTCGCCGACCTCTCTGCGTATTCTTTCAAAGAGCGCGTGCTGATTCGACTTGCCGACCTCAGCTTCTTCTTCCTTATTAACTTGATTGGCCGATCAGTTCGCTTTGAAGTTAATGGTTGGGAGAACTGGGAAGCCGTCACAAACCATAACCAGATCCCAATCTACACCCTCTGGCACAATCAGGTGTTCCTCGCGACGTATTTCTGGAGACGACGTGGCATCGTTGTAATGACTTCACGCAGTTTTGATGGAGAGTACATTGCGCGCTTCATCCAGAGATTTGGTTATGGCGCCGCTCGAGGTTCTAGTACTCGAGGTGCAACCGGTGCCATGGTGGAATTGGCAAGGCTGATGCGCATAGGAAGGCCGGCCGGATTTACCATTGATGGGCCAACTGGCCCACGTTATGTTGCAAAGATGGGAGCTGTCCTACTGGCTAAGAAAACTCGCCAACCAATCCTTCCTTTTAATATCACGGCGCGTAATTATTGGCAGGCAAATAGCTGGGACCAGTTTCAGGTACCTAAGCCATTCACGCGCGCAAGGGTAGAAATTGCCTCACCTATCTATGTACCGGCCGACGCCGAAGATGATGTGCTAAAGGCCAAGCGTGAGGAACTTCAAAATGTTCTCGATGAGCTTCAACAACGCGGAGAAACAATCGCGCAATAGTGGCGACCTCCAACATTGACTTCAATTTCATTGACACGCCATGATGGCCCAACTATAAGTATAGCGGCCGCCAACTTATCGAACTCCTGCGTTGCGTGAAACCCATCAGCATCCATGTTGCACCGGAACCTTCTGCGGACGCGGCAACGAATACGATGGAGAAGTCGCCTGTCAAGATCGATACCCTCCTCGAGCCTCTATTGGAGGAGGCCAGCGACGATCAAGCTGACGAAGCCCTCCTGGAACTCATCACTACACATGCTGAGCCAGTAATTAAGGGTGTCATTCGCTACAAGCTTCGGGTTAGCTCAAATCGTGAGAGCCAACGAACTGAAATTGATGACATCTATCAGGAAGTAGTAATGCAATTAGTCGCGCAGTTGCGTCAGTTTCGCAGCCTGCCTGTGGCACATCCAATTAGCGATGTTCGTGGCATGGCTGCAGTCATTGCGCATCGAACGTGTTCCCGCTGGATGCGACGTCAATTCCCGGAGCGGCACGCTCTCAAGAACCGTCTCCATTACCTGCTGACCCGACAGCGTGGTCTGGGACTTTGGCAGAATGAGGACGGAAGGTTCGTCGCAGGTTTTGGCGTGTGGAAAGAACAAAACAGAGCTGTGATGCGATTGGGAGAAAGCGAGCAACTCCTGTCCGAAATTCACATAACCAAGAGTAGTAAGCACCAATCATTAGCTGACACTGCAGCTATGATTTTCAATCACGTCGGCGGGCCGATCGAATTCGACGAATTGGTTAGCGCTTTCGCCTTACTGCTGGGGATCAAGGATCAACCCGTTGAATCTCTGACTGAGCACGAAGAATCAGTCGGATTCATACTAGCTTCTGGGGAACCGAATCCAGAGTGGCAACTCGAAAAACGGATGTTTTTGCGGCGGCTATGGGAAGAACTGCAAGAGCTTCCTTTGAACCAGCGCACCGCTCTATTGTTGAACCTGAAAGATGCCAGCGGAAGCGGCTGTATCACACTATTTCCGGCAACAGGTGTCGCGACTCTGCGCCAGCTGGCTGAGGTGCTGAAAATTGAAGCGGATAGGTTTGCGCAATTGTGGAACGACTTGCCCTTAGAAGACGCGAGAATAGCCGAATTGCTAGGAATCACGCGCCAACAGGTAATCAATGCCCGCAAATCCGGACGCGAACGGTTGACGCGCAGGCTAAGGGGATTTTTGTGAGACGTGGTGGTAATAAACAGTAAGCTCTGTCAACTTATAACTACGGAAAGACCCGCCTGAAATAGTGAGGATGAGAGAATAGAATAGTGGTTCACCTGACTCAAAAACAGTTTGAGGATTACTGTCAAAACCAGCTAACCGTCCCGGAGCTGCTGTCGGTAACTGACCATTTGGACGGGTGTGAGGAATGCCGCCGCCAGACGGAAGGTGCTCTGAACAGCGACGCGGCATTCTTAGATCTGCGATTCGAAGTCTTTAGCGAAGATGCAGAGATTTCGCACCTGACAACGGATCAGATTGGCAGATATGTTGATAAAAGGTTGTTTGGAGAGGAGCTCCAGAGCACCGAGGATCACCTAAGCCATTGCGAGCAATGCATTTTTGCTGTTGATGATCTCCGAGCCTTCAGAAATGAGATCTCCACCTCACTTGAGCACGAATACTCTCCAGCGCCTGTTATAGCCACAAGTGAAAGCTGGTTTTCATCATTTTCCAAATTGTTCCGCGGCTCTCCGGCACCGGCCTTTGGGGCGGCTCTAGCGATTCTTTTGTTGGCTGTGACGGGCTGGGTCGTTCTCCGAGCAGTCCGGGAACGAGTGTCAGAGCAAGAGATGGTTGTTTCGCCAACTCCCCCATCGGAACCCGTTTCCCCTGTAGAGCCTGCGCCCCTCCTATCTCAGCCTGAACCGGTAACGGTGGTTGCCCAACTCAATGACGGCGAAGGCCTGCTGACCTTGGACCAGGGGGGCAAGCTCTCGGGAGCTGATAACTTGCCGCCCGGTTATCAAAGCCTGATAAAGAAAGCACTCACCAGCGGACGGGTAGAGAAGTCACCAGACCTTAAAGGACTTACCCGGCCGTCGAGTTCGTTAATGAGTTCGGATAAGCAGAGCAACGAATTTACCGTGATCGATCCTATTGGAGTCGTGCTGATGACAAATCAGCCGACCTTCCGCTGGACTCCTTTGGAAGCAGCAACAGGCTACGTCGTAGAGGTTTATGACGAAACCTTCAAGTTGGTTGTCAGCAGCCCCCAACTCAAAGAAGCTTCTTGGGCTGCACCGCAACCACTCCCTCGTGGGATGATTTATGCCTGGCAGGTGAAAGCGATTAAAGATGGACAGGAAATCGCGGCACCGCGCCCGCCAGCACCGCAAGCGAGATTCCGCATTCTCGGCCAAGCGAAAGCGAATGAACTGGCGAAAGCGAGACGAGCTTACTCTTCCTCACACTTGGTATTGGGACTGCTGTATACGGAAGCGGGCTTACTGAAAGAGGCGGAGCAGGAATTCCGGGCACTGGTAAAAGAAAACCCCGATTCTGACCTTGCGCGTAGCCTGCTGCGTCAGGTTCGGGTATTGCGACGGTAGGTCATTTTCCATTTGCCATTTTTCATTTTTCATTTGATGTGTCGCGCTCATAGTTATTCTTGAGCGCAGACGCCAAATGAAAAATGACAAATGCAAAATGGAAAATGGAATGTCTCATCTCCCATCACCAACCAACACGAAGCCAGCCCAGTAAAACGGATGACTAGTCTCAGGTTTGTTCTTTAGCTTCAATGTTGCTTGGCGCAACGCTTCTGCCTTCGTTGGGTTTGCTTTTCCGGGTTTCGGGGTCGAGAGCAGACCGCTATGAAAATTCACCATCAAGTCGCGAGTAGCAGCAGATTCGACTTTCCATTGACTGACAACGATTGAAGGCACCCCGGCGATGAACATGGCCCAGGACAACCCGATCATGCCTTCCCCAGCACCAATGCGTCCGCGCGCCGTTTCGCATGCGGATAGCACGGCTAATTCTGCCTTCAAATCAAGCTGCATCAGTTCCCAGGCTTCAAGTAATCCATCTTCGTCAGAGTCACCCTCCGCGAGCGCCAGGTGCGAATACATTGGAGCGGCATTATTGAGCATGCCGTGAGCGGCAAAGTGAAGTATTCGTGCTCCAGTCGCTTCAGACTTGATACGGTCTTCACGAGCTTCAGCGCCGATGTAAACCTTGCTTCGCGCTGGTCCATACAATCGTCCCAAGGCCTTGACTTCCTGTTCGGCCTCCGGCAGCGGATCAAGTTTGCCATCACGGAACGTTAGTGCCGTGCGACTAGTAGCCTCTTTCCCCACCGTCGGATTCCCCAGTGCCAGCAAAGTTGCGGGACGATCATCCTTCGGCTGACTCTTGCGACGTCTTGTCATCTCCCGCAACACCGTCAAAGAGGGAGTGTAAGAGATGGTAGCCTCGTCGATAAGGAAGCGGTTGGAACTGGTCAGCAGCGCTTGAAAAGGCAGGTCCCAGAGTGAGTCGTCTGCGCTGATGATGAGATTTGTCTTTCCCCGAAGTTGAGCCTGTGTGGGTTTGAGTAAGAGTTCATAAAGCTTGGAAGCTGAGGCTCGAAATCCAAGATCTCGCGCAGCTAACTTTT
Source organism: uncultured Chloracidobacterium sp. (assembly GCA_964574785.1). GTDB lineage: Bacteria > Acidobacteriota > Blastocatellia > Pyrinomonadales > Pyrinomonadaceae > PSRF01. Next base: position 2,396 of record CAZNPP010000096.1, on the reverse strand, counting down.
GGCGAAAAGCTTCGACCTGTCTGGCGAGATCGATTCGTTTGAGTGGAATTGCATATACCCGGACTTCGGCTTCAGCGTTTGCTGTCTTTTTGGAAATAGCAAAAACGTAAGTCAAGTCTTCCATCACCAGATATTCCAGCAAGGCGGTGTTGGTATCGGGTATTAGGGCGTCGATCTCTTCAATTTTAATTACGGGCGCCTCCCCACGTTGTACTCTCAGCTCAGGATGTGCCGCGTACAGAGACGTTTGAAATGCCTCGTAATTCAAGCGCGCTTTCTCGAGTAGCGATGCCAACTCAGTCAGCCGCACATCGTCCGGCTTCTCTTGTTGTCTGGCGCGGGACAGTTGTGTATTCAGCGAAATGATTTCAGAGCGGAAGGTTCGTTCCTGTTCTTGCTCCTGGCTGGTCACGGCTTTGACAATGTTGACACGACCACTGTAGAGCAAATCCACCAGCGCCCGGGCTTTGGCACGCTCGGTGAAGATCAGGGCATCAGACGAATTATCTTGAGCTAAAAGCAGATTAACCATTTCGTGGTACGCGGTGAGTTTATTTTCAAAGAACAACTGTTGCGCTTGCTCGCTGCCGGCCACCTGACTGCGCATCGTTTCAATCACGGTAATGGCTTCTTCGAAGGGCGGGCGTGCCTGGTCCAATTTATTCAGGGCACGATAAGATTGGCCTGCCGCGACGAGAGCTCCTGAAAGGGCAATTGGACTACCAATTTGCCGTGCCAGGGTAGTGGCGCGCTCGGCGAAGTCTAACGCCTGGTCATACTGTTTTTGCTCCTTGTGATAAATCGCGATGTTGGCCAGCACACTGGCAACTCCATCTCGATCCTTTATTGCCTCTTTAATTGTCAGACTCTTTTTGAGGTAGTCCAGCGCCTGCACGAAGTTGCTCTGCGAAGTGTGGGTAATTCCGATAGCCATCATTGTATGAGCGGCGCCGTGTTTATCCCCCATTTGCTCTCTCATCGCCAGGCTCCTCTGGTAGTGGTCCAGAGCCGGCGCATAATTCCGCTGCAGAAGGTTTACGCTCCCGATATTATTCAACATCTGCGCAATTCCAACCCTATCCTCAATCGCTTCACTTATCGCCAGGCTCTTCCGATAGTAATTTAGAGCCTGCTCATAATTCCCCTGCTTACGGTAGAGTACTCCGATATTGCCTAACGTGATGGCAATCCCCTCTTTATCGTCTGTCTCTTCACTCATCGCCAGACTCTTTTCGTAATACTCCAGCGCCTTCGCATAATTGCCCTGTACTCCATAGACCACGCCAATGTTCCCCAGGCTGCTCAAGATTCCGAATGTGTCGTTTAATTCCTGCCGGATCGTTAGACTCCTCTGGAAGTACTCCAATGCCTGCGCAAAGTCGCCCTGATAACGCAGGACATTACCGATGTTGTTGAACGCACGGGCAATATCAGCCTTGCTCCCAAGCGATTCAAAAATGTCCAAGCTTTTGTTGTACAGAGCCAACGCTTGCGCGTAATCACCCTGTAACCAGTGGATCATTCCGATGCCGACAAAAGTGCGGCCAATTCCTGCCTGATCTCCAAGAGCCTCATATGCGGCCAGGCTCTTCTGAAAGAACTCCAGCGCTTTTGGAAAATTTCCTTGAGATACATGTACACGGCCGATGCCGTGTAGGTTACGCGCAATCTCATTACGATCATCAAACTGCATTGCCAAAGCGTGAGCCAACGTGTAGACCATTAGAGCCTGCGGGTACTGCGATCGACCGAAGATGCCGTCTCCCTGTTTACTTAGGGCACGCGCCAAATCTACCGAAGAGAGTTCCTTCTCAGCAGCTAACAATTCATCACGCTCAGCCTGAGTCTTGGCATTCACCAAAACCTCAGCCAAATCATCTTCCGCAGAAGCAGATCGCCAGATCTTCCACTTACCATCCTCCATGACCAAATCAAAGTTGCGCACTATACGCTGCTCTCGCTTCTCGTTACTCTTCAGATTGACTGCAGTTAGATTGGTCATTGCTCTGAGGCTAGCCTTATCGATCTCCACTTTGACCCTCGAGATCACTGGATCACTAATGCTGAAATCCTCGGTTGCAAACTGTCGCTGGAGATCCTGCTTAAGTGAAGGATAGGCTGGCGAATTCTCACTCCACAGGCGCATTACTCCTTCAATATCTTTGGCAGCAAAAAGCACGAAATACCCTACCGCCACCTCACGCACGGCTGATTCGGCTTGCGATGAGTTCGGAACTGAACGCGATGACTGAGGCTGCGTTAGAAAAGAATTGCTGAGGCCCAAGCTCAAGGACAGAAGACAGAACGACGACATCTGGAATGCCGGTGACATATGAGACGCTCCCTCGCTAAGAGTTGTGGAGAATCATACTCCTGCCGCCCAAAAAAATCAGGCC
>CAZNPP010000095.1:0-15943 GCA_964574785.1 uncultured Chloracidobacterium sp. | reverse complement strand
TTAACCACTAATCTCAAAGTTGCACTTCAACTTGAATCCGCCATTTTTCATTTTTCATAATTTTACATTTTTTCACTGTTGCAGTAGATTCTGCGAAACGCCAAGTAAAAAATGAAAATGAAAAACGGAAGATCGAAAATGGTAAATGAAAAATGAACACTGTTCTTCATCCTTCATCCTTCATCCTTCATCCTTCATCCTTTCCATGGTGAAGCGTGTGTTCACATTCGAGTGGACTCCGCAGCTAGACGTTCCCACTCATCATAAAGGGCGCGTAAATGAGACTCGGTTTGCTCATACGAATCTGTTAAAGCAATCAAACGCTCGAGATCGCGCGAGATTTGCGGATCGCTCATCTGCTCCGAGAGCTCATTCAACGTAGCCTCTGACTTAGCAATCTCAGCTTCAACAGCTTCAGCATCACGCTGCTCGCTTTTCGCTCTCTTGATTACTCTGATTCCACGCTTCTGGCTAGCTTGGGAAGTCTTGAGCTTGGTCTTCTTTTCAGTTTGCTTTGGACCTTTCTCAAACTGTTCCTCACTCGACACGCTCTCGAGCATTTCCGGTAAAGGCTCGGCCATTCGTGTGTGCACATCTGTGTGGTCCAACGTCGTTCCAGGTCTCGTCCGTGACACATGCCAATCGTGATACTCAGTATAATCGCCGTCGTAATGTTCCGCGTTCCCCTTCCCATCCAGCGCGAGAATCTGAGTCGCTACTCGATCGAGAAAATAACGATCGTGGCTAATTGTGATTATCGTACCTTCGTAAGCCTCAAGGGCCTCCTCGAGTGCCTCTCGCGAGGGAATATCCAAGTGATTAGTGGGTTCATCAAGAACCAAGACATTGACTCTTGAATAGATGAGCTTAGCTAAGGCAAGCCTTCCCTTCTCTCCTCCCGAAAGGTCGCGCACGTGTTTATAGACGTCATCTCCGGTAAAGAGGAATTTCGCCAGGAATGATCGCAGCTCCCCAGCCTTAGCATCGCTTGGCGCTACGCGCCGCAGCTCCATGATGATCTCGTTACGATCATCCAGATCGTCCAGTTGCTGAGCGTAATATCCAATTTGAACTTTTGTGCCCCAGCGAACTTCACCCGAGAGCGCAGAAATCTTTTGCAGAATTGTTTTCAGAAACGTTGTCTTACCAGAACCGTTTGGACCAATGATGCCCAAACATTCCCCGCGCGTCAGAGTAAACGAGATATCGCGAGCAAGAACTTTGTCGACATAACCCACGGTAGCCTTATTGACTATCAGCACTTGATTTCCGGCCCTTTCAATTGCTCGCAAACGGAAGTCGCCTGAGGATTGGCCGGTCCGCACTGCCTCTATTCGATCAAGCTTCTCCAACATCTTGCGCCGAGACTTTGCCTGTTTGGTCTTTTGTCCGGCGATGTTGCGTCGAATAAACTCCTCTGTTTTTGCAATCAACTGCTGCTGGTTTTCGTAGGCACGCTGCTGCGCTTCACGACGCATTTCACGTTCAACGAGATAGTCAGAGTAGTTGCCCACGTAGCTAGTGGCCCGTCCATTCTCCAGTTCGACTATCCGTTTACAAGCGCGATCCAGGAAATACCGATCGTGACTGATAATCACGTATGCAGAAGGGTAACTTTGAAGGAATTCTTCAAGCCACTCAACCCCGTCAACATCGAGATGGTTGGTAGGTTCATCTAGTAGGAGTAGATCAGGTTCTGACAAAAGCAAGCGGGCTAAGCCGAGACGATTTTGCTGTCCTCCTGAAAGCTTTTCTGTTTCTAGAGACCAGGAGTCTCGATCAAACCCGAGGCCCTGGAGAATTGCCTCGGCTTTGGCCGAGTATACAAATCCACCCTCCCGTTCAAACTGATGTTGCAAGTCGCTATAACGAGCAAGAATTCTTTCGAGGTCAACATCAGAAGCTTCAGCCATCTGGTGTTCGAGCTCGTGCATTTCATGTTCAATCTGTTGGAGATGACCAAAGGCCGCAAGCGCAGATTCGTGCACAGTTGTGCCAGGTTCAAAATGGACGTGCTGGGCGAGTAATCCAAGACGTACTCCGCGAGCACGCACGACTTCGCCACCGTCGGTAGTTTCCTCGCCACTGACAAGTCGAAATACGGTGGTTTTGCCAGCGCCGTTTCTGCCGACAAGACCAACGTGCTCACCGCTATTCACTTGCAGGGAAGTGCCACGTAGCACGTCTTGCGTACCATAAGACTTGTAAACGTCCGAGAGGCGGAAAAGCATAACTTAATGCGAAATATAGATTACCTGCACACACAAAGCAGGTGCTAGCTGGGACATCAGCAGGCACCCGCTCCTAAAGTTCCTTAGTTGGCTATTTGTTTTCAGCAGCCGGACTCGCAGGTGCCGCACTGTTGGTAGTCTCTGCGACTCCAGCAGGTTGTGGACTTGCCCCTGCAGAGCTCGCAACGCCGGGTGAGGCCGGTCGCAATCCCAGGTTTCCGGGATTGCTCAGCATGTCCGCTGCAAGGTTATTAACGATCTTCGCCTCGAACATCGCCACTTCAAGCAGTGCGAGGTTGAGAATCTCCTTGCGCTGATTTACCAGAGCCTGCGTAATCTGTTGGCGAACTCCAGGACTTTCGAGCGTAAGATTCTCTGTCTGTAAGCGCTTCTCCGCCAATTTGAAGATATACCAACGTCCATTACTGAAACGAACCGGTTCAGTAAAACTACCTATCTCCATAGCAAAGAACCTATTGATCAACTCCTGTGGGAAGCCGTTCTGTTTTAGATCCTCCTCGGTGGCAAATCCGATGTCGCCGCCGCGCAGCAGGCTGTTTGCGTCTTCGCTGGTAGCTCGCGCAACTGTCGCAAAATCCGCACCCGCCTTCAAGCGTTGGTAGATGTTGTCTATCTTTATCTTTGCTTCCGCGTCGTTCTTGGCGTCGTTTTGGGAGATTCCCTGACCACTATTGTCAGCAGGGTCAACAACAATCATGGCCAAGGAAACACCACGCGCGCTGACAAAGCGCTGCTGGTTGTTCGCATAGAAGTCCTCGACCTCTTTATCGCTGATGCTTATCTTGCCACTGTACTTGTCTTGAAGATTCCTGATTGCCAGATCCTTGCGTGCTTCTTCACGCAACAGTTCTGGTGTTAGGTTCTGCTCCTTGAGACTCTTTTGAAAGTCTTCATCAGTCATGCCACTCTGTTGCTTCTGCTGATTAATCGCAGCCGTGATCTGCTCATCCGTAGGGAGAAGCTTCTCTTTTTCGGCTCGTTGGAAGAGGACCTCACGTTGAATCAGGCTATCAAGCACCTGGAGTCGCGCTTGGGCCAATTCCAGCTGAGAAAGCTGAGCCTGACGGCCACCAGCCTGTTGACTAATAGCCCGCTCTACTTCAGCGAGCATGATCTTCTTCCCATTAACAGTTGACGCAACCATATTGTCTGTCGGATCAGAGCTAACGCTGGAGTCGCAGGCCGCTAGTAAAAGCGCGCCGACGGTCAACATGGCCAATGTAACAATTAGTTTTGGGGTTCTCTGCACGTTTATTTCTTGCTCCTTTGGAATAATGGTTATTAATAGGGAGTCTTCTCTTCAGGCCCGCTTGACCTTTGGTAAAACCGTTTGCTAAGGTTTGCGATTTGATTCCGCACGGACAAAACAGTAAGTAAAAGGGTTGGAGGTTTAAACAAATGGCGAAGCGTTGCGAAATCTGCGGTAAAGGTCCTCAATTCGGTAATAACGTCTCTCACGCTAACAACCGGACACCGCGAAAGTTCAATCCCAATATCCAACCTATAAGGGTGCAACTGCCTCAAGGTGGCGCCCGCAGGATGAAAGTTTGCACGAGCTGTATCAAAGCCGGCAAAGTTGTCAAAGCTGCTTAATCTACGCGCACCTACTCTTTCGCGACCGCAATCGCCTCGATCTCAACTCTTGCATCTTTCGGTAGCCGAGCCGCCTGCACGGTTGCCCTTGCGGGGGGCATTTCGGAAAAAAATCTACCGTAAACCTCGTTCATCTCACCAAACTCTTCCATATCGAGCAGAAACACAGTCGTCTTGATGACGTGCTGAAGATCACTACCCGCCGCCTCGAGCACAGCCGCGAGATTCCTGAGCACTTGTTCGGTCTGTTCGGCGATGCCACCTTCTACGAAAGACCCGCTTTGCGGGTCAATTGGAATCTGGCCCGAGGCAAAAACAAACCCTCCGGTCTTGATTGCCTGCGAATAGGGGCCGATGGCTTGGGGCGCTCGATCCGTTTGAATTCTCTGCTTCACTGTTGTTAGCGGCCAATCGGTCGTAAAAACAAAGAGGGAATTCTAGCACTCGGGTCGTGATTCCCAAAACGTGTCCAAAGTGGTAATGCTAACGGAGCATTACCCAAAGTCTGGTGGTGTCCTAATTTGAAAAGCTGGAGTGTTCAGCGCGGCGGGACATAGATTTCGTAAGGACGCGCCGCCTGTCTGCCTAATAAACTGGCAATCCTGTCCGCCAATCTCCGTCGCGGTTCCTTTTTCTCTTTTGGCGGCACGTTTACGATAATCCCACTAGGGTGTTCGTCGAAGATTACGTCTAAGGGAGCCGCAAGCCCCGGATCGCGAACGTCCCGTACATGCCCAACGTGGACCGAAATAAAGCCATCTATAGGGTTTTCCATGAAGGATCGACAAGCCTCTGGGGTAGCACCTATCGATATACCGTCCTCACCGCGTCGGCAGTAAAAAGCGGCAGCGTCAATCTGATTGTCACTGGAGAACCAAGTCGGATCTGACGCAACACGATAAACGATAGTCTCGCAAGGCAAGCCATGTGGCGGATTAGGGTTTGGGGCACAATAGCGGTGAGATCAGCGAGGGGGTTCTCGTTCATGCTGGATTAGCCAATTAAGTCTATTGTAAAGAATACCAATCGTCACATTATCTTCAACGTCATACTCACCGTTCTCGAAATAGATATAGTCATCGTCACTTTCATTTGGCAGGCAATTCAGCCTGACGGTGTAACCGTTCTTGACCCACTTAATGATTATTCCCTTTTCACCGTCCAACACGAACGAAGGGCGCGGGAATGTATTACCCATCTTTGCGTAAGTCTCTAAGATATAGAAGCGGGCCGAACGCATAGCATGCTTTGATGGTCTAAAGTGGTAATTTGACCGAAGCTCAAGGCGATCTATGTCGTCGATGTCCAAAGTCCAAAGCCCAAAGCCCAATGTCCAAATTCGTAAACGATGCTGGTTCTATGTTTTTGACATTAGACATTGGACATTAGGACTTTGGACTTTGGACTCACTACTCACCTATGCAACTCCTTGCAATCTTTCCACATCGAGCACGCCTGGTACTCCTTTGATCGAACTAATTACCTTATCCAGATGCTTCACATCAAACACTTCGACAGTCACCTCGATGTGTCCCTTCTCATCAGGAGCTACTGATGCACGAGCGTCACGAATACCTGTTTTCATGTCCGAAATTGCGCCTGTGATGCCCGCTATCATACCGGTGCGATTTTCAGTAATAGCCAGTAGCTTGACAGCATAAGCAGTCTTGTCGGGGCGGCCTGCCCATTCAACTTCGACAATGCGTTCGCGGTTAACCATCAACTGATTCACGTTCTTGCAACGCTTCGTGTGAACAGCGACACCCTTCCCTCGCGTGATATAGCCAATGATATCCTCGCCATGCAACGGATTGCAGCAACGCGCCCGAGTTACCATTAGATCGTCAACTCCCCTGACAACAATCGAATCATCTCCCAGTCGGATGAGCCGCTTGACTGCCCTTACGCCACTGCGTAGGCGTGACTCTTTCTGCCGATCGAGTTGTTCAAATTGTTCGGGCCCAAGGTATTTGGCAATGACATTTCGGGGAATTAGCTTCCCATATCCAATCGCCGCAAGCAGATCATCTACTCTTCCGTAACCATAGTCACTCGCTACTCGTTTCATCTCGCCATCACCATCACTGAGAACTTTCTTTGGAGAGAGCTGAAAGCGCGTAGCCTCTTTCTCGAAGAGTTTTCGACCTATCTCGATCGACTCTGCTCGTTGCTGTTCAGCAACCCAGTGTCGTACACGATTACGAGCACGCGATGTAACAATGAAGTTGAGCCAATCTCGCGAGGGGTGAGAGTTTGACGACGTGATAATCTCGACTACGTCACCATTTTGGATCTGAGTACGCAAGGGAACGATGCGGCCATTGATTCGCGCGCCGGTACAAGTGTTACCCACTTCCGAGTGGATCATGTAAGCAAAGTCGACAGGCGTGGCGCCTCGAGGCAACTGGATCACTTTACCCATTGGTGTGAATGCGTAAACATCTTTTGGGTAAAGGTCCAATTTCAACGAATCTAGAAAGTCGCGCGAGTCCTTAACTTCCTGAGTCCATTCGACCAAGGATCGTAAAGCCTTCAGGGCCTGATCATCGTCGCCGGAATCCCGTCTGCCCTCCTTGTATTTCCAGTGAGCTGCGACACCCTCCTCAGCGATGCGGTGCATATCCTCGGTGCGAATTTGAACTTCGAAGGGTTGCCCATTAGAGCCAATTACCGAGGTATGTAGAGACTGATAGAGATTGTCGCGCGGCGTAGCGATCCAATCTTTTATTCTTCCGGGCACGGGTTTCCAACTGTTGTGGATCACTCCCAAGGCCCCGTAGCAATGACGAATTTCATTTGGAGTTATTAAGCGAGCAGCAACTAGATCGTAGACCTGGTCGAGTCCGATCTTCTGTCGTTTTAGTTTTTTCCAGATCGAGTACAGTCGCTTAACCCGTCCTTCGACACGGACGAATGGCACTTCTGCCTCGTTCATCTTCTCCTCGATGCGGGCGGTAACACCTTTTAAGAACGCCTCGTTTTCTGGTCGTCGCTTCTCCAGCTGTTCGGCAAGCTCGCGATACTCGTCCGGGTGAAGATGGCGGAAGGCCAGATCTTCAAGTTCCCCTCGCAATTTACCCATGCCAAGCCGGTGAGCGATGGGAGCAAAAATATCCATGGTCTCCTCGGCGATGCGTTTACGCTTTTCTGGGTTCAGGTAGTGAAGCGTTCTCATGTTGTGGAGACGGTCGGCCAACTTCACCAGGACCACGCGAACGTCGTCAACCATCGCCAACAGCATCTTGCGGACGTTTTCGGCTTGCTGTTCTTCGCGGGAGATATTGCTGATCTGAGCGATCTTTGTAAGACCGTCTACAAGGTGAGCGATCTCTTCTCCGAAATACTTTCGGATCGTTTCAGGCTCTACCAGTGTGTCTTCGACTACATCATGCAGAAGACCAGTCGCGACTGAGACCTCATCGAGTCTCATGTTTGCCAGAATATTGGCAACTTCGAGCGGGTGGATCAGGTAGGACTCGCCGGAAGCTCTTTTCTGGCCCTTGTGTTCGCGGGCTGAGAAAAGGTATGCCCGGCGCAGCAAATCCAAGTCAGCCTGCGGATGGTTGCTGGCAACAGTCGCAACAATTTCCTCGATCCGTATCATCTAGCTCAAGTATGGAAGCGAACCTTTACAGACACATTATAACAAACAGGTGATGCTCAAACCGCCAGGTCGAGCATCACCTCTGTGCATGTACTTAACTGAGTTGTTAGGTTCAACCGGTGGGAGGGGCAGTCTTTGCTTCTTCTTCTTTCTGTTTTTGCTTTGCCTCGCTAAGTTCCTGGGTGCGTTTCAGGGCAGCCTCGTACTGCTTCTGGTACTCGGCTTTGTTTTCGGTCTTACCGTCCATTTCGGCAAGTTTGGAAGCTTCGAGCAGCAAGTTTGTCTTATAGGACCAGGCCGCCTCGTTATTGGGATCCAGATTAATAGCACTTTCGGCCTCTTCCAGACCACGTTGGACACACATCTGGGCTGTTTCGAAATCTTTGTTATCTTTCGGTTTTCGATAAGAAACAGTTGCTTTCGTACCACCTGTAATCGTGGTTAGTTTATTCGTCGGAAGCTCGGTAATCTTAAAGGAACAATCCCAGTTCTTACTAGCCAGAACGACGAACGATTCAGCTCGTTTCTCTGGTTCCACAGACTCGTTATGGGCCCGCGCCGCGATCCATTCGCGAAGCTTGTCATCTTCCTTGGTTGCACCGTAGAGATAGGCAATTGCTTTATACGCTTCTTCGTTTTTTGGGTCGTCTGCGAGGATCTCCTGGTAGGCCTGAATTGCTTCGCGAGCTTTGGCAAGATTCTCGGGAGTTTGGACACCGGGGCGATACTGAGCGTGGATTGTTCGGGCAATGAAGGAGCGCGCCGTCGGGTTACCCGGGTCGAGTTCAAGGGCCCTTCGGGAGTGCTGCTCTGCTTCGGTGTACTGGGCAGCCTTGTAAGCGCGCGCGGCCTCATTTAACTGATTCTTAGAGCGAATTCGATTAACAATTCCACAGCCTGAGCCAGTGGCAACCAGGACCACCAGGGCAATGATGATCCAATGTTGAGAACGTTTCATTTATAACTCCGTCTGAAAGTGATCACGACACCAAATCACTAGTTATTGAGGTAAATCGTCTACTTGTAAACCAACGGGATTTGCGCCTGCACCTTTGATGGCATCGATCACTTTTACAACCTCACCGTACTTGAGTGATCTTGGCGCCTTAACAAAAACTGTCTTTTCTATCCGCTCGTCTTCAGGAAGATCGGCACGTGTTTCCATTCCCGGCTTGTAGGCTCGAGTTTCTTTACGTTGCTGAAAGACCTGACTCAGCCTGGTAGCGAGAACCCCAGTGTCGTTAACTGAGCCCATGTCATCCTGATTCAGCCTAAGCTGGAGGTCAGAGCCAATTGATACCACCAGTGTTAATGGATTGGGCTTTAGTTGGCTCAGGTCTTCGTTAGGATCTCGTTGCGTGGGTATATCCGCTTTGAAGCGGCTTGGTTTTAGTGGGGTAACCACCATAAAGATAATGAGCAGCACCAGCAGCACGTCGATTAACGGTGTAACGTTAATATAAGGTACTGCCTTCGTACCGCCTTTTGAAACTGCCATTCCCATCTGTTTTTTACTCCTCTTACTACGGCGACGCTACGCCAAAGACGATCATGAACTTTAAGCCGAAGGCTCGGCTGTTGCGGCCGCACCCTTCTTCTCCCTGTCTGCTACTAAACCGATCTTGTCGACGCCGAGCATCCGAACCTCGTTGATAATTCCGACAACATCCCCGTAGCTGACACCAACACCGCTCTTGATATAGACGATGCGGTCCTGGTCGCTCTTGAAGTTCTTCAGCATTTGATCAACCTTGTCTCGTATCTCTTCCCTGGTAATCCTCTGCTTGCCAAGGTAGTACTCCCCATCGTTTGGGATCGAGATTACAACGGAAGACTCTTTGATGATGTTCTGATCGACTTCAGGATTCCTCATTCCTCGAGGTATAGCAACAGTGATGCCCTGCTGAAGGAAGGGAGTTACCACCATGAAGATAATCAGGAGCACCAACATGATATCGACCATTGGTGTGACATTGATTTCCGATTGAACGCGGCCAGCGCCGCCAACCTGCATTCCCATACTAAAAACTTCCTTTCCGTCCACGCCCGCTAGAACCTAACGATCCGCCAATTGCGGATCGTTAGGCGACGGTACAAAACGCTTAGTAGGCTTACGCCTTCAACTGCTTGGTGTGACTCTTAATGAAGTAGTCAACCAGTTCCGACGCGGAGTTATCCATTTCAACTACAAAGCCATCGACCTTGCTTGTGAAATAGTTAAATAACCACACGGCGGGTACCGCTACAAGCAAACCAAGAGCGGTAGCGAAGAGTGCTTCTGAGATACCGCCAGCGACGGCAGAGATACCGGCCGACTCCGCATTCTTCATGCCACGGAATGCGTTAATAATCCCGAACACAGTTCCGAAGAGACCGACGAACACAGCGGTGGAACCTATGGTTGCCAGACCTGAGAGTCCACGATTGAACTCGGCAGTCTTAATAGCAATAGCTCGCTGCAGGGCCCGCTTTGAGGCTTCGATTGTGTCGGTCGAAACATCGGACGACTCGCCATGCGCACGAAACTCCTGCAGGCCACTGCTGACGACCATGGCCAAGTGCGACTTGCGATGTTTGTCGCTAATATTAATCGCCTCTTCGATGCGATCGTTTTTAAGGGCTTGAGCTACCCGTGGTGCAAACTCTCTTGACTGCCGCTTGGCAGCAGAATATGTCAGGTAACGTTCAACCATGATGGCGATTGAGTAAACCGACATAATCAAGAGAACGATCACGGTAGCAATCGCGACGCCACCCATGTGTTTCACCATTTCCGTAATAGTGAACATTTCGCCCATATCCGGTTCTTCCTGCAGGAAGAACAGGAGCATGAATAATTTTGTCCCAAAAAGACTAGCTAGAGCAGTCACGGTAAATCCCTCCAAAAAGTTTTTCTCACATTAATACCGAGCAGAGACTTAGAATTGGCGAACACCTACAGGAGTCCGCCTATTCACCTCCGCGTTATTGAGCTACGAAGTTGTACGTGATCACACCGGTGACCTTAACCGGCTGCCCCGAAAGTTTTGTGGGCGAGAATCTCGCCTGACGGGCAGCGGCTACTGAAACCGCCTGCAACAGTGGGTGTCCCGAAACTGCGCTGGCAGAAATAACATTGCCATTCTCGTCGATGGTGACCTGAACCACCACTGTTCCCGAAGCACGCGCTTGTTTCGCGATTGCTGGGTATTGTGGTTTTGGCAAGCTAATAGCTCTTCCATTCAACACCCCTCCTGAAATAGGAGCACGCGGCGGCGTTGGCTTAGGTGGCGGCGGTGGCGGATCGTCAGCAATATTTACACTGGTTGGTCCCACAACCGTACCGGTTCCAGTACCAGGACCGCCTACTAATGGAGCTGCGGTATTTGAGTCACTGGTCCCTACGACGGTGGTAACTCCTCGTCGTACAGGTGGGACGTCGCTAGCTTTAGCAGAGATCTCTTTAGGCACCAGTTCAGTGCGTGAAACATCTGCTATCAACTCTCTGCGGACGTCAACGTTCTGGTCAACCTTCTGCGGTTTTGCTGCTTCCTGCTGCGGTTTGGTTTCAGCTTGTACTTGAGGTACGGGTACAGGCGCCACCAGCGTCGTCAATTCGAGGTTTTGAGCGGTGAGATGCGCATCGTACCAAAAGATACCGGCTATGAAGATCGAAAGCCCAAGTATTGCGTACACTACTGAAGTAGCCAGGATGAACGAGCCTTTCCGCGACAAATCATCCTTGTGCGTTGTTGACTCAACAAGGTTATCGAACATGTATCTTCCTCCCTACCGGCGCCAAATGGGATCAGGGTGCGAATTCTTCAGGTAGTATTGCCTCTCAAACGCCGAATGACGTGCCCGCTTGAGTTCCAAAACAAAGATGAAGGGGAAAACAGCAGCTCGCGATTTTGAGCATTCCGACTAGGTTATGTTAAACGCCGCTGTGCGAGAAAACTCGCTGGCCCTCAACAGACACCCGCGCGCCCAACCTTCTCTTTCCTGAAACGCAGGGTCGACTTTTGAGATATTTAATTGGCCAGCAACGGCCGCAGTCTATGCCGCATTGAGTCGTAAAGTCAAGCGCAAAATAGAACTTATTGACCTTCTGGAGAACTCCACTAACCAGAAGGTGCACGTCAAGCAGTAGCTTAAGCGCGTCCCGCGCCTGGCGAACGCTTGGTAACGGCGGAAATTGGCCGCCGCTCATCAGCGCTACTTCGAATGCGGCCGCGACTTGCTGCAAGTGCTTCGTTCTCTGCTCTATTTGCCCGCTCCAACCGCTGCTCCCACCAAACCATAACCGGTCCAGCAACTGATACTGATGAATAACTGCCAACTATAATTCCCACAAGCAGAGCGAGCGAAAAACCGCGCAAAACTTCACCACCAAAGACCACCATTGAGAGGACTGACAAAAACACCAAACCCGAGGTGATCACCGTACGAGATAGGGTTTGATTGATAGCGTCATTCGTAATCTTGTACAAAGACTCCCGCCGACGAAGCCTGCGGTTCTCACGAATTCGATCGAAGATGACTATTGTGTCGTTAACTGAGAATCCAACGAGCGTTAGAAGTGCAGCTATCACAGTAAGGCTGACTTCCCATTGGAAGATTGAGAAGAACCCAAGCGTAATTAACACGTCATGGAATACCGCGATTACCGCTGCCGCTCCATACGTCCACTCAAAACGGAAGGCAATATAGATGAGCATTCCCGCCAATGCGGCCAAGGTAACGGCAATGGCTTTATTTCGAAGCTGAGCTCCGGCCACAGCACCTACAGCATCAGTACCAACGATCTCGAATGCTTCTTTCTCAGCACCAAACGTTGTTAGCGCTTCCCGGACTCGAGCCCTACCAGCCTCAACAGCAGTCTCTGATTCAGTTTCGGTACCCTCAAGAGGCAACTTGATCAGTACCATGTTGGGATTATCCGTGACCGGCTGAATAACCGCCTCTCTTACACCTTTGCTGGTGAGAGCAGCGCGAATTTCTTCAGGACTAGGTCGTTGTTGCGTGAATTCTGCAGTAACAACGGTGCCTCCCCTGAAATCTACGCCAAGATTGAAGGCCTGAGATCCTCCCACCACCCATTGCCGAACAACAGCGGAGCCTAAGCCCGCTAGCATCAACGCAATTGAGATTGCAATGAGGATCCGCCGGTATGACAACCAATCAATATTGACGCTTTTGAAAATCCGTATCATATGAGCAAACCGTTAAATAGTTAGATGCTAAGGGACTCGGCCCGCCTACCCTTCCTCGTAAGAATCCACAAAAAGATAGTTCGCGAAACATACACAGCCGAGAATAGGTTGACTATCAATCCAAGCGCTAAAGTAACCGCGAACCCGCGTAGCGGCCCCGTACCAAACACAAATAGAAACAAGGCAGAAACGATCGTCGTCACGTGCGTATCGACGATGGTGACAAAGGCACGTGCGAATCCCTGTTCCACCGCCGAGAGAACCGTCTTGCCAGTAAGCAACTCTTCACGGATGCGCTCAAAGATGAGCACGTTAGAGTCCACGGCCATACCGATCGTAAGGATTATTCCGGCGATGCCAGGCAACGTGAGCGTCCCGTTAAAGATGATGAGGCCCGCCAACAACAGAATCATATTCAGGGCAAGCGCGACCACAGCATTGATCCCAGCTCCACGGTAGTAAAACAACATAAAAAGAACTACGAACAAAAGCCCGTAAAGAGAAGCCCTAACACCAGCACGAATTGAATCCGCACCTAAGCTGGGACCCACAGTGCGTTCTTCCAGGTATTCAATCTCTGCTGGCAGTGCGCCGGAACGTAGAGTCAGCGCTAAATCTTCCGCAGACTGTCTTGTAAATCTTCCCGATATTTCTCCCCGATCGTAGATCTGCGATTTTATGAATGCTATAGATTTGACCTCATCGTTTAACACAACGCCCATATACTGGTTGATGTTTGCCCCAGTCCAAGCTCCGAATTTATCCGCTCCACTTGGTTTAAGGGCAAAGGTGATGAGGTAGTCATCCCCTCCACCTCGTCCTTGCACAGCATCCGCTCGACGAAGCTCGCTGCCATCGACCACGGGCGGTGTTGCAACAACTACCCATCTCTTCTCTCGCTGAACATCTTCAGCACCTTTACTGGCGGTGGGTTCGTCCCGCTCGGAGTATGGCAAGACTCTTCTATTAGGTGGGACCGTTCCACCTAAAGAAGCAACAGCTTCATCCATCGTCGCATATGTCTGGGTCGGCGCAGGGCTCGGCGGGCTAATAACATGAACCAATTCGAGTCTCGACTCTGCTCGGAGTAAGTCTTTCACGCGCTCTGGATCTTCAATGCCAGGCATTTGCACCAGGATCTGGTGCGCACTTTGGGCACCATGCCGCTGTACCAGGGGCTCAGCTACTCCGAACTGATCCAGCCGATCATTAATAATTGATTCCGCTTGCTGCGTGGCCTGTTCCGCAAGATTTCTTTGGGCTGTAAGTGTCAGCGTCCAAGTGATTGCATTACCACTGGTTGATCTTGTCCACTCGCTGAAGTCTACTCGCTCAGTTACAGCCTTCTCAATATCTGCCAGCTTTGACGGATCCGAAGTTTCAAGTGTGACGCTGTACGAACCAGGAGTAGTGTCCGTATGCATACCGGCGATCTCAAAACCAGCCTGGGTAGCGGCATGTTGCGCAGCAACACCGCTATTGGTGGTTAAGTCACTGAGATACTTATCAACCTTTACCCGCATAACGAGATGCGAGCCGCCCCTTAGATCGAGCCCCAAGCGTATATTATTAGCCAGACTTGCTTTGATTCCTGACCAGGTAAAATCCTGAACGGTGGGACGATGACGCGGACCTATAACTATATAAAGGCCAATGAGGGTTACAACGACAATAATAATCGTGCGCTGAGTTAGATTTCTTTTCTTCATTCCCGATCAGTAACTAAATAGATACAGCCCCAATTTAACTCTTCTCCTCCTCGTCAATGCCCGCAACCGAAGATCGGGCGATTTCCAGAATAGATTTGTCGGCGCTCCTTATTAGCAGGCTATTGTCACGTATGCTGGTAATCGTTCCGATGACACCGCCGTTAGTTACAACTCGATCACCCATCTTTAATTTGGAGATGGTCTCCTGCAACTGGCGCTGCCGTTTCTGTTGTGGCCTGATCAGCAGCATATAGAACACTGCGATGATCAAAATCATAGGCACCAAGCCACCAAGGGCTCCGATGCCATTTTGAAAAAAAACCAGGACAACCAAGATTTACTTTCTCAATCCCTGAAGTTGCAGCACTCCCTTCAGGCCTTAAGGACCCCAATCAGCGCCATTAAGAGTCACTCATTTTCTGCGCTTATGCGCATTGTAAACTCTCGACGGAATTGCACGAAATTGCCAGACCGGATAGATTGCCTTACGAGTCGCATAGTGTCAAGGAAGAACGCCAAATTATGGTGCGTCAGGAGAATGGGCGCCAGCATCTCGCCTGCGAGGAATAGATGCCGAAGGTAGGCGCGTGAATGTCTTCGGCAAACCGAACAGCCGCACGATGTGTCCAGGGGTTCGTTATCTTGCGTGTATCGTGCATTCTTGATATTCAGCTTTCCCCATGAAGTAAAAGCCTGACCGTTGCGGCCATTTCTCGTAGGCAACACACAATCAAACATGTCGACGCCATTGGCAACTGCTTCAACCAAGTCTTCGGGAGTGCCTACTCCCATCAAATACCGTGGTCGGCTTTGAGGCATTGTTGGGGTGAGGGTTTCAACAACCTGCCACATGCGAAACTTCTCTTCACCGACGCTAAGACCGCCAATCGCGTAGCCATCGAAACCAATTTCGACCGTGCGTTCGAGACTCTCTCTTCTTAGATCGATTTGAGACGCCCCTTGAACAATTCCAAAGAGTGCTTGCCTGCCACTCACTTCAGCAGTCGTTGTGATGCGCCCAGTGTCCTGAGCCTCAAGCTGGAGTTCATCAAACCTCAATTTGGAGCGAGCAGCCCACCGAGCTGTTAGTTCCATGCTTCTACGAGCTTCTTCGAGTGAAGCGTTGCCGGGCGCACACTCATCAAAGACCATAACAATGTCTGAGCCGAGTGCAGCTTGCACCTCCATTGAGACTTCTGGTGACAAGAAGCCAACGCTGCCGTCGATATGAGACCGAAACTCAGTTCCCTCTTCAGTGATTCTGCGCAACGAGCCGAGACTCCAAACCTGGAAGCCTCCCGAATCTGTCAAGAGGGCTCGATTCCAGCCAGTGAATCGATGCAATCCTCCGCACGCTTTTATGACGTCAACACCAGGTCTGAGCCAAAGATGGTAAGTGTTGGCAAGAATGATTGCTGGGTTAAGATCGGCTGATTCCAGTTCCTCGAAACGAATTCCCTTAACAGTACCTGCTGTACCGACTGGCATAAAGACTGGAGTTTCAATAGTTCCCCGCCGCGTCTCTAGTATTCCTGCGCGCGCCAGACCTTCAGTAGCGATGATTTGAAAGGTAATCGGAGGCATTGACTTCTG
>CAZNPP010000094.1:0-16196 GCA_964574785.1 uncultured Chloracidobacterium sp. | reverse complement strand
CTTATCGATTAGTTCCATCAAATCTGAGATGATGGCGTTTCCCGAATCGTACCCTGCTGAGATCAACTCAGGAGCCCGCGACATCTCATCCCACCTTATATGTCCCACACGGGGCCTGACGACGAGATCTGCTTTCTCGAGTTGATAAAGAGAAGCGGTTCTTTGCACCAGCAGCATGGATTGGAGCAGGACGCTGATGACGGATTGTGTTGGACCTAAAAAGCGTGCGCCCTCTGCGTTCACGTCAACTGCGATGACGATGTCAGCTCCCAGTGAGCGAGCCACTGCTGAGGGAATATTTGCCACTAAACCACCATCAATCAGTTGACGTCCGAATTCGTCAATTACTGGGATATACCAACCCGGGATGGCACAGCTCGCACGAATCGCAAAAGGCACGTCTCCGTTATCACGCATCACGACTGCTTCACCTGTGCGAAGATCAGTAGCCACCGCTGCAAATGGAATCGTCAGTTCTTCAAAACGGGTTACAGGTAGATGTTGTCTAAGGTATTCCTCGAGACGGGCATTGCTCTGAATGCCCAGCCGCGACATAGTCATACGGCCGACGTCCCGCCATCGAAGACTTCGCCCGATCTCCTCGATCTCGGAAAGGGACATTCCCGAAGCCAGGGCTCCACCGACTAACGCTCCTGCAGACGTTCCAGCTATACAATCAACATTAATCTTGTTTTCTGAGAGTGCCCTTAACACGCCAATGTGGGCAATGCCGCGAGCGGCCCCTCCTGAAAGAGCGAGCCCAATACGTGGTTGTAGTTTCCTCTTCGCCATATCAACAAAAAGGGCTTTTTGGACCAAGATACACAGATATCCCGCGCTGGCCCTCGTACTATGATGCTGTATCCTGGCCTTCAGCGCATCACAAGCGCACAGAATTCTACACCTGATGCAAAATAACTATTTCTGCGCGCTCACGTGCAGTGTCAAGGAAGGCGTCCATATCGGACTCGATCTTGGCCTCTGTCAGTAAATTTTCGATCTCTTCGCGGGCTTCTTCGAGGGTTGGGATAATCTGCCCAGGAAAACGGTTCCTTAACCTTGGTACGTAAACCGACTCATAGTAGTCAGCAATTTCCGATTGCGTTATCACTACGAAGTTTCGAAATCTGAAGTCCAGGTACTTCTCGATCCTGAGTCGTTGTTCCAAAATCTCATCAAGTTTTTGACTGGTAAGTCCGACACGTCGCAGCCGCTCTTGAAACTCGGGGAGAGTTCCAAAGGCTCTGACTAGCTCGTCGCGAGCATTCTTGATTTCTTCAGCAGAGGGTGTGATGGTGGGAAGCCTTTCGGCCTCTTGAAGGATAAGTCGCTGATCGATCAGCAGATTGAGAGCTCGGTTTAGATTTTCAGATGTAGGACGAACGATGGGTACATTTGGTTGCAGTGCCAACTGCCATAACAAATCGGTATAGGTGATCAAATCAGGGTTAGGGCGAGCTCCGCTGTTCACGGTTGCTATCATTCTGTCCACTACCTGTTGAGCACTGGTATGAGATGACGGCATAACCAGGAGCCACATGGAAACAAGAAAGACGAAGATTGCCTTCCGTTTAAATTTAAGCCGGTTGATTGTTCTGCTGCCCTTCAGCATGTTTTCCTCTACGTCATTTAGAAAGTCTGCGTAATTCTAAAATGCAAATGAGTGCGTTTGAGCCGGTAAATTGCCGGATCTGCGTCGAAGTTTCCACCTGGACCACGTTGCGGTATTAGGAACTCCGGAGGGTTCAGAAGAAATCCGTAATCTATGGCAAGTGCACCCCCAAGGGGTATCCGGATTCTGAAGCCAAGACCAACAGTATGCGTCCAACGGGCACGCAGATTGGCTCGGTTAATCGAAGCTAATAGGTCGTTCGAAGGTTCTGGAGTGTCGTCGCGCTTGCGAAAGAGGTCACCAACCCTACGAAAGACATTGCCACCATCGTAGAAAGGAACTGCCTGAAAGGAATTGGTAAATGGTATTCGTGCCTCGAGATTCAAAATGGCCAGCGCGTTTCCACCAACCGGAACAGTAAATGGATTCAGTGCGACTACGTCTCCTTGCTGATCTCGAAAGTCACCTTCGGGGATTATCACTTGGCGTGGTCCAGCTTCCTCAAAAGCAAAGCCACGCAGAGTTGTAGAGCCCCCCGAAAAGAATCTTTCGCTGATTGGAAGAGTTAGATCTATCTCATCGATTGTGCCGCTACCATCTCTATCCCGAGGGTTGAAAAGATTAGCCAAGCCAAGTGTGAGGTTTCCAGCAAAGACGGTGTCGCGAAGCCAGCCCGCTTTGTAATATCGGCGGTAGTTTGTCTGAAAGCGATTGAACGAAAGATTCCCGCCTAACTGTCGCAACGCCACAGCGTAATCAACTGTAAAGAAATCACCGCGGGTCGGATCAACTTGGTTATAGCGGCAGACCTCACCTCGGGCTCCCGGCTCGATGTCGTCGGAGGTGCGCCGGCCAGTTAATCCTAGCAGCCCTCGTTCGCATCGCTCACGAGTATCGCGCACTAGGGAAACACCCAGGCGCGAGAGACGAACGGCTCGATCAGGCTGAAGGACTGGTGCAATCAGCAAACTCTGAAGGTTAAAAAGGCGAACGTCCTCATAGCTGTAACGCCCAAAAAGTATAGTTCGAGTGTCGCGATTCAGTATTCGTTGAGATTCGACGGCTACTGTAAAGCGGTTGATCGTAGGTTCGCTAACTCTCATTCCGAACTGGTCGATGGGATTTCGGTCCTCGTCTAATCTCTGAACAATGCCAAACGTTCCACGATCAATAGCGGAGCGGAAAAATCGGGTCACTGTAGAGTCACGGGTGTATTCGACTGATATGCCAAGCGGCGCAAACTGCTCCCGGCTGTAACGAGCAAACCTTGGATCAAGGTATTCAAAACGCAAAATCTGCTTTCGCTGACTGGCTCTCAGGCGCATTGCGCCCTGGCGCAGCTTGTTCATAAGGTTGACGTGAGAGAGCTCCACGAGTCCTAAAGCGCCAGTGTCGGTCGAGTAACCGCCGCCATAATCAAGTACTCGAGGCGCCTTTTCTTCGACATCAATAATGACATCTCGCCTTTGGAAGCCTCCTGGTGTTTGACCGGCAGGTTCGGTACGTATTATTACCTGACGATAGGCGTCAGTGAGGTAAAGCTCTCGTTCACTTTCAGTGATGAGGTCAGCTCGAAGTATCTCGCCTTCATCTAAATGAATTGCTCGAACGATAGCGTCTCGCTTAGTACGCTGCGTTTCCAGATCCCCTGTTACACCATTCACGATTATTCGGTTGATGAAAACTTTGTCTCCCTCATTCGTAATTGTGTAAATCAGCCTCACATGTTCTTCTTCACCATTTGCCGGAAGCTCAACGAGGGAAAAATCAAGCTGGGGATTTATGTAACCGTGACGGGCATAGAGTGCCAACACGCGTTCGCCATCAATACGAGCTTGCGTGCGGGAGTAAGGTCCGCCCACAACAGTCATTAGTTCGTTTCTAATCCGTTGCTCAGTAAAGATTTGATTGCCGCGAACATCAACGCTCGCAATGCGCGTGAGTGGTCCCTCAACTACGTTGAAGGTGATGATGAGATTCTCGCCGTCAATCGAAACACCCTGCAGCACTTCAACTTCGGTGCGGCGGTAGCCTAAATCTTGCATATAGGCGCGAATAGTGCGCCGATCCTGTTCAAGCAAGGTAAGGCTCGTATAACCACGCCCATAACCGAAGAACGGGATCAAGGCCAAAGCTGTGGCGCGTCGAGTTCGTAAGTCAGCTTCAACATCAGCAATAGAGATTTTGTCAGTTCCAGTGATGCGGATATCGGTCAACCGAAAGCGTCGCCCTCTTTCGACATCATAGATAATTCGGACCTCGCGACCGGTAAGCGCTTCGGGAGCAAGATATTCACAGGTTCCCTCTGTTCCATTTGCAGGGATAACAGGTAGCGGGGGCGTGATCGTGCAAACCACGTTAATTTCGGCAAAGAAATAGCCGTCCTCCTGAAGCCTGTTGCGCAGCCTTCTAGCACCTTCCTCGATAGCTGAGGGATCAATTGTTCCTTCGCGTAGCACTGGGAGGAGTTCACGTTGAGTTCGCTCACTAATCTCATAATTCCTTATTTCGACGTCAACTCTTGGGCCAATTGCACCTGTCAGCGTTATCGAAACCTGGTTTAGATCCGGATCGCGCACCACACTTGGATCGTCCAACAGAGGTGTTCGATATCCCATATCAATGATTGTGCGGCGAATTGTATTGATATCTTCACCAAGGGCCTCTCTTGTAAATGGGGCACCCGCTTGTAGTCTCAGTTTGGGACGAACTGAATCAGATGGAAAGCCTGTGACCTTGATTTCGAAGTTACCCACGCGAGATTGTTCCCCGGGGGTGATTCGATAAGTAACTATCGCGCTGGTGCCGCTCGCATCAATCTCCTGGGTCGTTTCAATAACACTGTTGAAATAACCTCGATCGCGCAAATAGATCTGTATTTCATCAGCGTTGCGATTAACTACCTGTTGCGAAAGGCGCACACCGGGCTGAGTCAGATGGAGCCGTGCACGTAACTCGTCCTCAGAAATAGGAGAGCCGACGAATGGGCCGATCGCAAGTCTAATGTCACTAATTTGTATCTCTCGACGGATAATGTAGCGCAGTTGCAGAGGCCCGGTTCCCGGCTCGCCTATTTCGACAGCTTCAACTCGAGCATCCGCCACCCTCTCGGAATCAAAGAGGGTTTGGAGAGAGTCACGTACTCTTTCCGCGGAAAACCCGGTGTTGGGGGGTATGCGGATAATTGCCAGGAACTCTGTCTGAGCTGGGAGATCCTGGGGAGAGCCTTCAAAGGCTACTTCGACGGATTGTATCAGTCGTCCCTCGTACTGCCCGAGATCGACCTGTGCTTGGGACCCACCGAAGCTAAAAGCAATCAGGAATAATGTCGCGATGCACTTTCTAACGTAATAGCAATACGGCAGGATTCTGGTGCCAGCGCGTTCAATTGCTGTCTCTCTTCTGTTTCCCGCGCTCCACCCGCTAGTCGTCTTCATCCGCCGCTTCTCACTGTAAGCCACTGCTAAAATCGTCTCCGAAATCGAATCTCAAAGCTGAAACTGTCGTTGCGCGATGTAAGCCGTTGAGTTGATCCTTGCTCATATTGCGCAATAAATGAGAGCCGATCGGAGAGACGATATTCGAGGGCTAAAATCTGATTGGGATCGGCGGCAACGTTGGTTGAATAAGTAATACTCAGTTCCCTGGTAACCTGCCTTCCTACAGTCAGCCGAGCCGAAGGCGCTGATCCCGCTCGGCCCAGAACAGGACTGATTTCAAACCTGCTTAGGCCAAACAATCTACTAGTGGCGCGTTGTGCGGGAACATTTATGAGGGCGTCAGTCAGCAGACTAGTAGCTGTGCCGAGGGCTGATTGGGCCAAGATTGAAGCTCCAGTGTCGCCAGTAGCCAACTGTCCTGTGGTGATTAGGGCAACAACGTCTGCCTGGGGCAAGGCAGGATCAGACCGGACCGTTGCGACTGGTTCGCTAAGTGGTCCGGTAAGGCTGACGATTACGCGATAACCACGTATCTGAGCCTCCGCTTGTATATTGATGATTGGATCTGCATCGCGACGGGGAGGCAGATCTATAAGCGCTCGTGTTATCTCATAACGGTCATTACGGAAATTGAGTGTGCCGCTAGTGGAGGTGATTCTGCCCGATATAATAGGGTTATTTACAGGCCCGTTTAACTGAAGCGACAGTGAGCCAACAAGATCTGCGAGATTGTTTCTGACCACTAAGGCATTCGGGCCTTCGACGCGCAAGTCACTGAAAAGAGCCGTGCGACTTACTTCGAGCTCATCACCTTCTTCAATCGACTGTTCGCGACGCAGTCCGACCAGGTCCGCTAGCTCGATATCCTCGGTATATTCAGCTCGTCGCAGGTTTACAACTCCCGTGATCAGTTGTTCTGTTGACGAACCTCTAATTTCAACGTCGGCGTCGAGGGTTGATCGAAAGTTTTCGGGAAACGGAAGCGTAAGATCTTCACCCCTGACATTAATCAAGAACCTTGAGATAGTAAGACCTTGCATCAGGGCTCCGCCGGTAGCCGTGACACGTCCACCACCAATGCTTCCGGTCAGGGAATCTATTTGAGCCTGGTTGGCGGTGAACCTTACTAACGATTTCAGATTGGATACGGTCCAGCGCTCATTCCCTAACAAGACCGATACAGATGCTCCAACAGTTGAAGCCGTTCCGGTAAGGTTGGGCTGCTGGTAGCTTCCAGTTAGACGCACCGCAACGTCTGCGGTTCCACTCGTAAATAGATCTGGTGACAAGCCGTTGAGCACTCTCAGGTTTAGTCGACCATCCACTGCCAGGCTGTTTCTTCCGCCGGGTCCCACAGCCACCATACCTTCAACCTGAATATTGGTTCCTGGACCGGTGAAGTGAGTCTGTTCAAAAGAAATTTCGTTTGGCGAGAACTTCACCGTAAATGGGGACACCGCACTGAGTTGAATGTCTTCAACGCCAAAACTGAGTTGTGAGAAGCTAGCAGTTCCCTGAAGTCCTTCTAACGAAAAATAGCCGTCCTCGTCCAACAGATCTCCACTTGCCGAAATCCTGCCAGTGGCTCGACCGCTGACCGTAACAGCAGTCTGAGGAGCGCCAATGCGAAGTAGACCAGATAGATCCGCATCGCTAAGTGTTGTTTCGAGAGTTGTCGCCAACCGTTCAGTTGCGAGATTGATCTGAGCTGCGATTACTTGTGGTGGACCAAATATTCCAGTTGTTAGGGTGATGTTGAATTGTCGATTCTCGGTTCTTCCTACCAGTTCGAGCGTTCCTGCGGGCCGACCATTGATAGTTACCTCATGCCCTACACCGTCAAAGGTGATCTGATACGCCGAGAAATCTGGCTCCGATAAGTTTCCGACTATCCGGCCATTGAAATCCACAGTGCCTGCGAGAACAGGTAAGCCTGTTCCAGGTGCAAATGCCGCTAATCTACTAAGCTGAATGCCTTCAGCTCTACCTTGAAGATCAAATGCCCGAGAGTTTGCGTTAACTGTTCCGCTTGCGACAATCCGTCCGGCGGCGAGTTGTACGTCTATAGTTTCAATTGTGATAATTGAACCTGCAAACTCAGCACGAGCAACAAGACTCTGAAGTGGCTCGCCAGCAATTCTCCCCGGACCGAGCCGCAGGTCGGCCCTTCCCGTCATCGCGTTCGGTATTCCCCTAATGTCCACGGTCCCAGAAACATTTGAGTCGGTATTGGCGAGTTGTTCACGAAGAGCTTGGTTTAGAGGTAGAGCCGCAATAAGATTCCTCGCATTGATCTGGTCAAAAGTTGCTTCGAGAGTGATATTGTCCTCACCAATGCGCGGCGCAACGACGTTGAAGAGCATACTGCCGCCGTCTGGCTGAAGGAGACGTCCATCAGCGATACGGACCTCCGTCTGGTTCATGTTGATTGATGCTGACAACGATCCTAAATTGACCTGATTCACCACCAGCGAACTGAGCGACACGCGTCCGTTGATGTCCGGGGAGCTTAATGAGCCAGTCAAGTTCCCCCTAAATGCAAGCTCTCCGCGTAAGGCAACCCCATAACTGTTCATTTGTTCCTCAACATCAGGCAGCAGTCCTGATGAAAGCAGAACATTATGAAGTTCGGTTGCATCCGATGAGTGGAGGTCGACATTGAGATCAGAATCACGGGTAAAGGAAAACTGGCCAGTGGCGGTAAGAGAGGTGGCTCGCGTCTGCAGATTAACGCGATCGATCTGAAAGACACCGCGATCAGCCCGCAGAGCTAACTCTCCAGTAATTGGCACTCGTCCAGTATCAACATCCTCGGGTGGAGCCGTTAGCTGAGACGCTATTGTGCCCGACGCTTGTTCAAGATCGTTTCCGGGAAATACTAAATTTACCTCGCCAGTAGCCCGCCCAGCCAATGGGATCGCGGCTCCAGCAAACGCTGCCAGTGGACCCGCAACGTCTATCCCAGTGAATTGGGCAGCAATGCGCGAGTTCCTTTGAGGGGAGGTTGCAATGACGGCGTCTCCTGCTGCCCGTCCCCTAAAGATGTCCGCGCTGAAATTGTTTAACTGAACTTCGGTGTTTGTGGCTACTACGTTTGCTTGAGCTTTTCCCAAATCCATTTGGCCCAAGACACCCCCGCCAATACTGAGGTCGGCGCTTGCTCGATAACGACCACTTGGCTCGACTATGAAGACCGGGCCTGCAAGCCTAACATCGTCAGCCTGACCAGCCTCAAACCTTACAGTTCCCAGGCTGATATCTGCAGTTGAACCTTCAACACGGCCATCACGAACCGACAGCCGGACACCGGCAATGTTGAGACTGCCAATCTCAGCTCCAAATGCACTAGCGCCTCCCACGCCAACATCGCTAACTACGATACTCGTAACCCCACCGCGACTCTCCATGTTTATGTCACCTGCAGTTATCCCTTGTACACGCGCTTCCGGAGCAGTTATGTCGCCCGTCGAAAGTCTCGCTACGGATGCGGTCGTTACGTCATCCTGAGTTCGTAAGCGAAGATCAGTGGCTGTTACTCCACTTACATTAGTGGCGCCTGACTGGATATTCGCGGCCGTAAATTGGCTCGAGGAAGCGGTAAGCACGCCGTCACTCATCTCTGCGCGAGCGTCTTGCAGTATGAGTCCGGCTATGCTTGTCCCGTAACCGCGCGCTGCGGCGGCACGCAGTTCGCCCAACCAGCGAAAGTCGGATCCAGTACCCATTACGCCCCCCGCCAACTGAACAGAGTTGAGTTGGAAATCTCCGGCTGCCAGAAGTTCAGCAACGGCACGGCCATTGATTTCGTAGCTCCGCCCGTGACCTGAGCCGCTTCCGGTTACATTCAGTCCGCGTAATCTCAGACCATCAGCAGCGAGGGCATCGGACTTAATCTCCCCCTCAACCCTGTAACGTTCCCCTTCACCAGTCACTGTACCGGCAAAAGTTCCAGCACCCCTTAATGTCGCCTGCGGCTGAAGGATTTCGGAAAGTTGCGTCAGATCTACAGTTGATGTGACATTGAGTTGATAACGCAAGTTTCGCCAGTCATCCATAGTTCCTGTTAGCCGGGCCTCTGCTACTGGAGAACGCAGTAAGAGTTCGTGAATCTCAGCTTGAGTTTGATTAGCACGACCGCGAAATTCTATATCGATGTTTTCAATAGGACGCCCGTCGTAGACAAAGCGTGATTCAGAGACTGCCAAGGTAATGGTATTCATCCAGCTCTCTTCCGGAGCGCCCGGATCATCGGGCTGGATCGTCGCTCTAAGATTGCGAGCTTGGCCTGAGATTTCGTGACGAGCATCATCGTAAAAAATGACGCCATTCTGAATCTCAACGTAGGCGGTTGAGTAGGCGAACAGAATCCTGCGGTTGGGATCAGGAGGAGGTATGTGAATGTTGCGGAAATTTGAACGCCCCTGTTCGTCAAAGTTCACCCAAACCTCGAGCCCGTCGATTCTCAGCGACTGCAGATTGATCTCTCGACGCAAATTTAGAGCATACAAGTCCTCAATCTTGATTTCTGCTAATAGTCGGTCAATCTTACCCAGGGCATCTCCGGTTTCGGCGTCGTAGAGAGCTATCTCCACCATTTCAACGTTCTGAGGCGGAAAAGAGGCATGGAATGTCCCAATTTCGGCGCGTATCCCGTAAGTCGCAAAAGTAGCTACGATTTGTCCGGCAATGTAGCGGTCTACGTAGCCTAGCCGGTAAGCCATGAGGAGGACCATGATAAGGGCGAGGACTCCCACTGCAATTGCTGCAGTAGCAATAAATGCGTTGCGACGCGTGAGATATCGGCGGCGTCTGCCTTGCGGAGTTACGGGTTCCGGTCGATCGGCATCGATCTCCGCAATCACCTCCGCTTCGGGTGGCAGTGGTTCGTCATTTTCCGACTGCAGGGCGCTCTCGATTCGTTCCGGTTCTTCTCGTTCCCTCGGACCGTCCTGGTCCGGGCGATTGTCGCGATCGTCTACACTCATAACGTCTCAGCCGCTAGCGCAGCTAACCACTAGTTTCGAATTCTTGAGGGAGAGCCTGAATGGTACAAGAGTGAGCCTGTGAAAACCAGAGGGAGTGTACCGGTTCAAGGCTCTGGCCAAAACTCATTGGGGAAGAATTTGACCATATAATTAGGTGAGCTGCTCTTTTCTAGGCGTTTCACTTTCAGTACTTTTCTTAAGATGTGCTGGCTCACCCAAGGGGACATTACCTACAACTTCGAGTTCGAAACCTTCGAGCGCCGCTACTTTTGGAGGGTGATTCGTCAGCAGGAGTATGCGGCGAAGACCCAAATCATGGAGGATCTGCGCCCCAACGCCATAATCACGATCCACTCCGTAAGCAGTCTCTATACTTGCTTCCTTTTTGCTTAGGCCTCGCTCCTGCATTAAAGCGTAAGTGCGCAGTTGATTAACCAGGTCGAGGCTATGTTCGCGTTGCCGCAGATAGAGGACTACGCCTTGACCCACGGCGGCAATCTTTTCGAGTGCGGTATGCAGTTGGAACCCCGTATCGTCGATAAGCGAACCGAACATGTCGCAAGTTACGTTCTCTGTGTGAACTCTGACTAACACCGGCTCACTCTTGGTAACGTCACCCATCACCATAGCCAGGTGAACATCACCATTGATGATGTTTTCGTAGGCGATCGCGCGGAAACCGCCGTAAACCGTTGGTAATTCGGTTTCGACGACTCGGCGAACCAGCATCTCCTTCCTTATGCGATAGCGTACGAGATCCGCCACAGTAATCATCTTCAGGCCGTGAGCGGCAGCAAAGGCAACCAGTTCTGGTAAGCGGGCCATAGTGCCGTCTTCGTTCATGATCTCGCAGATGACACCTGCGGGATACAAGCCTGCGATGCGAGCGATATCCACACTTGCTTCAGTTTGGCCAGTTCTAACCAGCACGCCGCCTTTCTTCGCACGTAGGGGAAAAACGTGACCGGGACGAGCCAGATCTTGTGGTCTAGTGTGGGGATCGACAGCAGCCAGAATAGTTGTAGCGCGATCAGCTGCTGAAATACCCGTCGTCACCCCTTTACGAGCATCGATAGAGACTGTGAATGCGGTTCCCAGGAAGGAGGTGTTATCAGCTACCTGTGTGGTTAGGTGAAGCTCGTCGCAACGTTCCTCAGTGAGCGGTAAGCAGATTAGACCCCGAGCTTGCCGGGCCATGAAATTAATGATGTCAGGTGTGACTTTTTCAGCTGCGCAGACAAGGTCGCCTTCGTTTTCGCGATCCTCATCGTCGACAATAATTATGATCCTACCGTCACGAATGTCTGCAACTGCGTCTTCAATGGAAGCAAATGGCATCACTCATCACTCGTCAGTCGTCACTTTCTGGGTATGTTACTCGATCGAGTAGATTTTTTCGACCGGTTGACATTTAGCCTTGGGTCTTCGGTTTTTGGTCTTTGGTCTTTGTGCAAGTCTTCTCCAGGTTCTGAGATATACCTTCGGCTTTTAGGCCCAGGGAGTTTCAATTTCAGCCTAAACCCGACCGTTTCTACCTTTTGTCGCTGTCTGGAAACCCTAGGTGTAACCCAGTTCGGTGAGCTTTTCCAATGTTAGGCCGCTCTTTTGCGCGGGTGCAAAGGCTAGGATTCGCTCTACGTACTTGGCAATAATATCTACTTCCAGATTTACCGAATCATTTGGCTTCAGCTGGGATAAGTTTGTAACCTCCCACGTTTTCGGGATGACAGCTATGTCAAAGTAGTTATCTGTTAGCCCCGCGATTGTTAAGCTTATCCCCTCAACAGCAATCGAACCTTTGAGCACAAGATAACGCGCGATCTCTTCAGGATAACCAATCCTTACGGTCCATGAGCCCTCCTCGTCCCTCGCGCTAACAAAAGTGCCGCGAGCGTCGACGTGTCCCTGAACTATGTGACCCCCTAGCCGAGTCGCGGGAGTTACAGCGCGTTCGAGATTTACAGGAGTGCCGCGACGTAGGCTTCCCAGCGTGGAACGCTCAAGAGTTTCGCGTGAGGCATCGGCGGCGAAGGAATCACGTTGCACATCAAGCGCAGTTAAGCAAACGCCATTGACAGCGATAGAATCACCGTCACGAGTATCGCTAATTACGAGTTGCGTGCGAATTATTATTCTTGCACCCTCACCACGACGCTCAACGTCGACTACGGTGCCGAGTTCTTCGATGATTCCGGTGAACATTGTTGATTGATGATTGCTGATTGTCGATTGCGGGTATCCGGTGCTAATTAATCTTCCTTTAAGGTCATCGAAGCAGTATTAGTAAGAGGCAGATCAGCAGCCCTATTGCTGGTGGGGCTAACGAAAATAACAGAATCCAGATTGGCTCATTCTTAAAGCTGAAACGAATTACTCTCATGAATGTTCTCTCTCTAGACTGAACTTTTCTTGGATCCTGTGCATCATCTCTTCAAA
Source organism: uncultured Chloracidobacterium sp. (assembly GCA_964574785.1). Lineage (GTDB taxonomy): Bacteria > Acidobacteriota > Blastocatellia > Pyrinomonadales > Pyrinomonadaceae > PSRF01. The sequence goes on along the minus strand of CAZNPP010000094.1, from coordinate 3,723 downwards.
CACTCCATTTATCGATCGGCCTGTTGAATCAATTACGATCGCGTCCGTAGCTATCGCCAACGGCGAATCTGCTCGCGTAGAATCACGCCTATCCCGCTCGTTTATCTCGGCAAGTGTCTCCTGAAGCGTCAGCTCGGGTATTTCGAGTTCACTAAAGCGTCGCTGGGCACGCTCTTCGGGGGCAGCCGTCAGAAAAAACTTTATATCAGCATCCGGAAATACAACTGTTCCAATATCACGACCGTTTAGGACCGCACCTCTTTTCCCCAGTTGACGCTGGCGTTGAACCATTGCCCGGCGGACCCGAGGAATACTTGACACTATAGAGGACAATCGCGTTACAGCTTCACTTCTGATCTCCGCTGTGACGTCTCGTCTGTCGAGTTTAATCCTCAACGAATCTGGATCACCTTCTAAATCGATGTCCAGTCTTTCAACAAGAGACCCCACCGCTTCTTCATCAGACGCATCTATGCTCGCATTTATCACCGCAAGGGCTACAGCACGATACATCGAGCCGGTGTCAATGTAGAGCAGCTTAAGAGTGCGAGCCAACATGCGGCCGACTGTCGACTTACCCGCGCCAGATGGTCCGTCGATAGCGATTATCAAAGGGCGAGACATTAAGTTGGTGGTTTGCTCCGCATTCCCGACTTCTAAATAAAAGCTGTAAAAACCTCATTTGAAAGCAGTGCACCGCGTTGAGTCAGCCTTACATTGTGGCCTTCAAATTTCAGCAGTCCCGCTTCGCGAAACCTATTTAGATCGTCGCTATGCTCGTCACGAATGTCGACATTGAATTGTTGCTGAATTGATTGAATGTTGATGCCACTCATCAGCCGCAGTCCGAGAAAAATAGATTCAGCAAGGGCTTCGCGTTCGCTTAACTCCACCCGCTCAGTAATAACCGACCTATCACTCTCGACTAACTCAGTATAGCGAGCCAGATCACGCTCGTTGGACCATCGTCGAAGTCTTCCGTCGTAGGAATGTGACGAACATCCGAAACCATAGTAGGGAGCTCCGGTCCAATACTTGATGTTATGGCGTGACTCGAAACCAGACTTGCAAAGGTTGGAAATCTCGTAATGTTCATAACCTGCGGCGGCTGCCTGTTCGAGCATCGTTTGATACATTCTCGCGGCAAGTTCGTCGTCAGGGCGTGGTTGCAGTCCACGACGAATGTGGTCAGCCAGCGGTGTCCTTTCATGCACCTCAAGTAAATAGAAAGATAAGTGCTCCGGCTCCAGTACAAACGACTCTTCCAGGTTCTGATGCCAACCGTCGATCGTCTGGCCGGGAAGCCCCGCAATCAGGTCGAAGCTTATGTTCTCAAAACCAGCAACGCGTAATTGCCTGAACGTGTCACGGGCATCTTGGGCTGAGTGGGAACGTCCCAGACGAGCCAACTCTTTGTCATTGAAGGTTTGGATTCCAAAGCTTGCTCTATTAATTCCGGCCTCGCGAAACTCTGAAAGCACCCGCTGTGAACTTATTTCTGTGCGAGCTCGGCCTACCAAGCCGGGATTAATTTCGATAGTGATTTCCGCATCAACAGCAACATCAAAGTGTCTTTTTAGAGTAGTTAGGATCTGTTTCAACTGCTGTGATGTCAGCAACGAAGGTGTGCCGCCCCCTAAATAGATGGTATCGATTGGTTCTGGAGTTTCAATCTCCAGCCAGCGCTCGATTTCCCTGACCAACGCAGAGACATAGCGATCTGCGCGCTCTCTATCGTAGGTACCAGTTGCAAAGTCGCAGTATGAACAACGTGAACGACAGAAAGGAAAGTGGATGTATATGCCTGCGAATGTCATCAAAAGATAAAAATTATAACACGCGAGTGTCTTAACCTAACTGAGGCGTAGTAGTTCACGGTGTATGCTTTGTGTAGCTCTCTGTACGGTTTAGATATTGAAGTCTTATTACTAAGTACTGGGGGCAGTTGATTTAGGATTGGCATAAGTGTTGATTAATAGCTGGTTGGTTAATAAATCAACAGGAACAGTTTATCCAAGGAGGAGAATTACTATGGCAGACAGAATGAAAGATCAGGAGAAAGAGCAGGGAATGGGTGGTCGCCAAGGTGGCCAGCGAGCTCCGGGTCGCATCGATATTGATGACGAGACACAGGGTCAACGCGGTGGTGGCGTTCACGGCTCAGATCTTGATCGTGATGAATTAGAGCGGGAAGGTGATCGAGGGTTGGGCCAGGGAAGAGAAGGCTCAAAGAACCGTTAATATTCTGACTCTCTAATATGTTTGCCCGGTCAGGCTTCTGACCGGGCTTTTTTCTTATCTTACTCAATTCGACGAACGCTGCCGTCACGGCTAATTCGTCCACTCGAGGCTTGCGCAACTCGCTCTGCAGCAGCAAATGCTCTCAAAAAGTTTTCGCCCAAGATCTTTCGCACATCTTTTTCAGAGTAGCCCCGTCTGAGTAACTCGTACGTGAGATTCGGAAGCTTCGAAATATCTTCCATGTCTATGGGCAGACTCGGAACTCCGTCGAAATCAGAACCAATGCCTACATGATCGATACCAGCGACTTTAGCAATATGGTCGAAGTGATCGACTAAGACTGAGAGAGCGGTTGGTGGCAGCGGATGAGCGGCGAGCAACTTGAGTCGCTCCTCTTCGAATCGATCTGGACTGTCTTTGTATTTCTCTCGCAACTGTTCAAATTCAGGTTTTAGTCGTGCTTCACGTTCCTGTACGGCTTCAACGGCCTTCTGATCTATAAACACAGGGAAGAAGTTAACCATTACGACACCACCATTTTTAGCAATCCGCTTTAAGAGTTCATCTGGAATATTGCGAGTACGGTCAGCAAGAGCACGAGCGGAAGAGTGCGAGGCGATGACGGGAGCAGTTGATATGTCGAGAACATCACTCATCGTTTTATCTGATATGTGTGATACATCGATCAGCATTCCGATGCGATTCATCTCGCGCACAACCTCTTTTCCGAATTCTGATAGACCATTGTGTTTTGCTTCGTCACAGCAGGAGTCGGCCCAGTTATTGGTGTTGTTGTGAGTCAGCGTCATGTAGCGCACTCCCAGCCGATAAAAGTTCCTTAAAGCCATCAGAGAATCCTCGATTGCATGTCCGCCTTCGATTCCCATCAACGCCGCAATCTTCTTCTGCTGTTTGGCACGGCGAATATCGGCGGTTGAATATGCCATCATTAGATCATTGGGATAGCGCTCCACTGCTCGGTAGACATAATCGATCATATCCAGTGCCCGTCGTGCGGAGCCGCCCTCACGCGCGTATTTTCGATCAACATATACTGAGAAGAACTCAGCGGTGACTCCACCTTCTTTCATTCGAGCGAGATCGGTGTGATATTTGCCGACTGACGAAACTCCCAGGTCGTAATTGTCGTCAGTCATCATTGAAAGTATGTCATTGTGGCCATCTACAAGAATTGAATCATGGTGAATCTTGAGAGCCTGCTTCCATAGCTTTTCATCGCGGGCAGTTGATGATTGGTTTCTTGAAGTTGCTGATAATGGGAAGATTAAAGAAACCGCGAAAAGCAACACGATTAAAGAACAAAGGCATCTTTTCAAATGCATCACTAGACCTTTCAGGAAGATATGCGGGGAGCGAAGAACTATGCCGTCATAGTGGAAGAATCAGCACGACTCGTCAAGTGGAGTAGTCAGAAGTCAGGAGTCAGAAGTCAGCGTCAGACCACCTGAAGGTGGTTGCGAG
>CAZNPP010000093.1:3704-16339 GCA_964574785.1 uncultured Chloracidobacterium sp. | reverse complement strand
GAAAAATGACAAGTTACAAATGAAAAATGGGCCTTAAGGAGTTTCTGGAGAGAAGGTTGAAGCCTGAATTCGGTTCTGACTTCTTCTGACTTCTACTCATTAACCACTTACTAACTATTACTAATTATGAACCTCTACGAACGCATTCCGAACAACGTCAACCTTAGTGAAGACAAAAGGCTTCAGCGAGCGCTGGAAAAGTGGTTGCCAAACTATCTTGATTGGTGGCGCGAGATGGGGCCTGAAGGTTTTCAGGAAAAGGAAGTTTACTTACGCACCGCGATCAGCGTGGAACCTGACGGTTGGGCTCACTTCGACTATATCAAGATGCCGGACTATCGCTGGGGTATCTTCCTAAAGCCCCCGCAGCCTGACGCAAGAGTTGGTTTCGGTGACAACTACGGACAGTCTGCTTATCAGGAGGTACCCGGAGAATTTCGTAATCCACTGCGGCGAATTATTGTCACTCAAGGTGATACTGAACCAGCTTCGGTCGAACAGCAGCGTCAGTTAGGTAAAACATGTCCATCGCTCTACGACCTCCGGAACCTCTTCCAGGTGAACGTCGAAGAAGGAAGACATCTGTGGGCGATGGTCTATCTCTTACATCGCTACTTCGGCAGAGATGGGCGTGAGGAAGCAGATGAGTTGCTGCAACGACGCAGTGGCAACCCTGATAAGCCCCGCATCCTGGAGGCGTTCAATCAGCCTTGTGACGACTGGCTCAATTTCTTCTGCTTTACGATGTTTACTGATCGTGATGGCAAGTATCAGCTTTCAGCTTTGGCTGAATCGGGATTCGAGCCCCTGGCGCTCACCTGCCAATTTATGTTGACCGAAGAAGCTCATCATATGTTTGTGGGAGATACGGGCATAGGTCGAGTGGTTCGGCGTACCGCTCAATTGATGAAGGAAGGAGACGTACGGGAGCTCGGCGGCATTCCTCTGGATATAATTCAGCGCTATATCAACTTTTGGTTTAGCTACTCACTTGATCTTTTTGGCGGCGAGATCAGTTCGAATTCAGCAGACTTCTTTGCCGCTGGGCTTAAAGGCCGTTACAAGGAACAGGAGCTGTATGAAGACCATATTGCTGCCAACCAGATCTTCTCGATGACCGTGGTTGAGAACGGTGAATTGCACACGCGTGAAGTGCCATTGAGAAATGCTTTGAATGAAGTGCTGCGTGGCGAATATGTTCGCGACTGCGAGCGTGGTTTGGCTCGTTGGAACAAGGTGTTAGCAGATGAAGGTGTCGCTGAACGTATGTATTTGCCGAACACCCGCTTTCATCGGCACGTGGGAGAGTTTGCCGGACACCAGTTTGATATCGAAGGGAATTTGATAAGTGCGGAAGAATTTGAGCGAAGACGAGATGAATGGCTACCAAGCATGGAAAACCGTGAGTACGTAAGGAGTTTAATGCATCCCGTAACGGAGCCAGGGAAGATCGCCAACTGGATTGCACCGCCCGCAGCGGGGATTAAAGGTAAGCCATTCGAATTTGAATACGTCAGGCTCTGAAAGGATGAAGACAGAAGTCAGAAGTCAGGAGTCATAAGGCACAGGCAGAGGGCAGAATTGACATACCGACTAAATCAACAGATCCCTTCCTGCATCCTGCTACCTGCTCCTGGCTTCTGACTCCTGACTTCATTTTTTTAAAGAAGCATGTCAGATACTATTTCAAGTTTTACCCGTCACGATCAGAAATTAGAGTTCATCCTACGGACGGCGGCGCGCATTTTTGCCGAGAAGAGCTATCACTCCACGTCAATGCGCGATATTTCTCGGGCGACCAATGTCAGCCTGTCAGGACTCTATTACTACTGCAAATCTAAAGAAGAGCTACTGTTTCTGATTCAGGACAACTGCTTTGGTCGCGTGCTGGAGCATCTTGAACAACATCTGGAGGGTGTTTCAGATCCGATCCAGAAGCTACGAATCTTTATTCAAAACCATCTCGCTTTTTTTGCTGCGAATATGGCCGAGATGAAAGTGCTTTCTCATGAAGCCGATTCGCTTGCGGGCGATCTCCGGGAACACGTTTCCGGCAAGAAACAGAAGTACACCAAGCTTGCGCGCAGGATTCTCAGTGAAGTTCAAGCTCAGCAACCTGCAAATCGAAACGCGATAGATCTTACAGTTGCAACCTATGCATTGTTTGGCATGATGAATTGGATATATAACTGGTACGATCCAAACGGCAAGATGAAGGTGGCGGAGCTGGTTGAGAACGTTTCACGGCTCTTCTTGAACGGCTTTATTGGCAGCGGAGCGGCGGAAGATTTGAGCTTCCCTTCAGGGGCTTTGGCAAAACACCTGAGTGTCTGGCGTGCTTCGCAGCCGGACGATGTTGTCTAGAAGTATTGGTAATACACTTGGAGATTCCTTGTCATGGCAGATGAGGTAGGACAATCCTTTGAAATACAGGAATTCGGTTCACTGCTTCAGTATCGCTCTGAAAATGGCGTTGGAGTATTGATACTAAACGATCCGCCGGCTAATACATACAGTTACGAAATGATGCAGGTGCTCGATGGGGCAATCCTCTGGTTACGTATGGAGGAAGACATCCAAGTTATCGTGCTCACTGGCGCCGGCGAAAAGTTCTTCTGCGCTGGGGCTAACATAAACATGCTTCAGAATGCTACCCCGGAATATAAATACTATTTTTGTCTTCACGCAAACGAAACTCTCTCGCGTCTCGAACAGACACCCAAACTTGTAATTGCTGCAATCAATGGTCACTGCGTTGGAGGTGGATTGGAAGTTGCTTTGGCTGCCGACATTCGTATCGCCCGGAAGGGTGCCGGGAAGATGGGACTTCCTGAGATCTCCCTTGGCGTGCTGCCCGGTACCGGTGGAACCCAACGACTCGTCCGACTTCTGGGTAAGTCGCGTGCTATCGAGCTCATGACTTCGGGTGAACTATTCGATTTTGAGAATGGTCAAGAACTGGGGTTGATTAATCACCTCTTCGCGGCTGGGAGTGGAGCTGAGTTTACTGAAAAGGTATTGGATTACGCTAAACAATTTACGCTACCGAACAAGGCTACTCGTGCCGTCGGCAGAATTAAGCGTGCGGTGCAAAGTGGCGCTGAAATACCTCTTGAGTACGGGCTTGCACTCGAACGAGAACTACAACAGCAACTCTTTCAATCGGAAGATGCAAAAGAAGGCTTGAATGCGTACGTCGAAAAACGTAAGCCGGAGTTTAAGGGAAAGTGATCGTCCGACAAACTTCAGTTTGTCGTTGGCTTCAAACAAAAAATCTGGTTTCAATGGACAGGGGAACGACAAACTAAAGTTTGTCGGACATTTATGGCCAATTACGAACACATCGACGTAACCGAAGATTCTGGTATCGTCAAGATCACGCTGAACCGACCAGAGAAGCTTAATGCCTTCATCGGTCATATGCGGCGTGATTTGGCGGAAGCGCTGGAGGCTGCCGGCAGTGATCACAGCGTTCGTGTGGTCGTGATTACAGGTGCCGGCAGAGCTTTCTGCGCTGGTGGTGATGTCGCAGCGCTGGCCGAACTTATAGAACGCCAGGACACAGAAGAGTTTTCCCGGCTGCTTGGCTCGGCTCGCCGAGTAGTGACAGCGATTCGGCATATGACAAAGCCGGTAGTAGCTTCGATCAACGGTCCAGCTTCGGGTGCTGGCTGCAATCTCGCTCTCGCTTGTGATCTTAGAATCGCATCAACAACAGCATCGTTCAGCCAGTCTTTTGTAAAGATTGGTTTGCATCCCGATTGGGGCGGCACGTTCTTTCTACCGCGTCTCTTAACACCAAATCAGGCTTGTGAACTATTTTTCCTTGGTGACGTGATCACTGCTGCTGAGGCAGTGCGCCTGGGTATTGTCAATCGTGTTGTTAACCCCGAAGAGTTGGAGAGCGTCATTCAAGTACTCGCTGAACGCCTTCGCGACGCACCGCCTATTCCAATTGCTGCAGCTAAGCAGGCCGTTTACGAGAGCGATTCAGCTGAACTCGAAGAGATGCTTCGTTACGAAACGGATGTTCAACTTAGATGTTTTCAATCGCAGGACGCCAAGGAAGGCGTTCGAGCGTTTTTAGCGAAGCGACCACCGCGATTTAAAGGTCACTAATGATTCTTGCAGACCACATTGCTTTTATCACGGGCGGCGGACGCGGTATAGGGCGAGCGATCGCACTCTTGTTCGCGAAAGAAGGTGCTACGGTGGCAGTGGCCGCTCGTACTTTGGTAGAGGTGAGACGGGTAGCAGACGAGATCGAGGCAGCAACGGGTGCGAAGGCATTGTCACTGGTATGCGATGTGACTGATATTGAAGCTATTCAGGAGGCATTGTTGGCAATTCGGGAAACGTTTGGCCGTGGTCCGGACATCCTTATTAATAATGCAGGCATAGCTGAAAGCGCCCCGTTAACCAAAACTAGCAACGATCTTTGGGAGCGACACATTGCGATTAACCTTACCGGCTCGTTCTACTGCACGCGTGAAGCTTTGCCCGAGATGCTTGAAAGACGTTGGGGTCGCATCATTAACATTGCGTCAATCGCTGGTAAGACAGGGGCGCCCTACATTGCGGCTTACTCGGCTTCAAAGCATGGCTTGCTTGGGCTGACGCGTTCCGCAGCTCTAGAACTAGCCGCAAAAGGTATAACCGTAAATGCAATCTGTCCTGGCTATGTTGATACCGATATGACCACTCGCGGAATTGAGAATATTACGCAGAAGACCGGACGTTCCGCTGAGGAAGCTCTCGAGGCATTGAAAAGAATGAGTCCGCAGAACCGGCTTGTCACGTCAGAAGAGGTTGCGGCACTCGCTCTGCTTCTCGCTTCAGAAGAGGGACGCGGAATCAATGGTCAAGCAATAAATGTTGATGGCGGCAGCGTCCTGTTTTGATGGAACTTACTAACCTTTGGAGATACCGATGAAAGCTTATATTGCTGCAATGCTCTTCGTCTTATTTCTTAGTGCAATGATCCCTGGCAGCGCGCTAGCAGACTCTGGAACCCTTCTCGTTCTTAACAAATCTGATAACACTGTAACTCTTATCGACTTGAAGTCCCAGAATGAAGTTGCCACGATACCCACCGGGGTAGGACCACACGAAGTAGCAGTCTCACCTAACGGCCGGATTGCGGTAGTGGCAGATTATGGCGCCCAGACTCCCGGTAACACCCTAACCGTCATCGACATCCCTAACAAAAAACAGTTGCGAACGATTAGCCTCGGTGACTATCGCCGCCCACATGGCATCACCTGGCTACAGGCCAGCGAAGTCGCTGTTACAGTCGAAGCTAACAGAGCTTTAATCACTGTCGATGTTAACTCGGGAACAATCCTTAGAAACATTGAAACTGATCAGAACGTCTCCCATATGGTGGCCGTAGCAAACAAGCTCGGACGTGCGTTTGTCGCCAACATCGGATCGGGTTCAGTAACCATTATCGATCTTAAGAACAACAAACTTATTGCCAACATTGCAACCGGAGCAGGAGCAGAAGGTATCGACATCTCACCTAACGAAAGAGAAGTTTGGGTATCGAACAGGGCTGCGAACACAGTTACAGTTATTGATGCAAGGTCACTGAAGATACTCGCAACTTTGGAATCAAAGGATTTCCCTATCCGCGTAAAGTTTGTTCCGGGTGGTAGACACGTGCTGGTTTCCAATGCACGTTCTGGTGATGTTGCTGTTTTTGACGCAAGAACCCGCAAGGAGATCAAGCGAGTATCGATGGAAGTGAAAGCAGCCGAAGCCAGTGAGACAAGCAAACGACTCTTTGGCTCGTTTGGTAAGAGTCCTGTTCCTGTGGGAATACTGGTGGCCCCCGGTCTTAAACATGCGTTTGTGGCGAACACCAACGCAGACATCGTTACGACGATAGACCTGAAAACCTGGGCTATCGTGGATCGGCTAACGACGGGACGTGAACCAGACGGCCTCGGATATTCACCTTTGGTAGTGATGAGCGATGAGTGATGAGTGATGAGTGATGAGTGATGAGTGATGAGTGATGAGTGATGAGTCACTCATCACTCATCACCGTTAACATTCGATACACGAGTCGGATCGGAAGGCCGACTACATTGAAGTAGTCGCCTTCAATCTTTTCGATAAACAGCGCGGCTCGTCCCTGGATCGCATATGCCCCTGCCTTATCCATCGGTTCGCCTGTAGCGACATACCAGTCAATCTCAGCCTGGCTCATTTCCGCAAATCTCACACGTGAGACTTCATGCTCAACCAAGGGCTCTTTTAACCCGCCAGTTCTTAAGAGCGCAACACCGGTCAACACCTCATGCCAAGTTCCGCTCAAGACACTTAGCATCCGTCTCGCATCCTCACCGTCCGCAGGTTGACCTAGAACCTCCCCACCTATTACAACGACGGTATCCGCGCCCAAAACCAGTGCGGCACGGTTACTACTTCTAAGTCGCTCCGCAACAATTTCTGCCTTGGTCTGAGCCAGCCGTCTGACGTACGTGACAGGATCCTCGTTTTCACCTCTGGTCTCATCAACGTCTGATGTCATTATCTCGAATGGCCAATGAACAGCCTTAAGGATCTCCGCACGACGCGGACTCTTTGAAGCCAGGATTAATTTCTCGGGCGCTTTCACAGAAGATCGATAAAAAATAGGTCGGCTTGGCGCTCCAGTCTCTTCTCCGGTACACTCACTGACGATTTCTCATTTACAGTAAGGTTACGGTTAGCATAGGGAAGCGTGAGCTCGCAACCTAATGGTGGAACTATGGAGGCACTTATTGAGACGATGCCCATTCTGCTTCGAGCTTTCGGCGATTCTAAGGAAATGCTGTTTGCAGCTGTAGGTGTCGCTTGGCGAGATGCAGCCGGAGATCTACTGCGAAAACTTGCGGTACCAATTGTTTTTGAGAATGCGACGCTCACGGTTGCCGTAAGTGACCGAATTTGGGAAAAGCAGCTCCAATCAATGAGCAATCACTTGCTCTTTCGCATGAATTCTATTCTTGGGCAACCGTTAGTTAGGTCCCTAAAGTTTAAGGTGAATCCAAGTTTGATTTCTGATGCTGGAGCGGGGCAGCTTGCCAAACCAGCTAAGGACTTAGAGCCTCTACCGTCGGAACTGTTGTTAGCTGCCGCTTGTATCCGTGATGTTAAGCTTAGAGCAACCTTTCTTGCAGCTGCTCAAAAGTGCCTGCGACCTATTATTGCTTGAGTTAGAAAAATGCCCATTACAGAAGCTGATATCGAAAAAATAGCTCAACTGGCTCACCTCGAAATTACCGAGGAAGAGTTGAAAGTTTTCGCTCCACAAATTGCCGACATCGTAGTCTACGTTGAACAACTAAACCGGATCGACACTTCGCAAGTCGAACCGATGCTCGGTGGTCTGACACCAGAAGGTGAGCGCTCCGACTCTGCACGCAACGATGAAGTAAAACCTTCACTGGGCCAACAGCTGGCTCTCGAAGAAGCACCTGACTCGGCTGCCGGGCAGTTCCGAGTTCCGAAGGTTCTTTAGAGGCAGCAATGACTACAAGAGAAACTATTCATACATTGCGTAATCGACTTCTGAGCGGCGGAACAACTGCTCGTGCGGTTGTCGAAAGTGCCATTCAAGCAGCCGAGGATTTCAACGAAAGTCTAAATGCTTTTCTCGAAATTGATCGAACGGGTAGTCTCAGTCGCGCAGAAACGATTGACATCCGAATTGCTAAGAAGGAGGGTGCCGACTCGCTCGCGCTCGCGGGAATTCCGATTGCCGTCAAGGACAACATTTGTGTGCGTGGGCTACAAACTTCATGTGCTTCTCGCATTCTGGGTGACTATCACCCGCCGTACGATGCTACGGTTATTGAGCGGTTGTTAATGGCAGGAGCGGTCGTTATTGGAAAGACAAACTGCGATGAATTTGCCATGGGCTCCTCTAATGAGAACTCCGCATTTGGCATAGTAAGAAACCCTTGGGATGTTGCTCGAGTTCCGGGCGGTTCCTCTGGTGGATCAGCCGCTGCGGTTGCTGCTGGCATTGTTCCAGTTGCACTCGGTTCCGATACGGGGGGCTCCGTTCGTCAACCCGCATCACTCTGCGGCGTCCTCGGATTAAAACCTACCTATGGACGTAACTCTCGTTATGGTCTTGTAGCGTTTGCTTCCTCGCTTGATCAAGTGGGGATTTTTGGACGTCACGTTTCTGACGTGGCTACGGTTTTGGGAGTCATAGCTGGGCGCGATCCCCACGATTCAACAAGTGCCGACGTACCAGTGCCCGACTACCTCGCAGCCTTAAACGGAAATGTAAAAGGGACGCGCATAGGTTTCCCCCAGGATTTGTTTGGTGAGGGCCTGGATGACGATGTGCGCTCAGCAGTTAAGGATGCGATAGAAGTTTATCGGGATCTAGGTGCAGAGATCGTTGATGTTGAGTTGCCGCACGCTCAGTATTGTATTGCGGTCTATTACATTATTGCGACAGCAGAAGCATCGTCTAACCTGGCTCGATATGATGGCGTCCGCTTTGGTTTTCGTGCCGAAGAGGCCCCCGAACTGCGCCAGATGTACCGAAAGACTCGTGACGAAGGGTTTGGCGCTGAAGTGAAGCGTCGCATCATGCTCGGCACTTATGTACTGTCAGCAGGGTATTACGACGCGTACTATCGAAAGGCTCAGCAGGTGCGCGCCTTGATCAGAGATGATTTTCGCAAAGCACTTACCGCGTGTGACGCGATCATCACTCCAACCTCGCCAACACCGGCGTTTCTTGTGGGTGAAAAAACCGATGACCCACTCGAAATGTATCTCAGTGATATTTATACGGTGACTGCGAACCTGGCTGGGATCCCGGGCTTAAATGTACCTTGCGGGCTATCTCGGGAAAGATTACCGATTGGCTTGCAGTTGTTAGGACCTTATTGGTCAGAGCCTGGACTTCTTAACCTTGCGCATGCGTATCTGGAGGCACGGCCCTTCACCGCACAACCGAAGATCTTCAACGCAACCCTGCAAACACGCCAAGCTGAAAGTTAGATGATACTTAAGAAGGTAATCTATTCTAGGCTTGTCCCTTGTTTCCGTTCCTTCGCGGCATTCCAGGCTCGATCGGGCCATCGATTTTTAGCGGGTCGGATTTCTTGGGAGGTTTGTCGGGGATCCAGTCTCCAGTGAAGATTTCAACCACGTTCTTTGCGGTCCCTATTACGGGAGTGACGTCAAGCCCAACATGAATTGCCCCGGGCAGCAGCCCCTTCTTTTTAATTTCGTAACCAGCCAAGCCAACAGCAAACACTGATCCGATAATGGGAATCGGCTTGACTACTCGTTTCAGAATTGCCCATCCACCAGTTCTGTAAAGTTGTCTTTTAATCGCTGTTCTCATTGTTCTCGTTTGGAACTCTGGCCCAACATTCTAGCTTTCCTGAGTCCTGGTTCCTAGCTGCTGCTGCCCTGCTAAAGATGAGATATTGCCGAAAATGGTTGTGTGTTAGCATGTTGAAAGTCCGATAAACTTTTAGTTTGTCGTCGTTGCCCCGGCGAAGAATAAAGAGATTGTTAGGCTCAAATTGAAACTCCCAAGGCTCAAAGAGACGGGTATCCGCTCCCAGTTCTGAGCAGCGTAGAAATCGGGTGAGGTTACGAGCGTCGAACTCCCCGCGAAACACGAACCCCCGATGCTTTGCACGTCGCGACAAACTGATGAATTTGTCCTTTCTTGAGGGATTGAATTGCAACGCAGACTGAAAACTTTGCCACCGAGGATGCACCCTGAACGACTCGACAAACTAATAAAGTTTGTCGGACGGATTAGACTGCTCGTCTTAATGGGCCTGTTTGCATCGCTCCTCTCCTGTGGACAATCTCCCGGAACTAGCGCCCGCAGACTCCTTATCTATACACCTCATGGGCAGGATATGCTGCGTGATTTCATTGCTCGTTATCGCGAAGTCCATCCCGACGTTACTGTGCAGTTCCTCGATATGGGCGCCCAAGATATTCTGGTTAGAATTCGCGCTGAACGGAATCGACCTCAAGCTGACCTCTGGTGGGGAGCGGCACACACCACATTCCAAAACGCAGCCGATGAGAATCTCCTGTCGCCTTTTCGTCCAAGTTGGGCCAACGCTGTTCCCGAAGGCAGTCGAGATACACAAGATCGTTGGTACGGCATCTACGAAACTCCCGAAGTGATCGTGTACAACAGCGAGGCCGTGAGGGCGGAAGATGCGCCTCGTGATTGGGACGACGTACTACACGAACGTTGGCGTTCTAAGATATTGATCCGCAATCCGAATCCTTCGGATTCAATGAGAGCTATTTTTGGGGCGATGATCTGGCGTTCCTATAAAAACACCGGAACGGCTGCCGCCGGGTACGATTGGCTCCGCAAGTTGGATCGCAATGTACGTGAATACACCGCCGACGGGACGATTCTGATGCAAAAACTTGCCCGGCAGGAGGGCTTGATCAGCTTATGGAATTTGCCGGATGTACGAATTTTCGCCGAACAGAAAGGACTTCCGGTAGCTTACGTATTTCCAGTTAGCGGTACACCTGTGATCATTGATGGGATAGCGATCGTCCGCGGAGCGCCCAACGAGGAAGAGGCTCGCAGGTTCTATGAGTTTGTAAATACTGCTGAAAGTTTGGTTCACGCGGCCCATACCTATTACCGAATCCCTGTGCGCGAAGATTTAGACCGCAACCAGTTGCCTCAATGGATGAACCAGCCTTTTGTGCGTATGCCACTCGATTGGAATCTACTACGGAAAGAGGGTGTTGAATGGTTACGATACTGGGATGCCGAAATTCGTGGCCGGAACAAGTAACTAACGCCTAAGGAGTTCCTGAATACCGCAGCGCGGACAAGACAATCCTTGACGAGCCGCGTCGGTCCATCGTGCTAATGCAGGCGTCGATAATACGGGTTCTTTATCTTCTGCCTCACCTTCATGAAAAAACCGAGCATGCCTACGTCGGGTTACGTGCAACCGCTCGGTTTCCGCTGCGCTGCAGTGCTTGCAGACCCAGCCGTATCCCAGATTAAAGAAGTGGTTGGTTTCTTCCATAAGGAGTGGACGAAACCTGTGGCGTCACTACGGATTCATTCTCGAAGCCTGCCACGCCCGGTCTCGGGAGGATCGGTAAGCCTAACTGGTACCGTGCTCCTCCTTCCATTTCGAACAATCTCAACTCGCACTGTGTCCCCAACCTGATGCTTATCCAGAGCCCGATAAAGGTCGTCGGAGTTGGCAACTTTTTGACCATTGATAGCCACAATGATGTCTCCCAATTCAAGATCCCCATTTTCCGTTTGCGCCAATCCTCGCAAACCGGCATTGGCGGCAGCGCCTCCTGCGGCAACCTGAACTATCAACACACCGTCTGGTACCGGCAATTCGACTTGGCTACGGAGTGCTGAGACGTTTCGCGTAGTAACCCCTAGCTTAGGCCGGCGGACCTGCCCGGTTTTTACCAACTGGGGAACGATGCGCTTCGCAATATTGACTGGAATAGCAAACCCGACACCGGCTGAGGCGCCAGAGGGTGAAAGTATCTGTGAGTTGATTCCAATCATGCGACCTTGCGAATCGAGAAGTGGACCACCTGAGTTTCCTGGATTGATTGAAGCGTCGGTTTGAATAGCTCCTTCAATCGGACGTCCATTTCGTGCACGAATTGGCCGTTGAAGGCCACTAATTACCCCTGTGGTTAGGGTACGGTCCATGCCAAACGGATTTCCTATTGCCAACACTTTCTGCCCTACCTCCAGCCGATCGGAATCGCCCAAAGGCACAACGGTCAACGGCTCACGAGGCCTTTCTACCAATCTAATAACAGCCAAATCTGTATCGGGATCTCCACCTACCACGGTTGCCGCATAGGTGCGCTGGCCTCCGAAACTAACGGACAGCCTTTGGGCACGCTCGATTACGTGATAATTCGTCAGGATGTTCCCCTCTCGGTCAAGAATCGAACCTGAGCCAGAACCCTCCTGGGGTTCGACAAACCCGAAGAAATCACGAGCATAGGAAGTTGAGTGGATGTTGACCACTCCGGGAGAGATAGTTCTATAGATCTGGATATTATTCTGTTCGTCGCTGACCAGGGAAGGATTGCTTATGCCAGCCAAAGGTTCTTCAATAAAGGCAGCATCGGCTGGTGGAAAGCGTTTAAGAACCCGGTCCACAACCATAACTGAAGTAGCGGCAAAGATACCAGAGACAAGAGCGATGAGTAGAATCTGTCGTGTGGTTAACTTATACATGGCAGTGTTCCCAATCGAATTCTAGTTTAAGTTTCAAAGCCGGGTCCTTATTAGAACTCGTGCGCAAGCAGCCTTGAGATGCCTGGCCTATTACTGCGGTTGTGCGACAAAGATGCCGGGGCCGCAAGCTTTAATGCAGGCAGGACTTAAATTTAGGCCTTGGTGACATGATAGCAAGGATACTAAGCCTATTGAAATTCATAAGCTGGTAGAAACAGTTTTTAGGGGTCTAGATCAAGAAGTTAGTCTGGAGCGGAGGAGGAGGTCTTGAAACCTCGCGTCTGACCGAAGTGAGTCAAAAATTGGTTCGACTCTAAGAAGTCTCACGTGCCACTGTTTCTCTTGAAAGGCTTTCTCAAGCCAGCCGAACGCCTGATTTACATCT
>CAZNPP010000093.1:0-3604 GCA_964574785.1 uncultured Chloracidobacterium sp. | reverse complement strand
ACATAGGCAAGCACTCTCTCTGGTGTTTTCCACCCGAGTGCAGACAATCCCGTTGCCGTGTGCACTGCTAACAAGGCGAAATAGAGTCCAAGCACCAGCTTCATCCCGCGTTTTGCTATTGGCAGGTGTGCAAAGCGATAAAGTATGTAAGCCGAGAATGCGCCGACAGTCAGTTTCACGCTCAAAAAAGGAGCCTCGCCTAAATCAAGAAGGCGTGCCATGAGGACATTTCCTTCTGTGGCTACATTCATTCGGATCCAGATGATTGTGAGGTGGGCATCAACCCAGTTCAAGGCAAATAGGAGAAGACTTTTGGAGAGACTACTCACTCTTACCACCCCTCGGGCAAAACGTTGTTGAAACTTCGGATCCCTTTACGTCAGAACCTCCGAAACCGATTAAGGCGTCGGAGGTTCTTTCGTACACGGGAGGAACGAGACTCGTGCCGTTGTGTTTAGAGAGAAAGTCGTAATTTCGATTTCCTTCCAAAAGGAATCACGCACCCTTAACTCTGGGATCGACCTTTTTCCTTAAGAGACGGCGTGGTGAATTCACTTTCTATAAACTGCGAAAAAGCTCCACCGCTGTAGTCGCACAGACCTCTTTGACCCGGTTCCAATCGTGCCACTTTGGATGCAACTTGCGGTATTCCCTCAGATCTGTCTCTTCGAGATCGTAGGGCATAGGGTTGGCCAACTGCACCTGTAACTGGTGAAAGGCTGACTCGCCACTTGGTTGCGGGTATAGCTGATCAAGAGCAACAAGAGCTTCCTTTGCCTTGTCCGGTCCCATTCGTTCGGAAAGAGCAGCAAAGTCTAAATAATCTCGAGTGGCGTTGCGCTTCAGAATCAGCACCGCCTTAATTCGGAGTAGCTCCGCCTCAGTCGGCACGATTAGCCGTACGCTGCCAACAGTGACCTCCTGCGTCTCCAACGGTTCATCTCGGATTAACTGACGCACTCCGGTTTCAATATCATCCAAGCTACCCAATATCATCACGGGACGCTTCACACGCGCCGTCCGCCATCCCGCCACTGACTCGAGTTGACCGAGTACTTCATCAAATCGATGCTGCAGGTCCGGCAAGATGTGATCGGCGTCATGAGAAACGCGGTGCTTAGCAAAGATAGCTACAGCGGTGCCGCCGACAAGGGTTGCACCCGGCAGAATCTGCTGCAGGTGGGCCGCAGCCGACACAAGTTGCTCCCATTCAGGTAAATTGTTTTCGGACATAATAGTCCCAGAAGTGATACCGCTGCTCATAAGGATCAGCGAGATGCGCTGCACATACTCGGAGGATCCGATCTCGGATCTCCTCTCGAGTCGCAGCGGCGTCACGAAGCTCCTTCCAATCATCAAGACGGCCACGAGCAATAACGTCATCAACTGCAGCCAGGGTCCAATCTGAATGATTCAAATGACGATGCAGCATAGGCATGATTATACCACCTGATATCTCTGGTTGGTTTGGCACCCATTAGTCCTGCCGGGTTCTCAGCATGAGTTGGAGCAGCGTATCATTGACACGCAAACTAACATGAGCATTTCAATAGCCGAGGCAATAACAGAAGCAACCCAGGCCTTGAACCATGCCGGCGTTCCTGAAGCGCGCCGGGAAGCAGGTGCTCTACTAGCTCATCTGCTACGTCGCGATCGCACCTTCATCATCAGCCATTCCCAAGAACAGTTAGACGCCAAGACGCTGGAAAACTTTCGACGGCAAATCAACAGGCGCGCTTTTGGTGAACCGATGCAGTACATCACTGGACTTCAAGATTTTTTCGGACTCGAGTTTGAAGTCACTCCAGATGTGTTGATACCAAGGCCTGAAACCGAACTCCTGGTTGAAACGGCTCTCGAACTCACCGCTAATAGAGACCTGGCGCTAAAGTTCTGCGATGTCGGAACAGGTTCCGGGTGCATAGCAATTGCAATTCTTAGAAAGAGATCTCAGGCCCAGGCTTTCGCTACCGATATCTCCGAGCAAGCCCTCAAAGTTGCGCAAAGAAATGCCATTCGACATAGCTTAAGCGAACGCATGAGTTTTCTACTTGCAGATTCTCTGACTGGGTTTCAAGAAAAACCAGTATTCGACTTGATTGTTTCCAATCCTCCCTATGTGGCCTCTGAAGCGCTTGCAGGTCTACAAAGAGAAGTTCGTGAATTTGAACCGAGAATGGCATTAACGGCGGGACGAGACGGTCTCTCAATAATCCGGCGCCTCCTCATTGAAGGATACCCACGCTTGGTTTCAGGCGGATTTATGATCCTGGAAATTGGATTTGATCAGGGTGCTGCTCTTGAGGAACTAGTTACTTCAACACGGTGGAAAAAACTCGACATCCACAAAGATTTGCAGGGAATACCTCGGATAGTCGCGCTCCGAAAGGATAAAGGATGAAGGAGGAAGGATGAAGGAGAGCTTCATTTTCCATTTTGCATTTTTCATTGGTCATTTCGCCCTCGCCTCTGAACCTCCAACTGGACTTCTAGGAAATGTTCGCGGCGAAATTGATGAAAAGCAAGTGAATCAAAGACAAAATGAAAAATGAAAGATGAAAAATGCAAAATGGAAAATGAAGCTCTCCTTCATCCTTCCGCCTTCATCCTTCATCCTTCAAAAATCCTGTCACAAGCGTCAGCCCGGTGGTGTTTATCTCATCAGAAACGCGTTAGTGTGCTCAACTACTAATCTGGGAGGAATCGTTTAGATGAAAAATAGTCTGTTACATAGGAGCGTGCTCGCAGTTACCCTTCTCGCACTCACAGGTGGGCTCGGATTAGCGCAAAGCGACAAGTCAAAGGGTTCTTTAGACTGTCAGGATAATTGGAATAGCGGAAGACGCGCGAGTCACTGCGAAATCAAGGAAGTAACGCTTTCACCTACGGGAACTACCATCAGCGTCGATGCAGGACAAAATGGTGGAGTGTCTGTAAAAGGTTGGGATAGGAACGAGATACTAGTGCGGGCCCGAGTCCAAACTGGTGCGCCTACCCAAAGTGAAGCCGAAAGTCTGGCACAACAGATCAGAATTGAGACTGTCGGCAAGATCTACTCCACAGGTCCTGAAAGACGTGACGGCTACAATTGGTCAGTCAGTTACGAGGTTTTTGTTCCAAGCCGGTCAGATCTATCGTTACAGGCGCATAATGGTGGAATCGTGATCTCCGATGTGCACGGCAAAATTGAGTTCAATGGGCTTAATGGCGGTGTGGTGTTGAGGCGAGTTGGAGGCAGCGTTCGTGGCGGTACAACAAATGGAGGTCTTGTTGTGGAGTTGAGCGGCGACCGTTGGGATGGCGAAGAGCTTGATGTAAAAACCACGAATGGTGGTATCGTGATGTCCGTGCCTGATAACTACTCTGCTCACCTTCAAACAGCCACTGTCAATGGCAACATCAGCATCGATTTTCCTGAGGTGGTCCATGGCAAATCAAAACAACTTGCTGTAAATCTTGGTTCGGGAGGCGCAATCGTTCGGGCAGTGACGACGAATGGCGGCGTAAAGATTAAGCGTACGTCGATGGCTTTCTAATCGCGGAGTCAGCAGTCAGAAGTCAGGAGTCAGAAGTCAGCGTCAGACCACCTGAAGGTGGTTGCGAG
>CAZNPP010000092.1:0-16704 GCA_964574785.1 uncultured Chloracidobacterium sp. | reverse complement strand
CCGCAATCTCCGATTGTCCACCAATCACCACGTCGCCACGTTCATTTAACAAGCCAAATGCGGCGCGTTCAATCCGATGAGAAACTTTCGAGATGCGCTTGCCTGAACGAGAGTCAATGTAGATCAAGTCGTCACGATCGGCTATTGCCAACGTGTTTACGTCGGGGATAAGTAGATTGGTGATTCCTTTGTCGGCGCCCTTATAACGCCAACGAACCTTTCCAGTCAGCGCATCAATTGCGCTCACGCCGTACGGTCCCCGCTCCACCGTCTCGCCATCCTTAAATCGAGTGAATCTCCCACCTGTCCTGACGTAAAGTACGTCTGGAAGCACTGCTAACTCGGGAGTGACGCCGAGGTCCTTAGCTTCCCAAACAGTATCGCCAGTTTCACGAGAGATTGCGCGGACGTGGCCGCGACCCGAGGTGAAGATCAAATGATTACTAAGGACCGGTTCTGCTTCCGTTAACGCCAGACCATCTTCATTGACTTTGTAACGCTCTCGAAACCGATTCTTTCCCGTATGTGCTTCGAACGACGTGACGCCTTCGTAGAACAGGTACAGCCGGTCATCTACAAAAGCAGGCGGATAGTAGTTGTCTAATGTGTATCCAACCTGTTTGCTCGAATCCTGCGGCCAGCGCGTGGGCATCATCTCCACTTCGCCGGCTTCATGCTTCCAGAGTTCTTTGCCGGATTCGAGATCAAGCACGTGAATGAAAGGACGTTTCTTGAAACCTTGTCTGGCGCGGCCTTTCGCGTTTCTGGCGAGCACGACCGCCAGCAGGTTCCTGTTCGGTTCAACCGCGAGGTGCATTACTGAACCTTTGATCTTATCGCTTCTCCAGATTGTGTCGCCGTTAAGAATGTCGACCGCCTCAACCCGACTCTTTTCACCTTTTTCAAAGCTGAGAAGAAGTAGATCAGTGCCAGGCACGGGTGCCACATCAGTTTCATCAAGTGACGCGTTTTTGCGACGCCACAAAGTTTCTCCGGTAGTTGCGTCGAGCCCATAAACCGATTTTTCGGTCCCGGTTATCAGCACGCCCAGTTCGGTTGGTTGATAGAAGCGAACATCCTTGTCGAGCTTGGCGGTCCAGGATTGAGCGATGGCGAGGAGGGGCGTAATCAGCAGAAGAATGGAAACAGCGGCAAGGCGTAGGTACTTCATGGATGTCAGGATAACATTAGCCGCTGATTTACTGTCCATCGGCTAATTCATTTCAATTTGAAGCTTGTCCCAGCATTCGCCGATCTTCCCCTTACTCAATAGCGGAATGTCCCCAACTAAACACGTATCGTTGGCGCGAACCCTGTGCTCTGCAAAACGACCGTTACGACAAACATGACAATGACGAATCCCAGTATGATCAGGAAGAGTCGGGAAAGTCGCATGCCACCGAGACCGAGGCCGGCGAACAGCCCGGCAGTCGCTAACTCGAGTGTCTGCCCACAAAACCAGCCAAAGAGCAAGCCCCATTCAGCGGTCGAGATGGACATCAACCCGATGACCGTAGAACCCCAAACAAGTGCGCCAAGCTTCAGCCCAAACAGAAAGCCAACGCGTGAACCGCGGACGTCGAGTTTTACCATCAGCCACACGAGCAAAATCGCTAGAATGAGGAACGACAAATAACCAAGGGGAATGTACCTGAACGCCATTTGGGGCGGTAGCAGGAACGGGCTAGGTTCCACATAGAACTTCGCCAATAAGCCACCATGAAGCAGCAAGTCAATGCCAAGCATCGACAGCCAGCTCAACACAACGATCAGAGTTAAACGTTTCGAGGAATTCCCTGTTTGCTGATTCATCAGAAAGGCACTTCTGTTTGTTATGGTTCGTCTCTCAGAAGCGCCCGTTGTCAACGTAACCTCAGGCGGTGGTGAAACTGGCTTCTTCGTCATTGAAGGCGGCGCCGTGTGACCATATATCCTCAGTGATAACGCAAAGCTGACGAGCTGTTCTGCCATGGTCGATAGACGACCAGTTCCGGATGTTCGCGTCGAAAAGACTCCGCTATGTAGCAGTCCCAACAAACTGGGAGGTAAGTCGAAAGTGCCTTATCGAAGTTCTTGATAGGCAGCTGGTCCCAGGTTAGCAGTGGGCCCTCAGAGGTCTCTAAGGCGGGTTTGTGGTCGGCCCAGTGGATCTCGCTGAACTGTACACCGCAATACACGCAAAACTTTGAGTTGTACCACTTCGACAAAACGCCGCGCACCAGACAATCTGGTGGCAGACCCTCCAGCTGCGTCAGACACTCTTGCCCGCAATTCTCACTGAGTGGCCAACGCCAACAACTCCTCAGGCGGATGTCCGGTTGACCTACTGTCGAAGTTAATGCGGCGCGCCCGGCATCAAGCTCGACCATTGCCGTCTTTCCTGTTTCGGGGCACGTGATTCTTTGCGCGCCTCCGTATCGCAGGAGAGAGCGCACAAAATAACGAATCCCAAAGAAGATTGTGGTTACTACTACCGCAGCGATGATGAGATAAGTGACGTCGTTCATGACGAACCTCCTCTCTGAATCAACATGCTGTCCGGGTGGCTTAAAAGAGCAATGCATATGCCGGGCGGTTCCGAGCGGAATTGAATTGAAAGTTGGCGTAGCAAACGGGGCAGCCTGCGTAAACTTCCGCTAGATCTTGGGCGAAAGTGCTCACGAAAAGGAGATTCACGTTCGTTGCTACAGAAGACCACAACCTCCAAGCTCCATGTTCAAAGAAGGCTTCTGTAGCAACGAACGTGAGATTCCACGGGGCAAGCCCGTGGGATCTTGGAGCTTGGAAGTTGTGGTCTTAGCAACGAACGTGAGGCTCCACGGGGCAAGCCCGTGGCAGCTTGGAGCTTTGGTCTTAGCAACGAACGTGAGGCTCCACGGAAGCCCGTGGCATCTTGGAGCTTGGAAGTTGTGGTCTTCTGTAGCAACGAACGTGAGGCTCCACGGGGCGAGCCCGTGGCATCCCTAATCTTGTAAATCAGGTAAATCCTGTCCGTGTAGTAGCGAGCGTGAGGCTCCACGGGGCAAGCCCGTAGTATCTGGGAGCTTGGAAGTTGCGGTCTTAGCAACGGACGTGAGGCTCCACGGGGCGAGCCCGTGGCATCCCTAATCTTGTAAATCAGGTAAATCCTGTCCGTGTAGTAGCGAGCGTGAGGCTCCACGGGGCAAGCCCGTAGTATCTGGGAGCTTGGAAGTTGCGGTCTTAGCAACGGACGTGAGGCTCCACGGGGCGAGCCCGTGGCATCCCTAATCTTTTAAATCAGGTAAATCCTGCCGTGTAGTAGCGAGCGTGAGGCTCCACGGGGCGAGCCCGTGGCATCCGTATCTTGTGAATCCAGTAAATCCTGTCCATGTATCAGCGAGCGTGAGGCTCAACGCAGATCAGTCGGTCCAACCAAATCATACCGGCGGCGACTGACTAGCAGGACATCATCACTCCATCTTCTCTTCCGGAAGCCTAGCAGGTGAAAGATCTGCAGCGGAAGGATACGCGCTATTCGGGTGTTCACCACAAAAGAGGTGCCTTCCGAATCTTGCCGGCGTACACCAGGCAAGAGGTGCACGTAATCGCCAATCCGAAGATGCCTGAGAACAGCCGACACGTTCAACCAGAACCGGTTCACCTTTCTACCGAGAAAGAAACCATCGTCACCGAGCTTCTGGTAAAGCGGCAACAGCACCATCCCGGTCTCTGAGGCAGTAATCCGTCCGTGCCGATCGTGAGCCAGAACGGCTCCTCGCCGCACCGGCTGAAAATTCTCAAATCCTGGCTCCATCATAAACTCATCGTTCGGTGCAATGGCGTGACGCTGGCGAACCTCAACGATTCTCGCTCCGCCGCTAGCTTGTTCGAGTACGGCCCGGTGACGCTCCCACTCTGGCGCTTCCTCTGTGCGCAAGAGTCCAGCCGCAGCCAAAGCGATTCCAATCACCGCCTCGTGATGCTCAATCGAAGTTTGCGCATCGTGCTGACCAGCTTCAAAGCCC
This sequence comes from uncultured Chloracidobacterium sp., assembly GCA_964574785.1. GTDB lineage: Bacteria > Acidobacteriota > Blastocatellia > Pyrinomonadales > Pyrinomonadaceae > PSRF01. The sequence continues at coordinate 12,718 of CAZNPP010000092.1, read as the reverse complement.
ATCGTCACTACCCCCAAATTGTTCATGTATTCAAGCAAAGTTCCTTCAATCTGTTCCTCAAGGCCAAGCACAATCGTGGTCGGAAAATTCATGGCGAATTTGCGATTGCGCAGTGTGTCGCCAACAGTGGCAAACGGGACTCCGTGTGCCGAGGTTGTATGCAGATCAAGGAAATACAGCTCGCCTCCTGCTCGCTCAAATGCCAACTCAAACTGTTCGAGCAATTCGCACAGCTCAAGGTCTTCAGACTTAGTAGAGTCGAGACTAGCGGACCTGATCTTAGAGATGTTTTCTATGGTCCAATGTCTATTTAGGTCTGTGTCTATGTAACGGACACGTCGGGCGAGCGCTCTGGTATTGCCAGAAAGAAGAATGACCTCGCCGCGAATCAGCGACTTCTTCTTCAGAATATAAGGAGCCATACGTTGGGCTGCCAGCGCGCCGGCTGGCTCGTTACCATGGAGACTGCCGATCACGATCAACGTAGGACCGGGCTCGAAGCCTCGGATTGCTGCAATGAGATGTTGCTTACTCTTACCAGTTTGAATTTTTCGGTGCAAAACGTTACTTGCAAGCATCATCCGAAGCTCCCCATCGGTTAAGTCTCGTTTTTACTCCCAGCACAACGCCGAATCTCAGCTACGCGGTAGCTCTGCGCTGTTCAGGCACTCCGTAATTACGTGTGCGGTGACCGAGGTACATTTGACGTGGGCGTGCGATCTTCTGGTCTGAATCTTCGAGCATCTCGATCCATTGGGCCAGCCAGCCGGAAGTGCGCCCAATCGCGAACAGCACTGGGAACATATCCACCGGAAAACGCATTGCCTGGTAGATAATTCCCGAATAGAAATCTACGTTAGGATAGAGCTTGCGTTTGATGAAGTATTCATCCTCGAGGGCAATCCGCTCCAACTCGAGTGCGATATCGAGCAAAGGATCACGACCGGTTACCTCAAAGACGTCATATGCAGCTTTCTTGATTATCCGGGCGCGGGGATCATAGTTCTTATAAACCCGGTGCCCAAAGCCCATCAGACGAAACTCGCCGGCCTTCACACGCTTGATGTAGTCAGGCACTTTGTCAACTGAGCCGATCTCTTTGAGCATGCGCAGCACCATCTCGTTTGCGCCGCCATGCAATGGGCCATAAAGGGCTGCGGCTGCGCCCGCGATAGCTGAGAAAGGATCAGTGTGGGCACTGCCAATACTTCGCATTGCATTCGTACTGCAATTCTGTTCGTGATCAGCATGCAAAATGAATAGAACAGACAATGCTCGTTCAAGGACGGGATGTGGTTGATATTTCAATTCAGTCGTCTTGAACATCATATTCAGGAAGTTTCCTTCATAACTTAGATCGTTATCAGGATAGACATACGGCACTCCAACTCGATGACGATAAGCAAAGGCTGCGATTGTCGGAACTTTGGCAATGAGTCGATATATCTGTTTGCGCCGCAGGTCTTTATTGAAGATATCTTTCGCATCGGGGTAGAAGGTTGACAACGCTGCCAGCGTCGCCTCGAAGATACCCATTGGATGTGCGTCATAGTGAAAACCATCCATGACCTTCTTGATGTTCTCGTTGATGAAAGTGTGGTAGGTAATGTTTGTCTTCCACTCTTCCAGTTGGGATTCAGTCGGCAGTTCACCATGCAGCAGCAGGTAGGCGACTTCGAGGTAGGTGCTTTTTTCGGCAAGCTGCTCGATCGGATAGCCGCGGTATTCCAGGATCCCTTTATCACCATCGATAAAAGTGATGCGGCTTCGGCACGAGGCCGTATTCATGAAGGCCGGATCGTAAGTCATCAGGCCAAAGTCACCTTCAGAAACCTTTATCTGCCGTAAATCGATGGCTCTGATCGTCTCATTTTCAATGGGAAGTTCGTATTTTTTCCCGGTGCGATTGTCGGTGATTGTCAATGTGTTCTCTTTCATTGTGGTTATCCTTTGTTTAAGAAATTGTTCGGGTCGCTACCTTTGACAATTTGCGATATGTGGGCGGCCAGATTCTTGCTTCAATGCGTTGTTCGAGTACATCGATATTTGTCTGCTCAGCGAGACCTGAACGCTGAGCTTCCAGGGCGACAGCTAGAGCCACCCTACGGGAAGCTTCGCGCACTTGCTCGAGTGGAGGATAAAGGGGCGCGGATCGATCAATCAGAGCCGGTGATAGATCGCTGAGCGTAAGGGCGGCGGCCACAAACATCTCGCTATTGACTCGTTTTGCTGCCGCTGCCAGAACTCCCAAGCCAACTCCCGGAAAGATGAATGCGTTGTTGCACTGTCCAATGTGGAAGGTCTTGCCGTTAAACGTGACAGGAGAGAAGGGACTGCCCGTTGCCACCAGCGCTCGTCCCTTGGTCCAGCGCAGAATATCGACGGGCGTAGCCTCAGACTTAGATGTCGGATTAGAAAGGGGAAAGACTATTGGGCGCTCAGTTTGCTGGGCCATCGTGCCAATAATCTCTTCGCTAAAAGCTCGCGGCTGGGCCGATGTTCCAATTAAGATTGTCGGTTTTGCATTTGTAACGACATCTCTCAAGGTGAATTGGTCGGGTTTTTCCAGCTTCCAATCGCTTAGCGTTCCAACTGGCTGCGCGTATCTCTGCTTAGCGGATTCCAAATTGGTTCGCGCCGAATGCACTAAACCGCGACTGTCAACTAACCATAACCGGCTGCGGGCTTCACTTTCTGAAAGCCCTTCGCGCATCATGCCGACGACGATCTGACCGCTGATGCCGATGGCTGACGAACCTGCGCCAAGTATAGCGACTCGCTGATTGCTTAGCTGGGTACGGTTAACGTTCATCGCAGCCAGCAATCCGGCGAGAGTCACCGCTCCCGTTCCCTGGATGTCGTCGTTGAAAGTGCAAAGCCGATCGCGATAGCGCTCAAGCAGCCGCGATGCGTTGTTTTTGGAAAAGTCCTCCCATTGCAACAGGGCGTTCGGGAACTTCTTCACAACCGCTGAGACAAACGCTTCGATAAAATCGTCGTACTGCTGACCACGTATGCGTTCGTGTCGCCATCCCAGGTAAAGTGGATCGTTCAGCAACTCCTCGTTGTCTGTTCCGACATCCAGAAGTATAGGCAGCGTTGTTTGCGGATGGATGCCCGCGCACAACGTATAAAGTGAAAGCTTCCCCACCGGAATTCCCATACCGCCAACTCCGAGATCCCCAAGTCCGAGTATTCGCTCGCCATCTGTAACAACGATGACTTCGACCTCGTTTGAAGGTGCATTGTCGAGCAGGGTCGAGATCTCATTCTGGTAGGGATAAGAGATATAGAGCCCACGGGGTCTGCGGAATACATGACTGTAGCGCTGACAACCGAGCCCTACGGTTGGGGTGTAGATGATCGGCATCATCTCTGTTATGTGTTCCAGAACCAAGCGGTAAAAGAGCGTTTCGTTGCGGTCCTGGAGTGCGGTCAAGAATACATACCGCTCGAGGTCAGTGTCTTTGGCCTTGTAGTTCTCGTAAGTTCTGGATAGCTGTTCGTCAACACTTGAACAATGAAATGGCAACAAGCCGAGCAGACCTAACTCGCGCCGCTCGTCTTCGGGAAACGCTGTACCTTTGTTGAAAATTGGATTGTCGAGCAACGCTGATCCTGTGATTACAATCTTCAATGGGAGTTCGGTAGGTTCATGAATGGTGACTGGATTAGGGCACACGTAATTAGGTCCTTTCATTAAGCTCTAACCGGGCAATAGATATGCCGCAGGCTTCGATCACACCAGAATGAACGCGATTTGGTTGCAGACTCAACTTTTAGACTGGCGAACACGTTGCTCGAGCTGAATCGGTGCCTCGCGAGTGCACTGAAGTTGCGAAATTTCGCTGAGCGATCTGAGTAAAAGCCCTCAGTATGAGGAAGTGGTGAGGCGGATGATAATGCGTTACCTGCTTCCAGCAGTCTACCGAACCGGAAGCGTGGTAGCGGGAAGCAGTCTTCTTTTTCGTGCAGTTTCAGTGTAGGTTCATGGAAAAGGTCATCCACATCGGAGTGTCAAAGGCTGGACATCTAGGAGACGTAGAGAGTCGAGACGCGAAGAGCTTCACCTTCTAGGAACAATCGGCAGAACTACATGTGAAGGGTGCTGTCGGCTGTGAAAAACTTTCTGTTCCGCTATCTTCATCTGTGTTGTCTTCCCAAGGGCTTCGCCAGTGTTGAGATTGCGGTCATATTTAGGAAAAGCGCTTGATGATACCTCGAGCCTGATTCGGTGCCCCTTACGGTAGCTCTGACACGTGTTCCATAAATCAAGATCGTACTCATAGACACGACCAGGTTCGATCAGCGAAGGTTTATCCATCCCTTCACGAAAGCGTGCCCTTACCATGCCATCGGTGAGCCGTTGTGCAAAGCCAGTGGGCCAAACGTCAATCAGCTTGGCCATGAAATCCGTGTCGCGAGCCGAAGAAGACGCGTAAAGCTTCACTCGGATAGGCCCGCATACTTCCACGTCTTCAGTAAGTTCTTCGCCTGTGTAGACCAGCACATCCTTTCTCTGCTCAACCTCTCGATAGTCGTCGGGACCCCCAATCTGCGAGAAAGTGGGATCTGTAATGAAAGGGACTGGATCGGCCGGATCGTATGAGTAACTATCGTGTGGCTCATCGGCGGGCTCGCTGGTTGATAAAGTGCCGTCTCCTGATAACGTGTTAGCCTTGCCGTTGCTGTGAAGGAAGTACTTCGTCCAGCGCGTACGAGCCATTGGCCATTCGTCTTCATCCCTCCAAACGTTTTCGCCCATGATGAAAATGCGTACCGGCGGCTCTTTCATGATTCCGTTGTCGATGCCTTTTAGCCAGTAGTCAAACCAACGGAGCCAGTAACCATTCAGATCGATGACGGCAGTTGGTCCGAAATCAACGGCGCCAAGCTTGGTGCCCGAATTCACTGCATGGGGCCATGGACCCATCAAAAGTTTTTGACGGCGCCGCACGGTACCGTCTCCCTTGGTTGTCATCCCAATGAAGTTCAGAGGAGTGCCAATCTGCTCGTCGTCGTACCAGCCCGATATCCCTAAGACCGGCACACGCACGCGATCGAACTTATTCTGATAACGATGCGGCTCCCACCAACTGTCCAGCTTTGAATGTTCTATCTCCTCTTTCCATAATGGGTTCGGTCGCCCCATCGCTTCATCCATCGTCACCATTGGCAGGTGCCAGTACAACTTCTTCCAATCAACCGCTTCCATGTTTTGCGACACTCGACCCGCGGTAAAATGAAACCACCCGATCGATGCCGGGAGCGGTAACCCGGTGGGCCACTCAACGAAGGGATCGGAAGGAGTAACCATAGGTATCATTGCCACTAAGTTTGGCGGCTGCTCGACGGCCGTCAGCCATTGGATGGCCCCATTGTAAGAGCCACCAATAGTGCCAATCTTTCCAGTAGACCAATCCTGTTTGGCGGCCCATTCGATCGCGTCATAACCATCCTTCCCATCGTTGACATAAGGCACGAATCTTCCATCGGAATCGCCACGGCCACGCACGTCCATCGCTATGAAGACATAGCCGTTCGCTGCGAAGTAACGAGCAATCCTTAGAGTGCTTGCGCCAGTCTTTGTATAGGGTGTACGCGACAGGATCACGGGGAAGCGACCCTTGGATTCTGGGCGATAGATATCGGCGGAAAGCTCTATGTCGTCCCGCATGCGTACACGACGATTGAACTCTATCTTTATGGTGGCCTGAGCCGTGGGGGATTGGGCGCTCGCGGCTGTCTGTTGGGCCAGCGTCGGCCAACACACTGACCCTAAGAGAATTCCTATCGATAACAGGAGGGTTAGATAGATCAGCGCTCTGTTGTATCTAGCTGTCTTAAGCATCCTATGAGTACCTCAAAGATTGGTTTATGCATTTGAGCTTCAGGTTGAATAAACTCCAATGAGTAACGGCATGTGAGAGCTACAGGGCAAGACCGAAGCCCCAAGCCCAAAGGCCTTCCATGTCTGGATTAAATCTCGTTATTGCCGATATTTTCGAACACCTGATTCCCAATCGGATATTTTTGCCAGTCCTTGTAATCAAAGTGCCACCATTCGGCTTCGTAAACTGTGAAACCATAAGCCTCCATTACCGAGCGCAGGAGATCGCGGTGCCAACGCTGGAGTGAGGTGCCACCGGGATAGTTTGGATAAGCTCGATCCGTGGTTTCGTCATAAGTGGCAACCATCTCTACGGGCTCTCCAGTTGCGAGGTAGTAGACGGTCAGATCCACAGCAGCGCCTCGATTGTGTCGCGACCCTTTTGACGGATCGGCAACAAATAACTTTTTATCGTTCGGGGTTGCATCCCAAAATACTTTGGTTACATACCATGGTCTGTAGGCATCATGAATCAACAGACCATAACCCATGGGTTTCAACCGCTGGTGAACGCGTACTACAGCTTCGGCGGCGGGTCGCTGTAAGAAGGCACGGGGCTGAGAATAGAAGACGCTGCCGAAAAGGTTGTTGGTAGTTGCGTAACGAATATCGAGCTTGATCGTTGGATCAAGCTTCGTTAGTTCAACCAGATCAGAGAATAGAAAGTCTCCCGCCTCAATTGGGGGGGGCGCTGCCAGAGCCTCTTTGATCAACTCAGGAACCGGCCTTAGCGGTTTCACCTGTAATTGCGCCTCGCCCTCTTCTGGTCCAAGCTGCCGCCGCTTGTAAGTAATTCTCCCGAACCGAACCTGCGTGGCTTGTCCGCTCGCACCACGAGTGAATATTAATTGTTTACCGGCGTTTGGTCCGCTTGATGTGAATTTGAAAGTTGTTTTCGAAATTTCATCAAGTGACTCAGGGTTAATTCTCTTGAATGCTGCGTGGAGTTTTCCGTTTTCCTCTAGTATCAAGAGAATGTGTTCGCCTGACTTATACTCACCTATCAATCCCATCCAGTGGTGGGGGGCGGGCGCAGGCTTAGGTGGGACGCCGATTGGCTTTAAAGCTTGCGCTGACCCAAGGTCAGTAAGTATGCAGATGCACGCCAGCGTGATCAGTGCAACCAAATGTGCATGTTGTCCTTTCATCTTCAAATGTCCGATTGATCGTGTTACGGCAAGATCGGAAGCATCACTAATGTGTTTAGGTGAATTCGTGAGTTTCGGGGACTGCTGTTTGTCCAGGAAATTCACACGAAATAGCACGAAAAAAGACATAGGTTTTCAGTTGTCGTCATAATTCTCGGTCACACAATGGCGTCTGCAGAGGAACGACAAACTGAATGAAGTTCGTCGGACATAGTCAGACAGTTAGTAATTCCGGGCGAAGCTCAATAGGTTTCCTGCAAAAACGAACCAAAGAAAACCGAGACAAGCAATTGCGAACACCGTTGCCTGGAGTTTTCCCCAGATCCTCCTGCGCTTACTCAGCCAAGAGTGAACTGCGTTAAAGAAGACGACGACCGTACCCACGGCGCCAATTACACCTACAACCTGTATCAGGCGAAACCAAGTATTGCCGTGGTCACTGAAGACCCATAGATTCGACAATCCATAAATTACCAGACCTGTCATCGCCAAAACGAAAATAAGGCTCAGAGCGAAAACTATCCGGACGCCGATTCGCAGCAGCCACTCTCCGCCTGTCAGATTTAACCGATGGCCATAATGCCTGCGCACGAACCAGGCAATCGGCCATAGCAGAATGGCCAACAACATGATCGCCAGCGATGCGCCTACAACCGGTAATAGAATCTTACCGTTCTGGAAGACACCGACTTTTTGACCTACAAAAAAGGGATATGGAAGTATTAATTGCATGCGACCGCTTTGATCTGGCTTGAAGATGAGCTTGTCCTGACCGTCTTCCTCGACAAAGGTCATGTTGGCTACTTCGCGCCACCGCTTTGGTTTGCCATTAGGCTTAGTAAGTTGAGCAACCTGGATCATGCCATCATCGGTGGGTGAAACAGTGAACTGACCAACCAAGCTTGCGGCTTTCAGGAACGAATGCTCACTACGCCGGCTCAGTACGTAAGCTCCGCTAACCGTTTGGGCGTGGTCTTTCGCTGTTGCCAGACTCTCGGTGAAGGGAATGTCGTGAGGGAAGTAACGATTCAAGAATGCTTCCCATAGTAGCGTTCGTGACGATATTTCCGCTTTCCCGCCACTGTTGTATGAGATGAAGAAACCCACGCCGGCGTCCAGAATCAAATGTAAGTCGCTATGGAAATATAGTGTGTCGCCTGCGTGTCCAATTATCCGTTGGCCATTGCGCGACTCTTCGTAGAAGCCATAGCACATTGCGTTAGCAGCATCATCCAGCGCAAAAAGTCTGCTGTGCATCAAGCGAGTCGTCTCAGGGCTAAGTATCCGAGACTCGTCCAACTGACCTTGCTGCAGGTGCGCAATCATAAATTGGGCCATATCATTCGCTGTGGCGCTCATGCTTCCAGCGGGCGAGGGATTGACTACTTCAAAGGGTCCGGCATCTCCAGATCCGAGTTTGTAACCACTCGACATGTGTGACGCTAAGTGAGCCGGAAGTGGTTGAACGAAGGTTGAACTAGTCATCCCCAACGGCTTGAAGAGATTCTCCTCAATATATTCATTGAAAGGACGACCTGAGACGCGTTCGACAATGTAACCGGCCAGTGCCGTAGCATAGTTGGAATAAGCTGGTATCGTTCCCGGTGGATAGATTCGTCTGGGAATATGAGTTTTCAAATAATCGCCAAGCTGAATAGGAGCAGTCTCTACCGTAAACAGGTCTTTGATCTGCTCTTCAAAACCGGGTGTGTGCGACAAGATGTTCTTTAGCGTGATAGGTTGACCGAATGCCTCAGGAATACGAAAGTCGAGGTAGTCGTTTACATCTCGATCAAGATCCAGTTTCCCCTGTTCGTGGAGTTGCATAACAGCCGTCCATGTGAACAGCTTGGAAACCGAACCTGGACGAAAAAGAGTCTCGGTTGGGGAAACCGGTTTCTTTCCAGCCACGTCAGCATAGCCATAACCCTTCGCAAAGAGGAGCTTGCCATCCTTAACAATGGAGATGACTGCACCCGCAATATCCTCGCGTTGAAGCTGCTGGGGAACGACTCCGTCCAGAAAGGCTTCAACGTCCGCTGTTGTTAATTGTGCAGGTGCGGTAGGAGTCTCAGTGAGGATTTCACTTGGTTCCTTCGGTGGAGAAAGAGGCGTTTGTGGGACTTGGCCGAACACAGAAGTGATCAGCAACAGGAAAAGGGCGATAGATGCTGTTGATGGTCTCATTTTGGAATCTATTTTGTGTGGGTTAGTGGCAGAAGATGATCCCCTAAGGCGCACAAACATGCGAAGATCTTAGGACTTTGGGAGCAGAACAACGCTTGGTCTCGTCCCTTGGATCAGAGTTAGGCTTTTCGGCTTGCCATCAACCATTTCAAACTGTGCAAAAAATCCGTCAGGCGCACCCTCGAGCTTAAACCGATCTGCACTGATTGGAACAAGCGTATAGACCGGCTGGGCGGGAACTGTTGCCTTCAAACTACCACCTACTAACTCGATAATGATTTCGAGTCCCACCCCTTCGAGCACATACGTGCCCACAAATCTCTTCAGTTCCGACTCGCTCAAATTAATTGCGGCGATCGCTGGCGGCTTGTCCGGAGCACGAGTAAATTCAGAGAGGCCTTCGATGTTTAGTTGGTCGATCTTTCCTTGAGGGTTTAGCCGGAAATTTATAAAGCCCTTGCCCTGAATCGGATCTCGCCACTTCACCCTGAACCTGTCGTAATGCCAGTGTTCAAGATCGCCAGTGAAGTTTGGGCCAAATCGAGCTACGAGTTTGCCATTCTCAACCTCGACATTGGCCTCACCATACATCTCGCTTTCATACTTACCGGCATACTTCTCAATAGCCATTGAAGGAGCGGTCCCGTTGACTCTTTCAGCCTCGGCCTTCTTCTCGGCATCTTTGGCTTGCTCTTCGAGTGCTTTGACCGTCTTCAACATCTCGGCGCTCCAATCACGTTCCGGGGTGCCCCGGTAGAAATCGAAGATTCGGAACATCAATGCTTGTGGAAGAATTGTTCCGTGTAGATTAGTAAGAATGACAACGCCGAGTTTTTCTTCCGGCATCATGGCAACCAACGCCCTCATACCGTCGATCGCGCCCCCGTGCTCTACAACCTTTTGACCATGATAATCACTCAGAAACCAACCCAACCCGTAGGTCAGAAAGTTTGCAGTTGGATACAATCTCTCCATTGGCCCTTCGAGTCTGATGACGGTTTGAGGCGATTGCATCTCCTTAATTGCTCCAGAACTGAGTAAACGCTTGCCCTGATAGACACCGCCGCCCAGGTTTAGCCTGAGCCATTGGGCCATGTCTACGACATTAGAATTAATTGAACCGGCTGGAGCGATGTTATCTATGTTTCGCCAGGCTACGATCTGAACTTTTTCTTCGATTTTGGCGTGTGGTGTCGCTACATTATTTGAATTCGAAAACGATCTAATCGTAGTGCTGGTGTCCTTCATCCCTAGCGGGGTAAAGATTCTTTCAGCCAGGAAGTCGTCCCAGGTCTTTCCTGTGACAGACGATATAACTTCGCCCGCTGCGAGGAACATGATGTTCTGATAGCCGAAGCGAGCTCGCAAACTCCATGATGGTTTGAGATAACGAATGCGGCGCAGGACCTCGCTGCGACTATTGGCAGTTCCATACCAGAGCCTGTCGCCGCGCGTGAGACCGCTGCGATGGCTCAACAAATCGCTGACAGTCAGTTCGCGGGTGGCATAAGGATCGTAGAGCTGAAAGCCTGGAAGGTATTTAATTGCCGGGTCATCCCACTTAAGCTTGTTTTCATCCACAAGCATCGCTACTGCCGCTGCTGTAAATGCCTTGGACGAAGAGCCAATAGCGAATAATGTTCGCTCGTCCACCGGCAGCGTTTTCCCCAGTTCGCGAGTGCCGTAGCCTTTGGCGAGCACAATGCGGTCATCTTTGACGATGGCAATAGCAAGTCCTGGCACTTGCCACTCTTTCAGGGCATTAGTTACATAATCATCAAAACTTGCTCCCGGAACCGTTTGTGCCTTTGCGATCTGCAAAAGTCCAAGGAGAAGGATAGAGAGCAAAACCAATCTATGTCTGCGACGAGATGTCATTTTTATTCTCCTGAAGCGGGGGCAGCGCGGTCTACTGACCAAATGTGTGACAACACCCGTTTAAAATTACCACCAAGTATTCCTTCAATAGCCCCGTCACTATACTTGCGACGAATAAGTCCGTCCGTAAGATCAAACATTCGTTGCGGGTGGTTCAAACCCTCGACGTCGAGCTTCTCACGAAACGCATAACTTCCTTTGTATCCAGCGCGCAGTCTCTTATTCAGCTCTGCAGGCATTGCGTCGTAGCCGTAGAGATCCATGTCACTTCCGACCCCAAGGTGCTCGACTCCGATCAGCTTGGCAACATGGTCAAAGTGGTCCAGTACATGTTCGATAGTGGTTGGTTCTTCACCCCGTACAAACATACGAACACCAGTGATACCGATAACGCCGCCCGTTTGGCCCACCTTCCTAATCGCCTCGTCGGTTTTCAGGCGCGGGTGACCGGGAACGAGTGCTCGGCAATTGGAATGCGTGATGAGGACGGGTTTCTTGGAGATTTCGAAGGCGTCGAGTGTAGTGCGGTCTCCACAGTGGGAAACGTCGACAGCCATCCCCACTTTGTTCATCCGCTCGATTATCGTGATCCCAAAGTCAGAGATCCCTTCGTCGCGTCTTTCCGTAGCGCCGTTCCCGATCAGATTGCGGGAGTTGTATGTAAGCTGCGAGACGCGCTGGCCAATACTGTGAAAGAAGTCGACGTCATCTGCGGTGCGAAAGTGATCTGAATTTTGCAGTCCCAGCAGGATCCCGATCTTTGGAGATTGTTTGACTCGGTTTAGTGCGGCAGTGCTGTCAATGCGCATGAAATATTCATCGTGAGTTGCTATGTATCCATTCCACAACGCAAAAAACTTCAATACGTTCTCGTAAGCATTGGGTCCTCCCATCCCAACTGCCGGGTGAAAAACATCAATTCCGGAATCCTTAATAGGTTGGAGATCTGCAACCGTAAAGCTTTCCGTATCTGTAAACCACTTGGTCTGTTTAGGAAAGTCTAACGTTAAAAGGCTAAGCATATCGATCACAGTTGATCCCTTCATGAGATCGACCGTTCGGGCTGAATACTTGCGGTTGCTCCCAGCAAAAACCCGAAAGCTGCCGCGATTGATCATCGGCGCTGTGAGCACGCCTACTCCGGCAAGCGCGGCGCCCTTCAGGATTGCGCGACGTGTTAAGTTGGTTGGTTCTTTAACCATCGACTTTTCTAACTTCGGGAAATCTCTTACCGCGAATAAGAAGGTAGCTGCCAAACTCCTGACCATTTCGTTCGCGGCGATGGAAATCCACAATCAGATAACCTGCAGCGATAGCTTCGGTAAAAGCCCAACGGGTTGCCTCACGCCATAGGAGCGCTAAATCAGCTCCTCGGTGCTGTAGGAGATTGATATCTGCAGGAATCTCGATGAGGGCGTGTTCACCCGTCAATGCTTCTGCGAGCTCCTTACGAACGGGAATCTCGTCTTTGGAGATTTGTAACAGCGGCACGCGGTATTCGAATTCCTGTTTCAGCTGAGACTCATCGAGCTTTCTTACTACGCGCCTTTCCGTCAATGGCCACCTGACCCAAAGGCGGTCGGTGCCGTTTCGATGAAGAAAGCTTGCCGCATCG